>VSNK01000041.1 GCA_009774255.1 Faecalicatena sp.
CCATTTTCCTTATGCGCATAGTGCGCATCCCCCGGAGGGTTTTAGTTCAATAGGAAAATTCGGAGAAGTTTCCTATTGAACTAAAAAGAGCTGCTGCAGATTCTGCAAACAGCTCAGAGAAAAGGGAAATCTATCAAAATTTAGAAAGTGTTCGAATCCAATGATCTTTAGGCGAAGCTCGATGGCCGCACATGCTGACTGCATCCGCAGCCATCGTCTTCTTGAACATGAATACATCATAACAAGCATTTGTGAATCGAATGTGACAAGATATGGAAGAATTTATGAAAATTCTAAAATCAAAATAAAAACGTTGTTATACTTTATCATGTGTTGTTTACGATATGCATACAGTTCTTTTTTGCGTTCTCCCAGGTCTCTTTTTGGGCTTCATACCTTTCAAAAAGCCATGCAATGGCAGAATCCATTCCCTCATCGGATAAGGGGAAGGAGGCGGACTGCTTTTTTTCATCAGGGGTCTGTTCAAAGGACCAGGGTTCCGGATAGATGAATACGGAAAAGGTTTCTTTGCTTTCGTCCGCGCGGAAATAATACCGCATTCCAAGATGGCCTCCGGAAAAAGGTTCCTTTTTCAGTCCGCCCACGGGAATTAATTTTTTATCGATCATAGGCTTCACATCCTGTTCTATATATTCTGTCTCTTAGTTTACCATATTTTTCCTGGAATACAATTTTTTTTTCGGCGAAAAATAAGCTTGAGGTGAAAAATATGTTAAATCCAAAGGAAAATGAAAAACTAATTGATGATTATGATTATCTGTCGAATGCTGCTTCCGCACGGGACTGTACCGGGCTGATCCCGTTTCTTCCTACATCGGAAGAGGAACTGGAAGCGTATAATGATGTCTATCAATTTGAGCCGCCGTTCATTCCTGTGAAAAACTCCAAAAAGGAATAAAAAATTTTCTCATTGTCCTTATCGGCATTAGATGTTATAATGATTCTAGCCAAAATGGAAACAGGCGTTTTTTCTGTTGAATTGGTGAATACTAAAGAGAGGAATGTACATCATGAAATGTCCGATATGTGGAAAAGATGTTGAGTTACAAAAGAAGCAGGTTGGTGTCGATGAACAAGGTGCACCGGTCTTTCATCAATATGCTGTATGCCGTGACTGTAAAAAACAGTGGGATCTTGACAAGCAGCGCGTTAGAAAAGCGGCGCCGGATTCAGAGACGAATACTCAAAAGGAACAGGCTCCTCCCCAAAAGCCGGAGAGCGTTGTAAAGGAGAGCAAGGGGACACCGCCTGAGCCGGTACGGAAAAGCGCCCCGGTGAAAAAGGCTCCTGTCAGAGCCGAAAGTCAGGAAAATAATCCGGAGCCGGCTCCGGCCCCAAAGCCGGCAGGACAAAAGCCCGCCGCAGGCCAGCCTGCCCAAAGGAGAGCTCCCCAGGAGAACACGCTTCCCCAGAAAGAGGCGGTCCGGAGGCATGCCTCCGGGAACCCGGATCCTGCTTCCGAGAAAAAAGTGCCGCAAAAGGCAGCCTCCGGGGAAGTCACCGGAGAACGGAAGACGGTGCACAAGGCTTCGGACGCAAAGGAAGCTTCCGGAGAAAAGCCGGCGCGCAGACCGGCTTCCGCAGAGACCGGTTCTGAGAGAAGTCCGAGAAAGCCGCAGGGACAGAAGCCTTCTGCTGAAAAGTCCAAAGCAGCAAAGCCCGGATCCGCAAAACGGCCGGCCAACGGTGCGGCGGCAGAAAAAGCACCTGCACAACGGCAGGCACAGGGAAAGCCGCAGGCCAAAAAGAGAACTGCCGATGAGACGGAAAGGGAACTTTTGCCGGAAGGCGCTGCCAGGAAAAAGCCTGTCCGGAAAAGCGCACCGGTATCCGAGGAACAGCGTTATGGTAATATTCCGCCGGAAAAGGTCCGGGTGAAAAAAGAACATGCGGTGAGACAGGGATATGAGGATATGCTTTCTACGGATCCTGATTATAAGCCTGTAAAAAAGAAGAGGCCGCTTCCGGATGAGGGAGAGCAGCCCGCAAAGGGGAAAAGACCGCTTCCGGATGAAGGAGAGCAGCATGCAAAAAGGAAAAGACCGATTTCGGATGAGGAAGAGCAGCCTGTAAAGAGGAAAAGACCGCTTCCGGATGAAGAAGAGCAACCGTTGAAAAAAGAACGTCCTGCGCCTTCAAGACACCGTCCGAATACAAAGGCAGATTTGGAAGAGGAAGATGAAGAGGAAGACGAATATGAGGATGAAGACGATATGGAATATGAGGAGGCAAGATTCCGTATTCCGCGCATTCTTCTGGGGATTGTTTCCATTCTGGCCGCCGGATTTTTTGCGTACGGCGGATTTTCCGCAGGACTGGATAACATTGCGTCCGGCAGTACGGTTTCGACCGGAACGACCTATATTATCTTCGCGATCTGTATGCTTGTTTCAGGTCTGCTTCTTCTGATAATGCAGAACCGCAGTACCATCCTGGCTTATATTCTACCCATGCTTTTTGATTTCGGTGCCGCAGTATTTATGTTCCTGAAACGGCAGGATGATAAGATTTTCCTGTATTGCGCAATCGCAGGAATTGTAGTTGGAATTATCTTGCTGGTGTTGGGAATCATATCCAGGAATTCAGACGATTATGAAGATGCGGATGATTACGATGATCCGTTTGAAGATGACTATGAATAAATGGACTCGTTAAGGAATATTTTTTCGAATGTGCAGGTTAAAAAAGCAAGGCTGTGCCGAGGCTTTTTGACCTGTGCGGCCTTTTGACTTATAATTAGGAGTTGTAAAAAAATAAGTGACACATCTTGGCTTGTCTATTTCTCCGGCTGCACAGGTCAAAAAGCCTCGACGTAGCTCACTACGCCTGCGTTTTTTGCCCTGCACATCCGAAGAAATATCCTGCGCAATCTGTATCACTTATTTTTCTACAACTCCTTAGGCAAAAGGAAAGAGCCACATTGCTGTGACTCAAAGGGGGAAAAAGTTTATGAAAAAGTGTTCTTTCTTTCGAACAATTATATTATATCTTTGAGTTGTGGAAAAAATGTGATACAAATTTGAACGGATTGTTAACAAAAGTATAATAATTTGTGAAGTCAAAAGGGCCGCTCTGCAAAATACGGGCAGAGCGGCCCTTTTCATAAAATGCGGCCGGAGTGGGTTGCTGGAATTTATTTTGCCGCTTCTTCTGCGAAGCTGGTGGTGACTAAGTCGTCGTAAGGTGCCCGTTGTTCCAATTCTCCTGCACTTTCCAGGATATCCTGAAGCAATTCAAAGCTGGATTTCTCGAAGACAAGATTTTCCTTCCAGGTATCCTGCTCATAATATCTGGTCACGATAGTGGTAATGGTCTCCAGATCAGATTCCGGAAACTGAGGTGCAATGATCTTCGCGATTTCTTCCGGGGAATGGGTCTGTACATAGTCCATGCCTTTTTGAAGGGCGTTGACAAAGCTCTGGATTGTATCCGGATGCTCCTCTATAAAGCTCTGCTTCGCACTGTAGGCCGTATAGGGGACATAACCGCTGTCTTCTCCGAGTGAGGCCACAACATAGCCTTTTCCTTCCTTTTCGAGGGCAGTCGCGCCCGGCTCAAATTCAACCGTAAAATCTCCCAGATTTTCAGAAAATGCTGCGGCGGTAGCACCGAAATCAATGCTCTGATTAATCTCCAGGTCCGAAGCGGGATCCATTTTGTTTTCCTTAAGAATATATTCAAATACCATTTCTGGCATGCCGCCTTTTCTTCCGCCAAGAACAGTCTTTCCTTTCAGATCATTCCAGGTAAAATCAGGCATCTCTTCCCGGGCGACAAGAAAATTTCCCGCCCGCTGGGTAAGCTGCGCGAAGTTGACAACATAATCATTTGCCCCTTCATTATAGGTATAGATTGAGGACTCCGAGCCCATGAATCCAATGTCCGCCTCGCCGGAAAGTACGGCGGTCATCACCTTATCGGCCCCGAATCCGCAGACAAGCTCCAGACGGATATTTTCGTCCTCGAAGTATCCTTCCTCGACAGCGACATACATGGGGGCGTAAAAGATGGAGTGAGCAACTTCATTTAAAGTAATGTCTGTCAGTTCCTTTTTGGCAGGCTCGGGTGTAGCTCTTGGCTCCTCCGGCGTGTCTGCTGTTTCTTCAGTATTTGCTTTTTCCGTCGTTTCCACAGTTCCCTGAGTTGGCTTTTCCGCACATGCTGCCAGTGACACGGCAAAAGCAGCGGTGAGAAGTACGGCAATGAATCGCTTTTTCATAAAATCCTCCTGAAAATAGAATGCTTCAATCCTTATTACTATATGTCGGCGGCAATGATCGGTGATAAATTTATTCTGGTAAAAAGTATTTCGAAGTATGGACTTTAAAAGTTTAGTGTGTTAAAATTATAAAGGGCATTGCCGATGTGCCTGCGGATCAGTATTTGGCTGTTGTGCGGCATGGCTGCATGTCTATAGATATAGTAACAAAAGGAGAGGGTCATATGAGTAAGAAAATAAGAACAGAAGCGGTTGATTATTTATTCAGCGCGATACTCAGTTTAAAAGACAAAGAAGAATGCTATACATTTTTTGAAGATATCTGCACGATCAATGAATTGTTATCCCTTTCGCAGCGGTTTGAGGTGGCAAAAATGCTCAGGGAAAAGAAGACTTATCTGGAAATTGCGGAGAAGACAGGAGCCTCCACGGCTACGATCAGCCGGGTGAATCGTTCTTTAAATTACGGAAACGATGGATACGATATGGTATTTGAAAGGATAGATGAGGAGATAAAATCAGCCGTTTAAGCATAAAAAGAGTCATTCGGAAAGGGAAAAAGCTGCTTTTGGCAGCTTTTTCGTACGTTTAATCCTGATTCAGCTCCGGGATCGAATCAATCAGCTTTTCAATCATCTGCTTTTTCACATAGACATCAAAGCTCAGGCTGCAGACCAGAGAAAAGAGCTGTAAATACGTGCGGTCTTCCTCGGGGGCGTCGGTGAAGGAATCCATAGCACGTGCGTAAACCTCCTTCATTTCTTCCATGAGAGGTTCCACCTCCGCCTTTTCCATGGAGCAGACTTCCTCATAAATGGAAGTCAGATTGAAGGAATCATCCTTGTGGAAATACTTTTTCGTGAGAGGCTCAAGTAATGCTTCGATATCCTTGATAGACAATATGTTCTTAAAATAATAAATAAAGATCAATATTAATACATGCTCTTTTGTATATTTCTTCTTCACGGGCGGGGGAAGAAGATTGTTCTTGGCATAATTGTTGATCATGGTCTTGGTCAGAATCTTATCCTGTTCATATCGCCTGGTGGAAGACAGCTGCTTATCCATGAAGGTAGTCACCTGATCCATATACAGATCAATATTGGGAATGTCGTCCGCATGGATATAGTCAATCCGGGAAAGACTCTGCAGGATGCTGTTGAGCATGTCACTTGTATCTATTTTCATGTTATCACCTCGATGAATATATTATATAGTATTTAAAACCAGATAGCAAGAATAAGTTTACAGCGGTTACAGTTCACTGGCTGGCCAGTGAACTGTAACCGCCAGCGAACTGTAACGAATCCGGCCTATTTAAAGTTGCCTTACGGCAAGAGGCCGGATTACAGCCCCAGGTATGTACTGGCCTGCGACCGTGCAGCGTGGTGCACGGCCCAGGAGTGAACGGTAACTTACAGCGATCTGCATCCTGCTGCAGGGAAGTTTATTTGGTTAAATTTCACAAAAGGGCTTTCTTTTTATGCAGAATTATGCTAATCTTAGTGCAAAAGTTTCAAAAGTTCAGGAGGAAAGTATGATGTTAAAAGACAAAGTAGCAGTTATAACAGGGGGTACAAGGGGAATCGGATATGCGATCGTGAAGAAGTACCTGGAGAATGGCGCGAAGGTAGTTCTTTTTGGATCAAGACAGGAAACGGTGGATAAAGCTTTGGCTTCTTTGAAGGCTGAGAATCCGGATTGGCCCGTGGAAGGCGCGCATCCGGATCTGACAAATGAAGAAGAGATGGCAAAAGCGATCCAGGAGATAAAGGCAAAATACGGAAGAATCGATATTCTGGTGAACAATGCGGGAGTATCGGACAGCACAAAGATCGATAACTATGAACCAGGACAGTTCGAAAAGGTGATGAAGCTGAATGTCAACGCGATCTTCAATGCCATCCAGCCGGTGGTGAAGATCATGAAGGAGCAGGGAGGCGGATGTATTTTGAATACAAGCTCCATGGTCAGCATATCCGGCCAGCCGGGAGGTGTGGCATATCCCACAAGCAAGTTCGCGGTAAACGGCCTGA
The DNA here is from genome assembly GCA_009774255.1 of Faecalicatena sp. Taxonomy (GTDB): domain Bacteria; phylum Bacillota; class Clostridia; order Lachnospirales; family Lachnospiraceae; genus Schaedlerella. Next base: position 6,277 of record VSNK01000041.1, read on the forward strand.
CGCTTTCGCTGGCAAGAGAATTGGGACCGAGCAACATCCGTGTCAATGCTGTGGCGCCTGGAATCACAAAGACTGACATGGTGGCGGCGCTTCCGGATTCCATGATTCAGCCGCTGATCGCGACCATTCCGCTGCGCAGAGTCGGGGAGCCGGAGGACGTCGCAAATGCATTTGTATTCCTGGCAAGTGATATGGCTGCCTATGTGACAGGAGAGGTTCTGTCCGTAGACGGAGCGGCAAGGGCATAAAGAAATACAGCAGGTACCGGATGATATGGCTCCTGCTGTTTTCAAGTACAGGGAAAGGCAGTACGGAATATGATCTATGAGCCTTTATTTAAGCTGGAGAGGACCGGAGTTCAGATCCATTATTATACAAATGTGAGAAAATATAATCCGGTCCACTGGCATTCCGCCGTCGAGCTGATCTATATACTGAACGGAAATGCGGAGATCACGATCGAAGGAAAGGAGTATCCGGTCGTGGCAGGAGAATTTGTTGTGATTGATTCGAACCTGCTTCATGAGTTCCGATGCAAGGGTGAGTCTATGATGATCGTTATCCATTTTTCGCGGAGCAGCATGGAGAACTTTATCCCGAATCTGAAAGAATATCATTTATGCTGTACGCGGACAGAAATTTGCAAAGAGCAGTTGGAGGCATATCTGGCAATCTGCGAACTTTTAAAAGGGCTGCCGCCTTTGTACGTGATGCATCCACTGGGGTACAGGCTGAAAAGCCAGGCGATCGCAATGGAAATATTTTTTGAACTTGTCAATCAGTTTGCAGGAACCGGAGAAGCGGTGCAAAAGCCGGAAAATCGGGAGACGCTGGAACGGCTTGAGGAAATGATCGAATATATAGAAATTCATCATAGGGAACCCATATCCCTGGAACAGATCGCTTCCCATTTTTATCTGAGCAGAGAATACTTCAGCCGGTTCTTTCGGAAAAGTATGGGGGTGACATTTACCAGATATGTCAGCCAGGTGCGCCTGATGCACATTTATCAGGAAATCTGCAATACGGACACCGGGATCATGGAACTGGCGGAAAAGCATGGATTTACCAATTATAAGCTGTTCAATAAGATGTTCCATGAAGTCTACGGATGTACGCCGAGAGAGGTTCGGAAAAAGAAGAAAAAGAGCTGAGAACCCCGGAAATGTACGATAAGGAGAGGATTATGAGTATATACGATACATTGAATGAACAACAGAGGGAGGCCGTATACCATACGGATGGGCCGCTTCTCATCCTGGCAGGGGCAGGTTCCGGGAAAACAAGAGTACTAACGCACCGAATCGCTTATCTGATGGAGGAAAAAGGGGTGAATCCATGGAATATCCTTGCCATCACATTTACCAATAAGGCGGCGGGAGAGATGCGGGACCGTGTGGATAAGCTGGCAGGTTTCGGCTCGGAGAGCGTCTGGGTGAGTACATTTCATTCGACTTGTGTGAGGATCCTGCGGAGGCATATCGACAGGCTGGGTTATGAGAATCATTTTACAATCTATGACAGCGATGACCAGAAGACTCTGATGAAGGATATCTGTAAAAAGCTGAATATTGATACAAAGGCATATAAGGAGACAGCGCTTCTCTCAGCCATTTCTTCCGCAAAGGATAAGATGCTCACACCGGATGAATATGAGGCTCAGGCAGAAGGCAACTATGGAATGAAAAACATTGCGAAGGTATACCGGGAATATGAAAGTCAGCTCAGAGCCAGCAATGCGCTGGACTTTGACGACCTGCTGCTGCGGACGGTGCAGATGTTTCAGACCCAGCCGGATATCCTGGAATATTATCAGGAAAGATTTCGGTATATCATGGTGGATGAGTACCAGGATACCAATACGGTTCAGTTCAAGTTCATCAGCCTCCTGGCGGCGAAGTACCGGAATCTTTGCGTGGTAGGGGACGATGATCAGTCAATTTATAAATTCCGGGGGGCAAATATCCGGAATATTTTGAACTTTGAAGAGGAATTCCAGAATACAAGAGTCATCAAGCTGGAGCAGAATTATCGTTCTACCGGGAATATCCTGAATGCGGCGAATGCGGTGATCCGCAACAATGCAGGCAGAAAGGACAAAACACTGTGGACGGAAAAGGGAGAAGGGGATAAGATCCGGTTCCGTCAGTTCTATACGGCGTACGATGAAGCGGAATATATTGCGGAAGACATTCAAAGTCAGGTGCGGCAGGGAGGACAGTACAATGACTGTGCCATTCTATACCGTACGAATGCACAGTCCCGTCTTTTTGAGGAAAAGCTTGTGGCATCCAACATACCTTATAAGATCGTGGGGGGGATCAACTTCTATGCCCGCAGAGAGATCAAGGATCTGCTGGCCTATCTGAAGACCATCGACAATGGCCGGGATGATCTGGCGGTCCGCCGGATCATCAATGTCCCGAAACGGGGGATCGGGCTTGCCACCGTGAACCGGATTCAGGAGTCTGCCACGGCGCGCGGCATCGGATTTTACAGTGCCCTGCAGGGGCTGGATCTGATTCCGAATATCGGGAGAGCGTCTTCCAAGCTGGATTCTTTTGTGGCATTGATAGAATATTTTAAGAGCAGGGCGGAGCAGGAAAGTATCCACGAACTGATGGAAGAGATTCTGGAAATGACCGCATACATAGAGACGCTGGAAGCGGAAGACAAGGAGGACGCACAAGCCAGGATACAGAATATTGACGAGCTGATGAGCAAGATCGTATCTTATGAGGAAGTCTGCAACGATGCGGGGGAGAGGCCGGAGCTGAGCGGATTTTTGGAAGAGGTGGCGTTGGTCGCCGATATTGACAGCCTGGACGAAAATCAGGATTATGTGGTGCTGATGACGCTGCACAGCGCGAAGGGACTGGAGTTCCCCCATGTGTACCTGGCAGGGATGGAAGACGGACTGTTTCCCAGCTCCATGAGTGTGGATGATCCGGAGAATCTGGAGGAAGAACGGCGGCTCTGCTATGTGGGCATCACGAGGGCGGAGAAGAAGCTGACCGTGAGCTGCGCGAGGCAGCGGATGCTCCGGGGGGAGATCCGTTACAATGCGATGTCACGGTTTCTGAATGAGATTCCCGCAGAACTGCTTGAGACTGAGAAAAAGATGTTCGAAAAGGAGCGGGAAGCGCCGGCCCAGAATGCGAAGCAGCAGGCAAGAAAGGCATTTCGCCAGCAGCCCTTCCAGAGCGGTTCCGCCGTAAAGAAAGCAAAACAGTTCACGGTGACGAAGGAAAAGGGACTGGACTATACCGTGGGAGACAGGGTGAATCATATCAAGTTTGGTGATGGCCTGGTGAAGGATATTACGGAAGGCGGAAGAGATTACGAAGTGACGGTTGAGTTTGATACGGCAGGGGTCAGGAAGATGTTCGCTTCGTTTGCAAAACTGCGGAAGCTTTAAATATACTAATAAAAAAGTTTTTTTGAAAATTAACATAATTTTAGTAGTAATCTGAAAACGATAGTGCTATAATAAAATATAATTGAAATCAGATTGCAAGAGTGGGAAAGGACGGAAAGAATATGGATGCTAGGAGTAAGATGGAAGAATTGATCGCGGAGACAAAGTTAAAGGAACTGCTTCACAGGAATGAGGCGGAGAAGCAGAAGAATGCGGTTATATGGGCATTGGCAATTATCGGAGCGATCGCAGCGGTGGCGGCAATTGCGTTTGCAGTGTATAAGTTCGTGACGCCGGATTATCTTGAAGATTTCGAAGAAGATTTTGATGATGATTTCGATGACTATTTCAGTGAGGAAGATCAGGTATAATTAACATTAAGTCATTTTCTGGCAGGAATTTATCTGCGGCAGATGCCGGATGGACATGCGGGGCATGCCCATCCGGTCGGTTGTGCCGTGGGAGTCAAGGCAGAATGTAGAGTTGCACTCTGCCTCTTTTTTGCGTTAGGAGCAAGGGAGAGATGAAAAAAGGACAGATATATGAGGGAATTATTGAGAAGGTGGAGTTTCCGAATACCGGGAAGGTTTATGTGGCTGAAGAGCGGCAGTATGTATCGGTAAAGAATGGGATTCCGGGGCAGAAGGTCCGGTTTATGATCCGGAAGTTCAAGCAGGGGAACGCGCAGGGGCAGCTCCTTGAGGTGCTGGAGAGGTCTCCTCTGGAGACGAGAGATCCGGTGTGCAGCCTGTTTCCGGCCTGCGGAGGATGCATGTACCAGACCATGTCCTATGAGGCGCAGTTGGAGATGAAGGCCGGGCAGGTCCGGCAGATTCTGGATCGGGCGGCCGTGCCCGGGAGCAGCTATGTGTTTGAAGGGATACTGGGCAGCCCGAAGGAGTTCGGCTATCGAAATAAAATGGAATTTTCTTTTGGAGATGCCTATAAGGGAGGACCGCTGTCATTGGGGCTTCATAAGAAGGGAAGTACCTATGATGTGCTGACAGCGTCTGACTGCCGGCTGGTACATGAGGATATGACGGCAATTCTGGACTGTGTACTGGGCTATTTTCAGGAACGGAATGTTCCTTATTATAAGAAGCTGCGGCATGAGGGATATCTCCGTCATCTGTTGCTGCGCAGAGGGGATGCCACAGGTGAGATTCTGGTGAATCTTGTGACGACGACACAGGGAGAATATGATTTGAGGTCTCTGACAGAACGGATTCTGGCATTGGAGCTGGAGGGGCGTATCGCGGGAATTCTTCATATTTTCAACGACTCGCTGTCAGATGTGGTGAAAAGTGACAGGACGGAAATCATATATGGGCAGGACTTTTTTTTGGAAAAGCTCATGGGAATGGAATTTAAGATCACCCCCTTCTCTTTTTTTCAGCCCAATACCCGGGGGGCGGAGGTGCTGTATCGAGTGGTCAGGGAATATATCGGCGACCTCCGGGATCGGACGGTCTTCGATCTGTTCAGCGGGACAGGGACCATCGCGCAGGTACTGGCTCCGGTGGCAAAGCAGGTGATCGGAGTGGAGATCATCCCGGAGGCAGTGGAAGCAGCAAGGGAGAACGCGGCAAAGAACGGGCTGAAGAATTGCAGATTTATCGCGGGTGATGTGTTCCGGGTTCTGAATGAGATCCCGGAAAAGCCGGATGTGATCGTGTTGGATCCGCCCAGGGACGGAATCCACCCGAAAGCATTGCCGAAGATCCTTGATTACGGGGCGGAGAGGATCGTCTACATCTCCTGCAAGGTGACCAGCCTGGCAAGAGATCTGGAGATGATACAGGGAAGAGGCTATGAGATGGTAAAGTGCAGGGCAGTCGATCAGTTCTGTGAGACCGTCCATACGGAGTGCGTATGCCTTCTGCTAAAAAAGCAGGATATTTCTTGATTCTACCATTGCATGAATCAGTAGAATAATGATATAATCGATATAGTGTGTACCCAGATTGTAGTTTACCTGTGGCCTGAACTATCTTTTTAGAATGTTGTGAAGTAGGTGACGAATTTGAAGAATAAGATTAAGCGTCTTTCTAAAGGAGATTTTCATATTCCGCAGCCGGATATTATCTTTTCCGAGACCCATATTACCATGCGGGTGGGGGAAGGAGAGGTATATAAAGGCAGCTTTTCTCTGCAGAATCAGGGGGAGGGGACGATCCGTGGTCTTGTCTATCCTTCTTCTTTCCGTATGCGCTGTGAAGAACAGGGCTTTGACGGCAACCCGGTGAACATCTATTATGTCTATGACGGAACCGGACTTGTGCCCGGACATGTGGAGCATGGGAGATTCACGATCGTGTGCAACGGCGGAGAATTCGATATCGCGTTCACGGCGATCATAGAGAAGCCCTTTGTCATGACCCGTTACGGGAAGGTGCAGAGCCTGGAGGATTTTAAGAAGCTTTCTTTTCAAGATCCGGCAGAGGCGGAAAAGCTGTTTCGTTCCCGTGATTTTTATGAGATTTTAAAATACGAAGATAAAAGGATCCAGGCGCTTTATGACAATATGCGAAAATGGGAGTTGGATCAGCAGGCTCTTGAAGAGTTCCTGGTGGGTTGTAAGCAGAAGGAGAAGATCTTCCTGACACTGGAGGAAGAAAGCAGGGCATTTATCTCACTGACAGAGACCAGAAAGGAAATTTTCACGATCAAGAAGAATACCTGGGGGCATCTTCTGATCGATGTACATACGGAAAGCGATTTTTTGACGATTGAGCGGTCCAGAATCTCTACCGAGGAGTTCATTGGGAATTCTTACCGGATGGAGTATATAATCCATGACGACAGGCTGCATAAGGGAAGCAATTTCGGACAGATTATTCTGGAGTCTCCCTATGAGACATTGACTTATGAGATCGTGGTGGAAAAAAATGTGGACCGGGATGAGGATCATCATTCCCAGGAGCAGGAATTCGCGTCGATCCTCAAGGGATTTCTGCAGTATGAGGCAGGAAAGAAGGAGCTTAGCACCTGGACGGAAGAAGCGCTGCGCCGGGTGGAGCGTCTGCGGAAAAAGAGCGACAAGAATGACATGTACCTTCTTGTGAATGCACATATCAGCCTGATCGGCAATAAGATGGAGGAGGCAAAGGTTCTTCTGGAATCTTACAATTATAATCGTTTCGCGATCGGAAAAAATGCGGAGCTGAGCTCCTACTATCTTTATCTGACAACTCTGCTGAGCAATGATTCGATCGGGCAGAGGCGTGTGGCGGAGGAGATTTCCAAGTATTATATGAAGCATCCGGAGAGCTGGAAGATCCTGTGCATGCTGGTGCAGGTGGATTCAGAATATAAGATATTGAGTGAACGTCTGCGGGTGATGGAGAACCTGTTTTATGAAGAAAAGCCACACAGCCTGATCTTTTATCTGGTCGTATTCCGCTGCTTTCGGGAAAAAAGTACTTCCCTGAAAAAGCTGGGGATGTTCGAAGTGCGGGTACTGTTCTTTGCTGCGAAATATAAGCTTATGACCAAGGAACTGGCCCTGTATACGGCGAATCTGGCGAGTCAGCTGAAGTCCTTTGACAAGCATTTATATAATACGCTGGAATTATGCTATAAGATGTATCCGGAATCCATGATCCTGACGGCAATCTGTACGCTGCTGATCAAGGGGAACTGCGTGGACAATATTTATTTCCGATGGTATGAAAAGGCGGTAAAATCCGAGCAGAAGATCGCGCAGCTGTATGAATTTTACATGGCTTCCGTGAAAGAGATGCAGTTCAAAAAAGCGCTGCCGCGCTCCGTTTATCTGTATTTTATGCACGGCAATACCTTGAATTATCATAAATTGGCATTCCTGTATTCGAATCTGATCACCTATGTGGATGAGGGCAGCGAGATCTATGCCCATTATCGGGATGAGATTGAGGCTTTTGCGTGGAATCAGATGGAGCGCAGGCATATTGACGAGCATCTGCGGATTATCTATAAAAGGTTCGTGGCGGAAAGGCTCATGACCCCGGACAGGGTAAAGGCTCTGTATGATATCTGCCATGCGTATGAGATCACAACCAAGGTGCGTAATATGAAGTTTATTCATGTGGTTTCCGAAGACGGGAACATTACGCAGACGGTTCCCTATACGGAAGAAGGTGCACAGGTATTTTTGTATTCCAAGACGGACAGGCTTGTATGGGAGTCTCGGACCGGGAGGCATTATACGGATTCCATTCCTTATGAGAGCAAGCGGTTGTTTTATGAGCTGCGGTATATGGACATGTGCAAACGGTATCTCAATGGAATGCGGCTGCGTCGTCCGGAGGAGGAGACGGAAGAGCTGACTCTGGAGACCGTGCGCTCTGTCGGGCTGGAGCAGTTCACGGAGGAAGAGTTGTTCGCGCTTTGCAGCAAGACGATTCGGGAGACGAATTATGAAGTGGACGACTTCCTGACTTTTATTTGTTTTGAACTGTTCAAGAAAGGGCAGTTCGATAAGATCACATTGACTTACCTTGCAGATTATTACTGCGGTGCGACCACCGATATGAAGCGGCTGTGGCGGGAAGCGAAGGATTATGAGGTTCATACCCATAAGCTTGGAGAGCGGATTCTGACACAGATGCTCTATGCGGAAGAGATCTTCGCCGAGGTGCCCGTGTTCGAGGATTATTATGCGGAAGGGGCGTATTTCCGGCTGCAGCAGGCATACCTGGCGTACATGTCCCGGGAGTATGTGGCAGAGGACAGGAAGATCAGCAGAAGCGTCATCGATATCATCTGCAGGGAATATGAGAAGGGCGAGGATACCATCGATATCTGCAAGATCGCCGTGCTGAAATACTATTCGGATAAGGATTATACACCTTCCCAGCGCAGAACCCTGAAGAAGTTCCTGCAGGAACTCTGCGGAAAGCAGCTTTATTTCCCGTTTTATCTGTCCTATGAGAAGGACTGGCTGATTGAACTGCAGCTCTGGGACAAGACTCTGATCGAATACAAGGGGCAGAAGGGCAGCCGTGTGATGCTGTACTATCAGCTTCAAAAGGGAAAATCCGAAAGTGTGGACTATTCCACGGAAGTGCTCTCGCCGATGTATGACAATATCTATGTGAAAAAGTTCGTGCTGTTCGCCAATGAGACGTTAAAATATTATTTCAAAGAGACGATTGACGGGAATTCCTACCGAAGCGAAAAAGAGAGCTGCAGCAAGGAGATCAGAGAAGGGGAGAACGGGCGTTATGGCAGACTCAACGATATCCTGCTTTCGGAAGGAAGCATACGCGAATCGAGAATGAAGGCATATGCCCAGGAGGATATGATCGCTACGCATATGTTTGAAAATGAAGCGTAAAAGATACTCACGGCTGATTGCGTTACAGTTCGCGGCCGGTTAGGAGTTGTAGAAAAATAAGTGATACAGATTGCGCAGGATATTTCTTCGGATGTGCAGGTCAAAAAACGCAGGCGTAGTGGGCTACGTCGAGGCTTTTTGACCTGTGCAGCCGGAGAAATAGACAAGTCAAGATGTGTCAGTTATTTTTCTACAACTCCTTAGGCCGTGAACTGTAACAGGCGGGAATGGCAATAAGAAATTGTGAAGGAGGCTGATTTGCATGGGGCAGGGAAATATGATAGGATATGAGATCACGGAGAAAATGTGCCAGATTAGCTATTACAGCGACCAACAGTCAGAACCTGAGACTCTGGAAGTAGATGCCGACAATTATCAGATCCCGCTCCTGATCGGGAGGCTCAGGGACACATGGGCCTATGGAAAGGAGGCGAAGCGTCTGGTCACCATCAAGGAAGGTTTTGTCGTGACCAGGCTTCTGGAACGAAGCCTTGCGGGAGAGAAGATCGACTGCGGGGAAGAGACTTATGATGCGGTCTGGCTGCTGTCGAAGTTTATCCAGCTGTCCCTGCAGCAGTTTCCGGTGATCGACGGAATCGTGTTCAGTGTGCCGGAGCTGCGTGAGGAGCTTGCGCAGATGCTCCGGGGGATCGCGGTGCGGATGGGAATTGAAAAGCAGCATATTTTCATCCAGGATTATAAAGAAAGCTTCTGCAATTACCTGTTCTATCAGCCAAAGGAACTGTGGCAGTATGAGGCGGCATTGTTCTGCTGTGACAGGAATGAGATCAAGGCATTTATGCTTCGGCGCCTCAAGCCGGGGCTGGGGGGCGGCAAGACGACCTTCGTGACGGTGGATGAGGTGGCAAGCGCCCATATGAAGGAACTGGCGGCGGTATATCCGGTTCTGAATGAGGATAAGGCAAAGGAGGCGGACGCGCGGTTTTGTAAGTTCATCCAGAGCGTGTTTGACAAGAGAATCGTTTCCTCGGTCTTTCTGACCGGGGAGGGCTTTGAGAACAACTGGTATCCTAAGTCCCTGCGGGTACTCTGCAACGGGCGGAGAGCGTTTATCGGAAATAATCTGTACAGCAAGGGGGCATGCTATACCGCGTTCCGCAAGATGTACATGCATATCGAGAATCCGGTCTATCTGTCGGAAAGTAAGCTGACGGATCAGATCACCGTGAATATGCGGGTGAACGGCCAGGAAATGTGGTATCCGATCGTGTCCTGGGGAGCGCAGTGGTATGAGTGCAACAACCAGTGGGAAGTGCTGGTAGAAGATATGGACAGCATTGAACTGCATGTGGAATCTCTGGTACAGGGGTCTTTGCGGAATGAATTGATCTCGCTGGAGAAGTTCCCGAAGCGCGCGGAATATTCCATGCGGCTGCAGATAGAGACATTGCTTTTAGATGAAAAGACTTGCAAAATTACGGTGCGGGACGTAGGCTTCGGAGAATTTTTCCTGCCTACGGATTTCCATGCGGAAAAGATTATACATTTAGGAGGCAACGATGGGAAGTTTGGTTCTTTGTCATGAGAGACATGCGACGCATCCGTATGAGATCACACGGATTCACTGCAAGATTTTTACAATAGAAGAATTGTGCTATTATCTCTGCAATAACCTGTATCTGATTGATTATACGATCATGAATGAGCAGTTGTGCGTGTGGCTGGATGAAGAGCTGGGTATGAGTGCGCTGGCGGGGCAGCTTCGGGATGTGATCCGTATGCATGGCTCCATTGAAAAATTTGTACTGACCATCCTGAAGGACTCCCGGATCTACCGGGATCCGGAGATGATCCGGATCCAGAACGTACTGGAAAGACTGAAAAACCAGAAGGATATTGAGCGGCAGAAGTATAAGGGCGATAACCTGCTGGAGAGCGGGGAGATCGAAGAGGCGATCCTTGTCTACCAGGCGATTCTGAATCAGGAAAAGGACGAGAGCGTGGACGCAAAGTTTTACGGCAGAATCTATGCCGGGCTGGGCGCGGCTTACGGGAGGCTCTTCTTGTATCAGGAGTCAGCGAGGATGTATGACCGGGCCTATCAGATCTGTGAGGATCCCAGGCTTCTGAAGCCTTATCTCTATGCGTCGTACAAGTATATGTCTCTGGAGGAATATCATATCCTGCTGACCAAGCATGATAACTATGTGGAGATCAATGCGAAGATGCGACAGGAGATGGAGGATATCCGAAACGGGATGCAGTTGGAGCTGAATGATGTGCTTCTGGAAAAGTGGAAAAGACAGTACCGCAGAAGCCATATATAGTTCTAAGGAAAAAATGTTACAGTTCACTCCGCGCCATTCGCAAAACGCATCTTCGATGCTTTTCCGCCGCTTTGCGGCTATTTTTGCTCATAAACCGGCGCTCCCTTCGTCAGCCGCTGTCATGATAAGTCCTTGTGCAAGCACAAACTTATCATGACAGCGGCTGACGAGTGAATAGTAACGAAAAAATACCAAATTTGGTTATTTTAGGTACAAATATCTTGACGTGATACGACAAAACCTTTAAAATAAAAATGCGACTTAGGAACTGTTCAGAAATAAATTAGTCAGACGGCGCTGGATAAATGTTCATCTGCAAAGAAGAAAATCGCAGGCGTAGCAGGCTGCGTCAAGATTTTCTGATGCGGCAGATGGGCAGTTAGACAGGTCGAATGACTAATTTATCGTGACAGTTCCTTAACCAAGCATAGCAAAATATATTTTAGGGAGGTCATTAGGACATGGCAAAATGGGTTTATATGTTTACGGAAGGTAACGCTGATATGCGTAACCTGCTCGGCGGAAAAGGTGCGAACCTTGCTGAGATGACAAATCTGGGTCTTCCGGTACCGCAGGGATTCACAATCACAACAGAAGCCTGCACACAGTATTATGAAGACGGCAGGGCCATCAATGACGAAATTATGGGTCAGATCATGGAAGCGATCACGAAGATGGAAGATGTTACCGGCAAGAAGTTCGGTGACAAGGAGAATCCGCTTCTGGTTTCTGTTCGTTCCGGAGCAAGAGCATCCATGCCTGGTATGATGGATACGATTCTGAACCTGGGCCTGAATGAGGAGGTTGTGGACGTACTGGCAGAGAAGTCAGGCAACCCTCGTTGGGCATGGGACTGCTACAGAAGATTTATCCAGATGTACTCAGATGTTGTTATGGAAGTCGGCAAGAAGTATTTTGAAGAACTGATCGACAAGATGAAAGAGGAAAAGGGAGTAAAGCAGGACGTAGAACTGACTGCGGAAGACCTGAAAGCCCTTGCCGGACAGTTTAAGGATGAATACAAAGAGAAGATCGGAGCAGATTTCCCGACTGACCCGAAGGAACAGCTCATGGGAGCTATCAAGGCCGTATTCCGTTCCTGGGACAACCCGAGGGCGAATGTATACCGCCGTGACAATGATATCCCGTATTCATGGGGAACTGCTGTCAATGTACAGATGATGGCATTCGGCAACATGGGAGATGACTGCGGAACAGGTGTTGCATTTACCAGAGATCCTGCTACGGGCGAGAATGGCCTGTTCGGTGAGTTCCTGACGAACGCACAGGGCGAGGACGTGGTTGCAGGTGTCCGCACTCCGATGCATATTTCCGAGATGGAAGAGAAATTCCCGGAGGCATTTGTACAGTTCAAGGATGTGTGCAAGACTCTGGAAGGACATTACAGAGACATGCAGGATATGGAATTTACCGTTGAGCACGGCAAGCTGTATATGCTGCAGACAAGAAATGGAAAGAGAACCGCTCAGGCTGCTTTGAAGATCGCATGTGACCTGGTAGATGAGGGAATGCGCACAGAGGAAGAAGCAGTTGCAATGATCGACCCGAGAAACCTGGATACTCTGCTTCATCCGCAGTTTGACGCAGCGGCGCTGAAGGCAGCGACACCGGTCGCAAAGGCACTTGGTGCTTCACCTGGAGCTGCGTGCGGTAAGATCGTATTCTCCGCAGACGACGCAAAAGAGTGGGCTGCAAGAGGAGAGAAGGTTGTTCTGGTTCGTCTGGAGACTTCTCCGGAAGATATCGAGGGTATGAAGGCAGCACAGGGTATCCTGACTGTCCGCGGCGGTATGACAAGCCATGCGGCCGTAGTAGCTCGTGGTATGGGCAGATGCTGCGTATCCGGCTGCGGCGATATCGCGATGGACGAAGAGAATAAGAAGTTCACATTGGCCGGAAAAGAATACCATGAAGGAGATCCAATCTCGATCAATGGTTCTACCGGAAATATTTATGACGGAATTATCCCGACCGTTGACGCAACGATCGCAGGTGAATTCGGAAGAATCATGGCATGGGCTGACAAGTACAGAACCATGAAGGTTCGTACAAATGCCGATACACCGGCGGACGCGAAGAAAGCACGTGAGCTTGGCGCAGAAGGTATCGGCCTTTGCCGTACGGAGCATATGTTCTTTGAGGGCAACAGAATCGATGCGTTCCGTGAGATGATCTGTGCTGAGACCGTAGAGGAGAGGGAAGCGGCTCTGGAAAAGATCCTTCCGGAACAGCAGGGAGATTTCGAGAAGCTGTATGAGGCTCTGGAAGGCAACCCGGTTACGATTCGTTTCCTGGATCCGCCGCTCCATGAATTCGTTCCGACAGAGGAAGAGGACATCAAGAAGCTGGCTGATGCACAGGGCAAGACCGTAGAGCAGATCAAGACGATCATCGACAGCCTGCACGAATTCAACCCGATGATGGGACACCGTGGATGCCGTCTGGCAGTGACCTATCCGGAGATCGCAAAGATGCAGACAAAAGCTGTTATCCGTGCGGCAATTGATGTTCAGAAGGCACATCCGGACTGGAACGTAAAACCAGAGATCATGATCCCGTTGATCGGTGATATCAAAGAATTGAAGTATGTGAAGAAATTTGTTGTGGAGACCGCGGACGCTGAGATCGAAGCAGCAGGCGTGAAGTTAGAGTATGAAGTGGGAACTATGATCGAGATCCCGAGAGCAGCCCTGACTGCGGACGAGATTGCGAAGGAAGCTGACTTCTTCTGCTTCGGTACAAACGATCTGACACAGATGACATACGGCTTCTCACGTGATGATGCGGGCAAATTCCTGGAGGCTTATTATGACGCGAAGATCTTCGAGAACGATCCGTTCGCAAAGCTGGATCAGACTGGTGTAGGCAAGCTGATGGAGATGTCCATTAATCTTGGCAAGCCGGTGAATCCGAACCTTCATATCGGTATCTGCGGAGAGCATGGCGGAGATCCTTCTTCCGTAGAGTTCTGCAATAAGATTGGATTGAACTATGTATCCTGCTCACCGTTCCGTGTACCGATCGCAAGACTGGCAGCGGCACAGGCGGCGATTGCTAATGTAGGAAAATAGAGGAACGCAAATATTTCTACTTCACAACGCTTGTTATTACAAGGAAAGATGTGCAGGAGTACATGAAACATCATTCCGAGTATACAAAGGCGAACCGATTTAAAGATATTATTTGCAAAATCTATATATAATGATCGAAAGGGAGGCTTTGGCTTCCCTTTCGTGTATCTGAAAAAGATACATTCTCTCGATTAGGGCTAAATCCTAAAAGCTATGGCTTTAAAGGACTTAGTCCTTTTTATATGCAAAAAATAATTTAAGGAGGTTCATGTATGAACAACACAGCGTTAAGAGCAGGAGCGCAGAGCGCCAACAACACACACATGGTTTTTGCAAACGAGGAACATGAGAAGTTTTATTATGAAAAACTGGAACAGGCGAGGTATCAGGACTGCTATCACAAGGCTTTGATCTACATTCTCGGTATTTCAGAGGATACGAGGAACCATTTCAGCCAGATTTATGATATGAAGTCCGGATTCATCAAGCCGGAGTGCCTGCACCAGGGCTGGCAGACAAGCGGCAGTGTCCGGGTGGTAAGGATTGCTTTTAACCTTTACACAGACGGTACTCCGAGTGTTGACGATTATAAGCGCAAGGACGAACAGATTAGAGAGTGCAGGGAGTATTCGGTAAGCGATATTTTCTGTTGCGGCTATGCACTGTACTTCTGGCAAGGCATTCAGCTCCGTTATCCGGAATACTGCCAGAAACAGCGGTCTATTGAGGAAATCCTTGCAGAAATGGAGAGGAAACGTGCTGAAAATTCGACTGATGGGAACGAAGAATGATATTAAGTGGTTCGAGAAGCTCCTGCAAAGGCAGCCTAAAGTGGCTGTGACGGAAGTTTCCGAACTGTACCGGAACAAGGGTATAAACAGGTATTACCGGGCTTATGTGGAAGTGCAGAAAGCCAACATCAAAGAAAAAACTAACTAAACGGAGGAATAAAACCATGTGTAAAGTGATAGTGATAGCAAACCAGAAAGGCGGGGGCGGCAAGACCACCACAACGAGCAGCTTAGGAATCGGGCTTGCGAAACAGGGTAAGAAAGTTTTAGTAATTGATGCGGACGCACAGGGCAGCTTGACCGCAAGCCTGGGCTTTACGGAGCCGGACAAGCTGGAAGTCACCCTTGCGAATGTACTGGAAAAGGTAATCAATGATGAAGAAATGGAAGCTGATTACGGTATTTTGAAGCATGAGGAAGGAATTGACCTGATGCCGGGGAACATTGAGCTGTCCGGCCTGGAGGTTTCCCTTGTGAATGTGATGAGCCGGGAGATTATGCTTCGCTCTTATGTGGACAGGATAAAGGACGGATACGATTACATTCTGATTGACTGTATGCCCTCTTTGGGTATGATTACCATAAATGCCTTTGCCTGCGCCGACAGCATACTCATTCCGGTTCAGGCGGCTTATCTGCCCGTGAAGGGCCTGGAGCAGCTTATCAAGACCATAGGCAAGGTAAAACGGCAGATTAACCCGAAGTTGGAGATTGAGGGCATTCTGCTGACAATGGTAGACAACCGCACGAACTACGCAAGGGATATTACGGTGCTGCTGATCGAAACTTACGGAAGCAGGGTGCGGATATTCGAGAACAGCATACCGATGTCGGTGAGGGCGGCGGAAACGTCCGCAGAGGGCGTGAGCATCTACGAGCATGACCCGAAAGGCAAGGTTGCCGGGGCATACCAGTCCTTGACAAAGGAGGTGCTTGGCAATGGGCAGTAAGGCAGGGAGCGCATCAAAAGTCAGGCTGAACAGCTTTGATGATTTATTTGGCGGCGCAGAAAACACGTCGGGGGAGCAGATTATCCATGCGAAGCTGGCGGATTTACATACATTCAGAGGACACCCGTTCCGTGTCCTTGATGATGAAAAGATGGAGGAAACCACGGAGAGTATCGGCAAGTATGGTGTGCTTGTTCCCGGAATTGTAAGGCCGAGGGAGGGAGGCGGCTATGAGATCATAGCCGGACACCGCAGGAAACGGGGTTCTGAAAAAGCAGGGCTTGACACGATGCCCGTCATTGTCAGGAACTATACGGACGATGAAGCTACGATTATCATGGTGGATTCCAATATCCAGAGGGAGGACATTTTACCGAGTGAGAAAGCGAAGGCTTACGCCATGAAATACGAAGCGATGAAGCACCAGGGCAGCAAAGGCGGCAGCACCCTTGACGAAGTGGGGGAAGCTGCCGGGGAAAGCGGAAAGACCGTGCAGAGGTATGTATGGCTTGCAAGGCTCTCGGACGAGCTGCTTGGCATGGTGGACGCAAAGAAGATAGGGATAGCGCAAGGTGTTGACATTTCTTTCCTCCCAGAAGAACAGCAGCAGTATGTAACCGTCATTCTCCAGGAAACAGGCGCATCGGTTTCCAATGCGCAGGCGGCAAAGTTGAAGGAGTATGGGAAAAGCGGCGAGCTGACACTGGCGATGGTCAGGCTGATACTGACGGAGGAAAAGCCGAAAGAGAGGAAAGTAACGATTAAGGGAGATAAGATTAACAGGTATTTTCCGGAGGATTATTCCAATGACGATATAGAGGGCATCATTATCGAGCTTTTGGAGGAATGGCAGAGTAAGCGGTAAAGGAGGCGGCAGAATGGGCGAGCCATTGAAATTCGATTATTACTATGGCATAGAAGCAGAGCAGTTTTCTTTTTACCGTGTTCCCCGCCTGCTGATAAAGGACGAGCGTTTTAAGGGGCTTAGCAGCGATGCTAAGCTCCTGTATGGATTGATGCTTGACCGAATGTCGCTTTCCATGAAAACCGGGTGGCTGGATGATGAAAACCGGGCATATATCATTTATGCCGTGGAGAACATCATGGAAGATCTGGGATGCTCAAAACCTACCTGCATAAAAGTTATCCGGGAGCTGGATGCGGATAATGGGATTGGGCTGATTGAGAAAAAACGCAGGGGGCTTGGGAAGCCTGACATCATATATGTGAAAAATTTTGCTTCCATGCCGGGTAAAGAAAGCGGCGGGGAGGCTGTAAATGCTGATGTTTCCACAGAAGTAAAAAATCTTTACTTCAAGAAGGAAAGGAATTTAACTTCTGGAAGTAAAAAATCTGAACTTCCGGAAGTAAAGGAACCTGACTTCAAGAGGGAAAATAATCTGACTTCTGGAAGTAAAGAAACTGGACTTCAAGAAGTAAAAGGATTTGCCCCTAATTATAACAATACTAACTATAACGATCAGAGCCATACTGATATGAGTTATCCCAATCCTATCAATCAATCCGTGGGAGGTGTGGATGGTGCAGGAACACAGGGGAAAGCTGATACGATTGATATGATGGATGAAACAAACGCATATATGGCGTTGATCCGTGATAACCTGGAATATGAACACCACATGAGATATGACCAGTATGGCGATAAGGAGATGTATGAGGAAATCTACGAAACCGTATGTGATGTGGTCTGTGTGAAGCGCAGGACAATCCGCATCAACGGGGAGGAATACCCTTACGAGCTTGTAAAATCCCGTTTCCTGAAGCTGAACAGCGACCATGCAATGTATGTCATGGACTGCATGAAAAACACCGTCACAAAGATCACCAACATCAGGGCATACCTGATTACTGCCCTTTACAATGCCCCCTCAACCATGAGCCATTACTACCAGCAGGAGGTTCAGCATGATATGTACGGCGGCGGGTGGGCGGAAAAAGGAATTACTTAACAGACTTCTGGACACAATGTCCAGAGGTGGAAAATATTCCGGATGGCGTGTATGATAGGGATATGCGCAGGAAGTGGAGGAACATATGGAGAAAAAAATATATATTACAGAGGCGGAACGGGAAAAATGCCGGAGAGTGGCGGATGCCTTTGCGGAGCTTGAGGATGTGGACGTTGTGGTGGTTGATGTCGGCAGGTATGGCTTCGTAAAGCTGCAATACTACACACCACCGACAGGCTTTGAGAATGACTTTACATTCACGGACAGCAGGGCGCTGTTTGATGATCTGTGGGAGGAATGGCTGCATACACAGCTTATCATACTTGCGAGGGAAATGAAGATAGAGGATATTGATTACGATGATATTTATAATGTACCCTATAAGGTGGACACGGCAAGAGAAAGGGATTGCCTGAAATGTTAGTTACCGCTAGGGGAAATA
>VSNK01000410.1 GCA_009774255.1 Faecalicatena sp.
GCTATGATCGAACATGCAGATTGTGCAATTGTTGTTATAGGAGATACAGAGAAGACGGATGTCTGGACAGAGGATTGTTCGGCTGCTATGACCAATATGCATCTGATGGCAGATTATCTTGGAGTTGGAAGCTGTTGGGTTCAGGGAAGGCTTCGTGAGGCTTCTGACGGAAGAACTACGGAGGATTTCATTCGGGAGCTGCTTTCGATTCCGGACAAGTATGGCGTAGAGGCGATATTGTCACTGGGAATGACGAAGGATCATCCGGCGGCATACTCGGTAGACGAGCTGCCGATGGAGAAGGTTCATAAGGAGAAATTCTAAAAGTGAGTTATGTGGAATTTTATGACGGAGTATAGCGGAATAAAATAGTAAAAAGCTTACCCGAAGGGACACTTCATTTTAAGAAGGTGTTCCTTTTATATTTTAGAAATGTTTTATACAACAGTTTATTTAACTGCTACAATTATAGTGCTAACTTAACTTTACAAATAAAGTTAAAAAAGTTAAAATTAAATCGTCAGGATATTCGCTGGTAGGGCAGATTTATGGATTACAGGTGTTTTGAAAGGAATTATTATGGCGAGATCAAATATGCAGAAGAAGAAAATATTACTGGTTATGAAAGAATTGTTGGAAAAAACAGATGAGAATCATCCGTTGTCGGTGGTGGATTTGATCTGGATGTTATCTGAAAATGGGATATCGGCAGAAAGAAAGAGTATTTATCATGATATTGAAGTATTGAGGGAGTTTGGGATTGATATTGAGAACAGACGGGAAAAGCCTGCGGGATATTATGTTGCTAACCGTGATTTCGAACTCCCGGAACTAAAAATATTGGTAGATGCGGTACAATGTACCAGATTTATTACGAAAAAGAAATCAGAAGAATTAATTCGAAAATTGGAGAATCTTGCGAGTAAATCAGAAGCGGTACAATTGCAGAGACAAGTTTTTGTGGTCAATCGCAATAAGGCAACAAATGAGAATATTTATTATAGTGTAGATCAGATTCACACTGCCATATCGCAAAATGCTAAAATACGTTTTCAATATTATGAATGGACAGTTGCCAAAGAGATGCGTCTTCGAAGAGAAGGAATGTATTATGAGATCAGCCCTTGGGCTCTTACTTGGGATGATGAGAATTATTATATGATCGGATATGATCGAATAGGAGAAAGCATCAAACATTACCGTGTGGATAAGATGATTAATCTGGAAGTAATGAAACGGTCAAGGGAAGGAAAAGAATTGTTTGCCAGATTTGATCTTGTTAGTTATTCGCAGAAAGTATTTGGGATGTTTGGCGGAGAGGAAGAGGAAATCCGACTGGTGTGTAAAAATGAACTGGCAGGTGTTATGATTGATCGATTTGGTAAGGAAGTCTCTCTTCATCCTGTTGACGATGAGTCATTTACTGTTAGAGCCAGAGTAAGTGTGAGTCGGCAATTCTTCGGCTGGTTGTTTGCGCTTGGAGATAAAGTAAGGATTGAGAGTCCACCTTGGGTTGTAGGGAAATTTCGAGATCAAATAAAAGCAGTGAGTGAAGTTTACAAATAAACGTTCGAAGATACAGGTGGGATTATTGGACAGGTAAAATGATAGAATAAGGGAAATAAAAAAGACCTGTCACCAGATCTTTAAATTCTTCACAATGAAGCAAAAGGATTTGAATAAATTTTTATTTGAACTCGTAGTGTAATCTCGTATGGTAGTGAATCATTCGAGATGTTTATACTATAAATGATAGAAGGAGATTTGTCAATACAGAATTTAAAAATATAGGATTAAATTTGAAAGGTTGGAATGTAGGGCAGAACAAATATAGGAAAAGATACGAATGCTAAATCTAGCAGACAGAAGGAGGAAATCTATGAGTGAACACACAGAGAAGGAATATTACTTAGGATTGGATATCGGTACTGATTCTGTCGGGTGGGCAGTAACAGATCCGGAATATCACGTATTAAGACGAAAAGGAAAGGCATTGTGGGGAGTAAGGTTGTTTGATGCGGCTAATACTGCAGCGGAACGTCGGACATTTCGGACAAATCGCAGGAGAATTCAAAGAAGAAAGCAAAGGATTCGTTTATTACAGCAAATATTTGCAGAAGAAATGGCTAAAGTGGATCCAGATTTTTTTCAAAGGATGTCAGACAGTGCATTTTGGCAAGAATATAATCAGGAGCAGCAAATATATTCTTTATTTGCATGTAAAAATAATTCATTAGTCAACCAATCCCAGGAGGCGTTACATAATGAAGAAGGTTCTGAGGAATATACAGATATAGATTATTACAGAGAATATCCAACTATTTATCATCTAAGAAGTGCATTGATACAGGATAAAAAAGAGTTTGATCTTCGTCTGGTATATCTTGCAATCCATCATATGATGAAACATAGGGGACATTTCTTGTTTAATGGAAGTATCAATAATGTAACCTCCTTCCATATGACGTTTCAAACATTTGTGGATTGTCTTGCAGATGAATTCGGTGTAGAGTTGGAATGTGACTCAGAAGAAAGATTTGCAGAAATTTTAAAGGACAAACATAGCAGGAAGACAGAAAAGTGTTCTGGTTTAGAAGAGTTATGCCATATTGAAAAATCAAATAAACAATTAAAGGAATTGATAAAATTAATTTCAGGTATGAAAGCCAGTTTGAGTGTTATATTTGGTGATGGTGATCTGGCAGAGATTGAACATAACAAGATCAGTTTTTCAGAAAGTGGTTATGATAATATACGACTTGCTTTGGAGGATGAGATTCAGGAAAGAGCCGGAATTTTGGATATCTTCCATGCAGTTTATAGTTGGGCGGTTTTGGCTGATATTTTGAAAGGTGGAGAATATGAAGATAATTCTTATCTGAGCATAGCAAAAGTAAATGCTTATCAGAAGCATGGCAGGGATCTGTGCATGCTAAGAAAATTAGTGAAAGAGTATTGCCCTGAGAATTATAAATCTTTCTTTTCATCAGCAGGAAGTGATAATTATTGTGCTTATGCAGGAACTTTGAAAAAGAATGGGAAGAAACGATCAGTAAAGCGTTGTACTCAGGAAGATTTTTATAAAGCGTTGAAAAAATTGCTTAATAAAATGCCTGCAGAACAATCAGAGGTAAAGGATATTCTGCTGGAAATTGAAAATGGAACATTTTTACCACTGCAGGTAAGTAAGGATAATGGGGTGATTCCTTATCAGGTAAATAAAATCGAATTGAAGAAAATTTTACAGAATACGGAAAGGTATTTGACGTTTCTAAAAAATGTAGACGAGGAGTGTGGAAAAACCGTCAGCGAAAAGATTATAGATTTGTTTGAATTTCGTATTCCATATTATGTAGGCCCTCTTAATACAGCCAGGGGAGAGAATTGTTGGATGGTCAGAGAAAAAGAGGGAAAAATTTATCCATGGAATTTTGATGAAAAAGTAAACCTGGACCAATCGGCAGAAGCATTTATCCGAAGAATGACAAATCAATGTACTTATTTGATTCATGAAGATGTTGTACCAAAGAATTCTTTACTTTATACGGAATTTATGGTATTAAATG
>VSNK01000411.1 GCA_009774255.1 Faecalicatena sp.
ACAGCTCCGATAGACTCCAGGCAACAATCCAATAAATTTTTAGCCACAAATGTTACAAAAAGGCTTGACCACTACAGTGGTGCAGATGAGTACATACGAGGTCTTAACATTGTTAATTCTTTTCGGGACGTTTCTTATCGCACTGCTTGCCTATATAGATAATAGGAATAACAAGCGAAAATAAATAAACCTACCTTGTACTTGGCGGTAGAGGTAGGCTTATCTTTCTACTTCGGAGGCTAACCACTTTGTGGGCGGTTACTCCTATGTTTAAATTATAACATTAATTTGTTCACTTGTAAATGATTAGTTCCATGTGTTCAGCATTTCCTGCTGTTACAACAAGCTCTGTTCGAAGAGAAAAACATGGAAGAATGGGCGAAGAACGACGGACAGAGATAGCTGGTCTACTCAAAAAGAATCCATTTACTCCGGCAGAAGCAATATTTCATTACTATTAAGGGCATGTCGGATTTTGAACCGAATGATGGGAGATATTGGTAGTATGACTGCAGCGTGGGCAGAATCCGCGGTCACTTTTGTTAAAAAAGGAGCAATAAACCTATGGGTACTTACGTTAATCCGGGAAACGCAGCATTCCGAGAAGCTGTAAATTCAAAAATCTATATAGATAAAACCGAACTGATCACATACACAAACAGTGTTTTAAATACAAAGCAAAAGAATATCTGCGTCAGCCGTCCACGCCGTTTCGGAAAGTCCATGGCAGCGGACATGCTGGCAGCCTACTACAGCCAGGGCTGTGATTCCGCAGAATTATTTATCGGCACGAAGGCTGAAACGGAGCAAAGCTTTCAATCTCATTTGAACCGGCATAATGTCATCCGCCTTGACGTCCAGCGTTTTCTGGAAAAAGAACAGGATCTCGATACATTCATCGATGAAATTGAAAAAAGGATTATTTCCGATTTAATGAAAGAATTTTCAATTCCACCGCATTTTACGTCAGACAATAGGCTGAAAACATTGCTTGAACAAATATTTGCCGAAACCAGTAATGGTTTCATTTTTATCATTGATGAGTGGGACTGCGTATTTCGAATGGCTAAGGATCAGAAAGAAAAGCAGAAAGAATATCTGGATTTTTTACGGGGGCTTTTTAAAGGTGCGGAATATGTGGATCTGGCCTATATGACGGGGATTCTCCCGATCAAAAAATATGGTGAGCACTCTGCGATCAATATGTTTGACGAATATTCCATAATCTCCCCGAAGAACCTGGGACAATATTTTGGTTTTACCGAAGAAGAAGTAAAAGAGCAGTGCGCGCGGCATGAGGTGGATTATACCGAAGTCCAAAAATGGTATGACGGGTACCTTATCGGCAATCTCCATATCTACAATCCAAAATCCGTAGCCGATGTGCTGATGTGGAAGGAATTCCACAGCTACTGGACAGGAACCGAGACCTACGAGGCGCTGAAGATTTATATTAATATGAATTTTGACAGCCTTAGAGAAGCGGTTATAAAAATGTTGGGCGGAGGCCAATGCAAGGTTGATCCATCCACCTTCCAGAATGATATGACTACATTTCAAATCAAGGATGATGTACTCACGCTTCTTGTCCATCTTGGATATCTGACCTATGATAAAAACAATGGAACTGTTTTGATCCCCAATCAGGAGATTACCCAGGAATTCATGCGGGCAGTAAAGGTTGGAGGCTGGGACGGCCTGGTGCAATTACTGAACCATTCGGAGGCTCTGCTCCAGGCTACCTGGAACTGCGATGAAAACGCTGTTGCAGAGGGCATTGCCGCCGTCCACAACGAAACAACCTCCATGCTGAAATATAATGACGAAAACTCCCTCACCTGCGTTATACTGATGGCCTATTACAGTGCGAAAGCACATTACATGAATCCAGTTCTCGAACTGCCGTCCGGAAAAGGCTTTGCGGATGTAGTCTATCTGCCGAAACGTGAGCGAAGTGTGCCGGCATTGGTCGTGGAACTGAAATGGGATCAGTCCGCAGACGGTGCGATCACGCAGATCAAGAAAAAGGAATATGCGGATTGGGTGAAAGGCTATACAGGCGACATCCTTTTAGTCGGGATAAATTATAGTAAAGAGACGAAGGAACATCAGTGTAAGATTGAAATGCTGAGAGAACCGCAATGAGAATTCTAAGGGGTTGTAGGATTTGACCTGCATATCCGAAGGAATATCCTGCGCAATCCGTATCAGTTATTTTTCTACAACTCATAAACAAATGACCTTTTGACGCTTGTATCATATTATGATTGAAAAGGAGCATAAATCCATGGGAACTTACGTCAATCCGGGAAATGCGGCATTCCGAGAAGCTATAAATTCCAGAATCTATATAGACAAAACAAAGCTGATTTTGTACACGAACAGTGTTTTAAATACTACCCAAAAAAATATATGTGTCAGCCGTCCACGCCGTTTCGGAAAGTCCATGGCAGCGGATATGCTGGTATCTTATTACAGCAAGGGCTGTGATTCTGCCGGATTATTTGCGGGGCAAAAAGCAGAAGCAGAGACTTCATTCCCTTCCCATCTGAATCGGCACAATGTCATCCGTCTGGATATTCAACAGTTTTTAGAATCCAGACGCGATCAGGATACTTTTATTTCTCAGATCGAAAGTGCGGTTGTGGAAGAATTAGTGGAAGAATTTCCATCCTGTACAGGATTCCGTGAGAATTCCAGGCTCAAGACCGCGTTAAATAAAATTTATAACCAGACAGGCAGCGGTTTTATTTTTATCATTGATGAGTGGGACTGTGTACTCCGGCTGGCAAAGGAGTGCAGGGACATCCAAAAGGATTATCTGGATTTTCTGCGAGGGCTTTTTAAGGGGCAGGCATATGTGGATCTGGCCTATATGACCGGAATCCTTCCGATCAAGAAATATGGAGATCATTCCGCGATCAATATTTTCGATGAATATTCCATGATCTCCCCGAAGAACCTGAAAGAATATTTTGGTTTTACAGAGGAAGAAGTAAAGGAACAGTGCGCACGGCATGAGGTGGATTATGCCGAAGTACAAAAATGGTATGACGGATACCTTATCGGCAATCTCCATATCTACAATCCAAAATCCGTGGCCGATGTACTGATGTGGAAGGAATTTCGGAGTTACTGGACAGGAACCGAGACTTACGAAGCGCTGAAGATTTATATTGATATGAACTTTGACGGACTGAAGGAAGCAGTTGCCATGATGCTGGGAAACGGGCGCTGCAAGATCAATACCCGGAAATTTCAGAACGATATGACCACGTTCAAAACAAAAGATGATGTGCTTACCCTTTTGATCCATTTGGGATATTTAACTTATGACAAAAATACCGACGAAGCATTTATCCCAAACCTGGAAATTAATCAGGAATTCATGAATGCCGTTGATGAACCTGGCTGGGACGGCCTGGTGCAATCACTGAACCATTCGGAGGCTCTGCTCCATGCTACCTGGAATTGCAATGAAAACTCTGTTGCAGAGGGCATTGCCGCCGTCCACAACGAAACAACCTCCATGCTGAAATATAATGACGAAAACTCCCTCACC
>VSNK01000412.1 GCA_009774255.1 Faecalicatena sp.
GGATATGAAAAGATATGTTGCATTATTAAGAGGCATCAATATAAGTGGAAAAAATAAAATTTCAATGGCAGAGCTAAAAAATAAATTTGGAAAACTTGATTTTGAAGAAGTTAAAACATATCTGAATAGTGGAAATGTGGTTTTCTCAAGTGACGAAGATAGTATAGAAAAACTTACGAGACTGATAGAAAGGGCTATAAAAAATGAGTTTGGTTTTGATATCCCTGTTTTTGTTATATCAAAGGATAGGCTCAGAGATATTTTGAACAATGCGTCCAGCTGGTGGGGAATTGATAATAAAGAAATCTATGATAATCTGATTTTCATTATGCCGCCAGTTACATTTTCTGATGTATATAATGAGATTGGAGAGCCTAAAGAAGATTTAGAGAAAATAGAGGATTATAACGAAGCGGTATTCTGGTCTTTTAGCCGAAAAGATTATCAAAAAACAAACTGGTGGCCTAAGACAGCAAGTGCAAATATCAGTACGAAACTAACTATAAGGACAGCAAACACTGTTAGAAAAATAGTCAGCATGTAATTACCTTTTGAATTCCTTCACAAACGGAACATCCCCATCATTGTCATGGAGCCGGTGAAGGGCGATATTCTGTCGAATCTTACACCCGAGATAGAAGGCCTGTTAAAAGAGGCGTGGCCGGATGCCAGTGTGGAGGATATGACCATGACAGGGATCTGCCCGAAGCCGTGGCAGATCCAGAATGACAGTAATTTGTGCCATGGTGATCCATAGGAGATTTACCGGTCGGGGCAAAAAAGCAGAAGGAGGGTATGACGGATGATGAAAAAAACAAGAACATGGATTCTGTATTTCGCGTTGGCATTATCGCTGACGGCATGCGGAAAAAGCGAGGAAGCCACATTAAACCCTGGCATATATACATTGCAGGGCTACGAGCGTGAGGTCCCCGGAGATTTTATCATTACCCTATATGACGACGGAACGTTTCAGTGCTATGAAACACTGATCAGCAGTTATATCGGGATGGGGCACTATTCTATCGAAAAGGACAAAGTGACTTTAAAAGAAGACGCGGAAGGCTGCACCGGAGCTGTCAATTATTATCAGATCGCAGATGGTGATTTAGTATTTGTCAGTGAAGGCTCTTCCAACTATCACTTTGTCCCGCTGGAGGAGGGCGCGGTATTCACCTGGACATCAGATACGGACGGCGGAGCTAAGGAGTTGTAGAAAAATAACTGATACATCCTGGCTTGTCTATTTCTCCGGCTGCACAGGCCAAAAAGCCTCGACGTAGCCGTAAGGAATCCATCATGCTGCGCATGGTTCCCCTTAGGGCAAGGCCCACTACGTTGCTAAGCGCCAGTGACGCTTGTTCAGCAAGGACCGAAACGGAGTGTAGAACTGCGTTTTTTGACCTGTACATCCGAAGAAATATCCTGCGCAATCTGTATCACTTATTTTTCTACAACTCCTTAATAACGAAATCTTGCGCATTCTGTCAAAATTTTTGGTTTCGGCTTGTCCGGGTTAGGAACTGTTAAAGAATGAATCTTTACCGTTTCACCTTCACCACAATTTTTTTCACCCGGCAGCGCTCTCCGGCGATACAACGGGGCTTGTGGGCGTCCTCCGGGGAGACGACGGCAAGGTCGCCGGCCTCCAGAAGGATCTGTCCGCTGCCCTTTGGTTCCTCAAAAAACACCAGATCCTTTTCGCTGTCATAAGGGGCCTTTTCTTTCAGGCCGTCACGTTTCACGTACCCAAACAGTTCCCTTCCGGAGACCACGTACTGGATATCAAAATATTGGTCGTGTGCTTCGAATGCGCATTCTTCCCATGGAATCGTGGTATATTCCTGTACATTTGCGAAAACCTCTTTGCCGTCAATCTCCGTATTGCCAACCGGGAGGGATTCCAGGTTTTCCGTCCTTAAAAAATGATATGCCTTTGCAAATTTTTCCGATAGATAGTCGTATTGATCCGCAAGCTTCAAAGTTGTTGTAAGCATGATTTTTCTCCTTTTTATCTATAATGACCTGCCATCAAAAGATGCCATACTTGTGCCCATGTCGTTCCTGACGCAAACGCTCTGTGAAATATGGACACAAGTACCGGATGCACACAGGCTGCCGCGCAGCCTGGCGCTGTACGGACTGTGCAGTGAATACACAGTCCTGAGAGTAGTTTTTTTCATGTTTGTGTCCATGTCGGCACCCGACACAAACGATCATGAAAGATTACTTTCATACTTGACTGGCAGATCATCCGCTTCGTTTTCACTCATTTCATTTTCACTGCATCAGAACAGATTTGGAAACAGTGCCGTCGGTATCGCCAGAAATACATCCGAGAACACGATCATCAGCGCCAGCACGGCGATGGATGACAGGAAGTAGGGCAGCACTCCCTTGAACGATTCTTCAATACTGATCCCGCTGATGGATCCGGCCAGCAGCAGGCACAGGCCGTAGGGCGGCGTGACCAGTCCGAGAGCCAGTGTCACGACTACGATCAGTCCAAGGATGATGGGGCTGACGCCCAGGGCTGTGGCGGAGGGCAGGATGATCGGAACAAACAGGATCATAGCCGGGACTGCGTCCATAAAGGTTCCCACAAACATGAAGAACAATACCACTACGACCAGGAATACCAGTTTTCCGCCGGGCATTCCCACGAAGATCCCCTGCACCTTTTCATTGAGCTGGTAGTAGCTCATCAGTTCTCCCAGGGCATTTGCCGAGGCCAGCGCGAAGAGGGAGAGGGAGGACAACTTCATCGTCTCGATCAGGATAGCCGGGATGCGGCTGATCTTGATGGTATGGTAGAAAAAGATTCCGATGATCAGCGCATATACGCAGGCAACCGCCGCGGATTCCGTAGGGGTAAACAGCCCGGACACGATGCCGCCGATCAGGATGATGGGGGTCAGAAGCGCCGGGAGGGAAGTCCAGATCTGCCGGAGCACTTCCTTAGTCGGAACCTTCTCCCCTTTTGGGAAATTCTTTTTCTTCGAGTACAATACGACCACAAGCATCATGGCCAGACCAAGCATGATCCCGGGCACCAGTCCGGTCATGAACAGGGCACCGGTGCCTACGTTGGCGATTCCCGCGTAGACTACCATGGTAATGCTGGGCGGGATGATGGAGCCCAGGGTGGAGGATGCGGCGGTGACGCCCACGGCCGTTCCTTTGTCATAGCCCTGCTTTTCCATAGCCGGGATCAGGATTTTTCCGATTCCCGCGGTGTCTGCCTGGGAGGAACCGGAGATTCCGGCAAATATCATGGACACCAGGATATTTGCATGGGCCAGGCCGCCCCGCACATGGCCCACAGAGGACTTGCACACGTCAATCAGACGGTCGGAAATGGAGCCTTCATTCATCAGGTTGGCCGCCAGGATGAACAGCGGCACGGCCAGCAGGGTGAAGCTGTTCAGTCCGTTGAACATTTTCGTAAATACGACACTGTTGGGGATGATCGGAAGGGCGGCGATCCCCGCGAAGGACACAAAGCCCAGCGCATAGGAGATTGGAAC
>VSNK01000413.1 GCA_009774255.1 Faecalicatena sp.
GACAAAATAGTACTATACTGGTATGCTAATTACATAAAATAAGGAGTGATATGATCGCAACGCTCAATGAATTGGGAATTTATGTGGTGAACATATTATTATTGAAAGGAAGGAGGTTATCATGAAGGATTTGAAATTAAGCAATAAGGAGTTGGATGTTATGCAAGTATTCTGGAACTCAGATGAAGCATTGGCATCCAGCGATATACCTAAAATAGAAAGTACACTGAATATCAATACCGTCCGAGTAGCTATAAAGAACCTGCTGCAGAAATCTGTCATCGAGGTGGCTGACATCGCCCAGCGCGGAACCGTATTAACCCGCACTTACCGACCCACGATTTCATTTGAAGACTATCTCAGCGGACAGCTCGAACATATGAAATTTAACTCACTAAACCTCATGAGTGCCCTGATCAAACAGGAAACGAACGACGAGAATCTGGATGATTTGGAAAGGATCATCAAGGAACACAGACACAATATGAAGTAATCCTGCAAAAAATACAAATAAATATGAGGTAATATAAAATGCATTTTTCAGCAACATCTTATATCATGGCTGTTTTGGGTGGAAATTGCTTAATTTGCTTTTTATGTATCATCATGGGAGACAGGCGCATTGCTCAAAATCTAAGTATCCGCTTTCTGAAGTACTTTTCTTTTTTTATTTTGTTGAGGCTGATACTTCCTTTTGAGTTTTTCCATACCATAACAGTGCCTTCGGAAAAAATCCTGCCGCCGATTATGGATTTTTTTAACGAAAATGTTCTCTTTACAATCAAACATATTACCGTAACCCCATCTGTTTTGTTTTTATTTGTCTGGATCAGCGGAGCGGTTTATATCGTATGCAATACGACCATAAAATATATAGGCTTATATCGTATTATCCCCTATTGCCCTAATCTGGCCGATGATCCAGACAGCAAGGTATCCGCAATACTGACGGCTATTTATAATACGAACCCTGTCCCTCATCCGGTGAAAAAGGTGATTCGCACAAAATCTGTCAACACACCGTGCATTACAGGATTTTTCTGGCCTGTAATCTTTCTTCCTGATTATGATTTCACGCAGGAGGAATTATATTGCATCCTTTTCCATGAATTAAGCCATCTGCGGCATATGGATTTTATCTGGATGCTATTTGCGGAAATTTTATGTATCCTGAACTGGTGGAATCCTTTTGTGATCTTGCTGAGAACACGGCTGGCTGATATTCTAGAATACCATGCTGACAATACTACCTTTGTCAGTCTTCCGCCTGCAAGCCGCGAGTTATATCTTGACTGCCTGGTCAAGGTTGCCCGCAATCAGCAGACAATGCAGGTAAAATCACTGCTGCCGGAAATAACCCTGCCTTTTTCGAAGAATCCCCCAGGTTCCGTTACATGCCGGGTGATGCGGCTTATAAACACAGAATCATGCAAATCATTCACAAATATTTTTGCTATGAGTATGGCTTTCCTGCTGCTGTTTGTTTCAACATTATTTATTATTGAGCCTGCCTGGATGCCGGAAAATGGAGCTGATAACCAATATTATGTAACAAAAGACAGTTATCTGCTGATGCGTACAGATGGTTTCTATGAATTCTATATTGATGATGAACACTTTTTAGGAATTATACATAATCGAGATCTTGAAGAAATCCGAGATCTTCCCGTTTATTATAAGAATAATTTTGATAAATAAAGGAGCATGATTTTACATGAAAAAGAAAATTATTATACTATTATCCATATTGTCTATGCTTTCTCCATCAACTGTTTTTGCAGAAGATATATGTACTATTACAGTCCCAACCACAATTACTGATTCTGAAAATAGTACGGAAGTTATAATGCCTATGTCAGATGTAATCATTTGGAAATATCAGATATTCGGAAATAAGATGTATCGCCGAAGGTACAATGTCACAAAAAAACAGTGGGTTGGTGACTGGGAATTAGTGCCGTAGTATTACCTTCGAGTATACACAGTATTTGTCACTGGCAACTCATATTACATATCAAAATACCAGCGCGATAGCCGGCTTTTCTTTCTGCAGCTGATAGCTCGGAAGGTACCGGATTGATCATGAGGAATCCGGAGATTTCGTCTAAAAAGTTGAATGTATTCAAATAGAATCTGGAATGCCGTTACCGCATTCCAGATTCTATTTACGTAGTGCGTTTTTCGCTGCAAAACCGTTTTAACCCGCACTTACCGATCCACGATTTCATTTGAAGACTCTCTCAACGGACGTTACAGTTTGAGGCCGGTTAGGCCGTGAACTGTAACCAACGGACAGCTCCAACATATGAATTTAAAATTTTCTGTTGCATTTGCTTACCTGCCATGCTATACTATGGACACATCAAAGTCATGGACAGTATTTTTTCGAATAATTCTATCTGTCCGCCAGATACTTCCAGGTATCAGGATCTGTCTTTTCATGGCATTTCAGCCGGAAAACACATATTTGATGAAACAATTATCATATGAACAGGATGTATGCCGCTACAGATACAATTTGCCATTTGAAACAAGTTTTGCTACAATGAATTGCGCCGATGTGCAAGCAGGTCATCATTTTTCTGACGAAAATTGGTGACAGCTTATAATAAAGTGGACATAACAGGTTTCTCTTTATGGCATATCATACTTCCTGTCAGAAAAAGGAGGAAGTGAATGTCAAAATCAAAAAGAAGAACTGTTGTTAAAAATTCCGGAAACCGCAGGGCTGCCCCCGGAAAGCCTTCCATTGCCTGGCAGAACAAAGATGTCACGTCTAAATATTTTGGAGATAACCTTAAGGGGAAGTCCTTTGCTGTCTATGGATTGGAACTCCCGGAGATCAAGGAAGTGCAGCCCACAAACCTTCCCGCCATTGAAGCCAATGAACTGCGGTTAGATCATCTTTTCTTACTGCAGGATGATTCACTGGCATTGGTAGATTACGAAAGTACATATGCGGACTCTAACAAGATTAAGTATCTGAGTTATATCGTCCGCACATTAAAGCGAAATATGAAGCAGCACAATTTTCCCTGCAAGATCCGGATGATCGTTATTTATACCGCAGACATTCAGCCGAGGCAGACAAAAGATCGAATGGACATCGGCTGCCTGCAGTTTCAGCTCGAAGAGGCTTTTCTGAGCCGGAAGGATTCCGAACAGACAGAGGCACGGCTACAGGCCAGATTCCACGACAATCAGGAATTATCAGAGGAAGAACAGATGGAATTCATCATCCTTCCCCTGACCTACAAGGGAACCGAGGAAAAGCAGGCATGTATCCGCCGCTGCTTCGAGATGGCAAAGCAGATGGAGGATGCGGATATGCAGCGCTTTCTGTTATCCGGAATGCTGGTATTTGCAGATAAAGTAGTTACGAAAGACGATTCCAAACAGATTAAGGAGTGGATTATGATGACAAAGGTCGGGCAGTTATTTGAAGAAGAAAAAATTCGGTATGGACAGGAGATAAAAAAAGAGGTAACTAAAAGTGTGACTGAAAG
>VSNK01000414.1 GCA_009774255.1 Faecalicatena sp.
GGAGATCAGGAAGCCCTGGCGGAGAAGGAAACACAGATCATAGATACCGTAAAATATAAGGATCTGGTTGCGGGAGGTCCTTCCTACCGCCTGGTGGGAACCTTAATGGATAAGGAAACCGGCAAGGAAGTCCTGATTGACGGCAAGCCGGTTACTGCAGAAACCACTTTTAAACCAGAAGAATCCAGCGGCTCCGTGGATGTCACTTTCACCTTTGACGCGATAGAACTGAAAGGGCATGATGTGGTGATCTTTGAGAAACTCTTTGTTACGGTGAAGGAAGAGGACACGGAGAAAGAGGTAGAAGTAACCAGCCATGAAGACATCAAGGCCAAAAGCCAGACCGTAAAGCTGACGGAAGTACCCACCGAGCCAAAGGAACCGGACATTTCCTCTCCTGTCAAGACCGGGGATGAAGCGCCAATCCTGCTTTACATTTGTATTGCTGCAGGCTCCCTGCTTCTTATCATTATCAGCGGGCTTGTTTTCTACTGGAGACGTAAGCATCAGAAGTAATTTTAATAGGGCAACTCATTCACTTTATGCCGGCAGATTTAGAAGACTTCAGGATGAATCACTGACAACTGCATCTGCCGGTATCCGTTTCAACACAGGCAGCTTTTTTACAGGCTGCCTGTATCTGGAGATCACTATGGAGATAACACACTGCCTCGCGGATGCCAAACATATCCGCCGATTTTTGGATGCCTGTGACGGGAACTGGCATCGCTGTATTTATGTAGAATGTGTCAACTGCAGAGTAAAGAATCCCTGCAATCAGTCTGGATTCCTGTCCTGTCCGGATTACCGGGCGGTTCCGCTGGTTCTTCCTCTTTCGGATGCAGATATACTTTTCGCCTGCCGTCCGGAACCGGGAGAATGCCTTGCAGTATTTAAAGATTCTGTCTTCCTGGATATGTATGCACAATTCCTAAAAGAACAGAAGATCCTCTCTCCGGACTGTCCCTGTATGGCGCTGTTAGACATCCAGAATAAGGACTGCTATGACTGGTAATAAAGCAGATATATTTATTTTTACATCGATCCGTTGCGCTTTCTCTGCCTGTCACGTACAGAGAAAAGAAAAACCGGAGGGATGACCTATGAAAAATCTTACCACTATCATACAATTCATTGACCAGACGTTTACCAGCTTAATCTTCATACCCATGTGCTTTATTTTATACTGCAGGTTCTTTCCTTCCAAAGAAAGAAGCAGACGCATGCGCATTTTTTACAGGGTATGTGTCGTGCTGGTAGTATTGTTCCTGCTCCGGTATTTCTGTGATAAATTTATCTTTACCGCAGTCAATTATCCGAGATTTACAGACAGCGGCCTGTTCCCTTTGATCCAGGCAGTATTTTATCCGGAAGTATGATAGCGGACAGCAAGCTTTTTAGCAAGTTAAATTTTCAGGCAAGGAAGGATAAGAAGATCATAAGGCGAAGGGGATCTGACAAAAATCCCTTTCCTACATACAATCGCATATGAAAGCATCTAAAATAAGCATTGGAAGATTTGTGTAATCACAATTTTTCAGTGCTCATTCTTTTGCTTTATTACATTAACGTATTAACTGGAAGAAATTGGGGAAAAGTCCCAAATTGGCACCTGTTTTTGCTCTTGACTTATAGGAATCCCTTGTCTATTTACTTATAATATACGTATACAAAACGTAATAATTGTTATTTCTAAGCATTTTATACATATACAAAACGTAAGAGAGGTGAACATTTATGAAAAAACAGACAATACGCTGCCCCTACTGCGGCAGCCCTGCAATCTTGAAAGATGCTTCCTATGTATATGGCCATAACTCATCCGGGGGAAAGGTCTATGTATGCAGCCACTTTCCAGCCTGTGATTCCTATGTAGGCGTCCATCAGGGTACATCCTTACCGAAAGGCTCCCTGGCGAACCGCACGCTCCGTAAGAAACGCATCCAGGCCCATCAGATTTTCGATCAGCTCTGGAGAAAGGGAATTTTCAGCCGGGAGGAGGCTTACCGGTGGATTGGCGATAAATTCTGTCTGCAAACCCGTCAGGCACATATCGGGAGTTTCAGTGACTATATGTGCGACCAGCTGATACAGGAAGCTTCCAAAGTTCTACAGAATAACCACATACCGCTTGGTATGGCAGGATAAAAGGAGGGATACCATGGATGGAATCATGAGTTATGAACAGAAACAGCTTGTAACCACTCATTTAAGCCTCGTTCCCCGGATGGTGCGGGCGCTTACCAGAAGCTTTTCCCATCTGTCTCAGGATGAATTTGACGAGCTGACACAGACCGGATATCTTGCCCTGTGCAATGCCGCCATGAAATGCAGCCCTGCACAGCCGTTCCTGCCATATGCAAGGGCGGCGATCCGGAATGCTATCTATGATTACTGGCGGGACTGCGGGAAACGTAAAAACGTGTTCTGTTCCCTGGATGCAATCCTTACTGCCGAAGACGGCGGTACTTATGAGCCGGAATTTATACACTGTAAAACAGACGCACTATCCCCAGAACAGGCTGTGCTGTCGAAGGAATCCGACTCTTACTTAAAAAGACTGGAATGTGCAGGCAGTAATCACCTGAAAAAAGGGATTATCTCACTCCGTCTCCAGCAGAGCGGATACACCAGTGCGGAAGTGGCAAAGCTCTACAACGTCCCGTCCAACCATGTCCGAGCATGGCAGAGCAAAGCAAGGAAACAGTTGAGAGAAGATCAGGAATTATATGCGCTTTTAGCGTAATTCTAACGGAAAACACATAAAAAGAGGAGGTACTTATTATGCTGACATTATACACCGCAATCGGAAGCTTGAAAATCAAACGGGATGAGATGGGAAACCCAGTCCCGGCAGTCATTAATAACCGACAGGAATATGGATTATCCGAGCATGAACTTGTACTCTGGAGCTGTCTTGCCTTCCAGATCCTGCAGATCTATGAACTGGAGAAGGCGTATAGCAAACGGCTTGCAGATTCTGGCCGCCCGGAAGGACTTTCCTTTTCCCATTACTTAAACCGCCTGCTTCTGCGGGTGCTGATCGTAAAGGGTGACGGGCTGACCGGCGTAGATGCCCTGTACCGGCTGCTTGGAAAACTGCATATCCAGCCGGTTACTGACCATTTTTCGGTACGGCTCTTCACCTGCATCCAGCTCTATCTGGAGGGGAAAATAAGGTTTCGTGATTTCGGGCGGTATCTGAAGAAAGAGAAATGCAATCCAATGGAAGAGACCGTCCTGGAACTCGCTAAAGCTACGGATCTTACCACCGCCGAACTGCTTGCCTGTGTAGAGCAGGGGGCAAAAGCGAAAAATCCGAAGGAGGCATGGGATCTGCTTTATGAAGATACGGATGCAACCTACGAATCACTGGCAGACGAGGCACAGCTTCTCCACGTCCAGTATCCGGTGCTGCAGGCAATCGGGAATCTGTATCTTAACAAACAGATTTCATTTCAGCAGTTTTGAAAGGAGAACTATGCCAAAACC
>VSNK01000415.1 GCA_009774255.1 Faecalicatena sp.
ATATAAACCCATACAAAATACAGATTTTGGAATATAGTGAAGCTCAGAAGGAAAGAGTGTTTATATTGAGTGCATTTCCGGAATTTTTAGTTGATTATTTTGGAATCAGACTTTGGAAAACGAGTGTGAAGCATACAAAGAATCAGTTGGGAAAACAGCCATGTAAAAAATAAAAGTAATAGAGATAATGGACTTCTTCGGAGGTCCTTTTGTTGTGCAAAAATGAGGAAGGAGGCATTCCGACGGCAGGAAGAAAATTAAATGGCAGGCATCAGAGTGCAGAGAAACTGGTTACAGTTCACGGCCTAACCGGAGGCGAACTGTAACACATCTGGCCCAATAAACTTCCCCGCAGCAAGCTACGAGGTATTAGCCTGGACCTCGCTTCGCACGGCGTTTTTGTAAAACGCAGCAAGCTGCGGGGAATCAGACCCGTGAGTGATTGAAAAGTCGCCTGACGGCGAGGAGCCAGATACACAGTGACGGAAGTACAGTGGAAAAGAGTTCTGCAGAAGAATGCCGTATGTACACAGAGATGTATTGGTTATCAGCCTTGTGAAGAGCCGGATGCGGGAAAGCCGCACGTCCGGTTCTGGGATGGGCGTGCCCCGTAAGGGGCACGTCTACTAGACCAGAAACTGTCTATACAATACAATTATACTTGAACTACATAGAAAGAAGATGTATACTTGATATTATCTGAGTAATCGAATCTATGATTCGACCGTCAAAAGTCCATTTTCATTGCTGAGATAATTTTTCGAAGATTCGTGCCACAATATATGGAGGCAATGTGGTGCATTGTTGACATATATTGTGGCATGGAGATTCGGAAAATTAGCCAGCAAGGGAAATGAGAGCTTTTGACGGGCGAATCATCTATAAGAAGAGGTGCAATATGGACTATACGGAAGCGATAAGGCTTGCTCTGGCAGGGGAGCAAAGAGGGTTTACTGTTTTGTATGAAAAAACATATCAGAAAAAGTACTTTTTGGCGCTTCAATATATGAAAAATGAAGCAGCCGCAGAGGATGTCATGCAGGAAGCCTATATTCGGGCATTTTCCAAGCTGGATACTCTGAAAAAACCGGAGAAATTTCCAGGCTGGTTTGGAATGATCGTTGCTAATACGGCGAAGAATGCTTTGAGGAAGAAAAGTCCGATGTTGTTTTCGGATATTTCGATAGACGAAGAACAAGAAGAATTCGAATATCAGATAGAGGATGATAATATTGATCATATGCCTGAAAGAGCATATACAAGGAAAGAGACGAAGCAGTTGGCGCATAGGCTGTTAGATTCCCTGTCAGGAGAACAAAGAATGTGCATTCTGATGTTCCACATCGAAGGGATGTCTATCAGACAGATTGCGTCTGCCCTGGGCTGCTCGGAGAATACCGTAAAATCCCGTCTGAAATACGGCAGGGATAATATAAAGGCAAAAGGGGAAGAACTGCAGAAAAAAGGATACCAGTTGTACGGTGCGGCGCCGCTGCCGCTGCTTCTTTACCTGCTTCGGAAGGAAGCTGGTTATATGAAAGCAGATGGTTCCTTGAGAGAAGCGGGAGCACGTATTGCAGAGCATGTGATACCATTTGACGGGGAGCAGAGTGGTGTAAGCACGTCCCGCAAGGTGCAGAGAGCCGGGGGCAGCCATATGAAGACGGTAAAAAGCGGATTCATACATACAACGGCCGGTAAAGTGACGACAGCGTTGGCCGTACTTTGCCTTATCGGCGGAGCTGCCGCCTATGGTGCGTTGCAGATAAATAAGGATGAAAAACCAGTCGGCCGGGAAGCGGAGAAGGAGGGAATGGAAGTAAAGGAGGAAGAGCCGGAAGCAAAAAAGGCAGCGGAGCCACCAGCTGTAACAGTGAAGGAACTGCAGGACACAGAATATGGAGTACTCGTTGCAGGCAATCTTACAAAAGAAGAGCTGCAGTTTGTTCTGGCATATGGCCCGCAGGAAATACCGGAACAGGGATTCCAAGAGCAGGATTATCTCTATATTTTAAACTCCCTTTGTGATGCCTCAACGGTTAACGGGGGCGGGACAATGATTGAATATTATGGTTCGGATCCGGATTGGGGAAGTCAATATTCTTTGTCTGATGTGAACCGTATGTTCCACTCTTTTACAGATTATCAACTGGCAGAAGACAGCAGTGCCTTATCCGGACACAATGTCCATGTGCAGGGTGATACAGTCATGTTTTGGGGAGCAACCACAGGCAGGACGGCAAACACAGTGATCACCTCAGCCAATTATACGGAAGAAGAAATGGAAATCTATTATACCTGTGATTATAGGACTACTGATATGGCGAAGGAGGGGCTCCCCAGAAAGACAGAGAATAAG
This sequence comes from Faecalicatena sp., assembly GCA_009774255.1. Taxonomy (GTDB): domain Bacteria; phylum Bacillota; class Clostridia; order Lachnospirales; family Lachnospiraceae; genus Schaedlerella. The sequence continues at coordinate 2,360 of VSNK01000415.1, forward strand.
AAAGCCGTGTTAAAACCAAATGCAGAAGCTCTGTATCAAATCGTTAAGATTGAAGTCATAGAAGAGCCGGCTCCAGAAGGCCAGGCATCGGAGGGACAAGCACCGGAGGAGCAAACGACGATGGAGCAGACACCGGAAGGACAGACGCCGGAAGAGCAGACACCGGAAGAGCAGACACCGGAAGGACAGACACCGGAACAGCCGGCGGAAAATGCAGGGTTTCCGGTTGGGAATTTTAGTTTTGTGGCAAGTACGGGGGGCAGAGGTTCGCTTACCATTGATTCGGCAGGCATCGCAACCTATGTGGAATTTAGCAGCGGTACAGGGAAAGGTTCTGAAATCAAATATCAGATGGTTGCAGACGGAGTGGCTTCGGATGGGATGACGGCATATTCACTGCAATTCATAGAAGGAAATGAATTCCAACTGTCAGGCGGCGGCCGTGAGGTGACAGGATATTTGGAAAGTGGGGACAGTAAGAACTTTTATTACGATGCAAATCAGGGGATCTTACAGGATGCAGGAGGCAATACATGGGCGCCTGTGGGGTGATGATACCGGACTCCAGATTTCATCGGATGTAAGTATATAATCAGTTATCCCACATTTCGAAAATATATTATTTACATAAAGCAACGAAATCTTCCTGGCTTGTGAAGAATATTCCGTTGCTTTTATTGCAATTAAAAACGTACGGAGCGTATTTTCTATTGTCTGTTATGCTTTTCTAAAGAGGTTTTAAGTGTTTTGATCGTATCAAGCAAAATATACATGTCATTTACAGAGCAGGAATCCAGAAGCTCCGTAATCTCACTGCTGAGATTTGTCCGATTGAGTCGGGGGCTGTCCGAAAGGAGGCAATCGGTCTGTATGCTCAACGCATCTGCAATTTTCACAAAAACCGGCAGGCTCAGCTTGGTGCTGCCGGTCTCGATATGACTCATATGTGTCGGAGAGATTGCAACTTTTTCTGCAAGCTGTTCCTGGGAAAGGCCGCATGCCTTCCGGTATCTCCGGATCCTCTGTCCGATTTCATAGTAATTTAGTTCCATGATTTACCGCCTATCCACTTTAATATCTATCCGAATTGTATAACATATACAT
>VSNK01000416.1 GCA_009774255.1 Faecalicatena sp.
ATATAGGGATATGAGAATAAGAAAGTATATGGCTTGCTGGCAAAAATTTGGAGAAGTTTCCTGCTTAAATGAAAAAGATTTACTTTGATCTTTTTGTCTGTTATACTGGACGTGTGAAACCTATCTCCTTCTCCTTTTTACCAGATGAAAAGGTCAGGCTGGCAGGAAAAGTAATTGGGAAAGCAGAGATGTAACTGCATCAATAATCATATAAAAAGGAGGCACACATCATGGAATATATTATAAAATTCACTTGGGACAACACTGCCGATGTCTGGATTGCCACAAGTGATGACATTCCCGGTCTTGTATTGGAATCCGGCTCGTATGACGCATTGCTCGAACGCGTCCGCTTTGCCGTCCCGGAGCTTCTTGCATTAAATAGTCCCAAGGCTTCACCTGTTACCTTGGCATTCTTGTCAGAACGCCGGGAAAGGATGGTCTTATAATGTCTGAATATGAAAAGAAAGTACGCGATATTCTTTCTCAAAACAACTGTACCTTCAAGCGGCATGGAAAAGGTGACCATGACATTTGGTACAGTCCGATTACCAAACGTCACATAACTGTTGATACCAAAATAAAATCTCGCCATACTGCTAATGCAATTTTGAAGCAGAGTGGAATTGAGTACCGTTTTAGATAATCTGTGCCAATAGGAACATCACGCCTGTACCAGGCGTGGCGTTTCCGCTTTCAATCTACATCTCTCGTCTCATCCGCAATATACTCAAAGAAATCAAAATCCGCATAGTGCCGGTGTCTTGCCCGGTCCGCACAGGTCATTCCCACGAATACCCCTGTAAATTCCCCGAATTTGCAGTACTCATCCGAAAATTTTGCGGTCTCAAACTCCCCGCCGATGGGTGTATACGCCGCCCCGTCATAGCTCCATTCAAAATGGAACTTCCGTCCTTCAATCTTCATCCGAAGGTAAACCGGCACATCCCGGACTCCGACCCTGGTATCTGTCATCTCATTCTTCTCACCGTTTTCCAGGTGGATGATGGACAGGGCGCTCCCGCCCAGCGTCTGGCTGTAATATTTCCGCAGGTTGACATAATTCATATTGTCATAGTATAGGATCAGGCCCGCGCTATGCTGATACACCTCCGGCAAAAATTCCATCTTCGTGGTGACCGTGGCATAAACGCTGGTCAACTTCCGTGCCAGGATGCTGACCCGGTTCAGGGAGGTCCTAGATTCCTGCCCGCGCATCCTTAAGTACCCCGGACGCGCCTTCAGGTCCACGAAGCTCTCCGGCATGATTCTTGGCGCATAGTAGCAAAGTCCCAGCTCCTCCGAGTCAAAATCATCCAAGTCCGGGATCTGCGGCTGCGGCACTTCCGGGAGACCGGCCTCTTCCACTTCCGTCTTCGCCAGATTGGTCCCGTCCGCCATGCGCAGCCACCCGTCTTCGGTCCACTTCATTTTCTGGATACTGGTCTCCCGGCCCAGCGTGCAGCACAATTCCGGCGCAAATGGCCTTGCACAGAGATGAAGCAGATACGTCTCCCCGTTGGGCAGATCCACATAGCTTCCGTGGCCTGACTTTTGAAGGATAGAATCGGGATTGTAGTATTTGGGTTTCAGGTGGTCCGGGTCGTGTCTTTCATAAGATTCCCCCGGCTGGCTGGTGACGATCGGGTTCATGGGATCCTTTTCGTATGGCCCCCAGACATGTTTCGATCGTCCCATGGTGACACAATGGTTGTAGCCTGTGCCGCCCTCCGCGCACATGATGTAATAGTAGCCTCCCCGCTTCGTCAGATGGGGCGCTTCGATGCAACCACGGTCCGTCCCCCCGCGCCAGATCCGTTTTGCATGGCCCATGACCTCCTGTTTCTCAGGATCATATTCCACCATGCAGATCTCGCCGGGCTTCTCATAGCCTTCCCTGGTCTCCCACTCCAGCGATACCACATATTTTTTCCCGTCGTCATCGTGGAACAATGAGGCATCAAAGCCTGCGGAATTCAGGTACACCGGTTTGCTCCACGGCCCCTTGATATCCTTTGCCGTGATCAGGAAATTGTCCACATCGAAATACCGGGCGTTCATGGAATTCATCACGCCGTACACCACATAAAATAAGTCCTCCGCCTCGCAGTATGTCAGGCATGGCGCCCAGATTCCTTTTGCGCTGGGGAGCTTGCGAAGCTCCACCTCCGCATCGTCGGTCAGCACATGGGTATACAGTTCCCAGTTTTTCAGATCCTTCGAATGGTACACCGGGATTCCCGGGAACCACTCAAAAGAAGAGACTGCCGCATAATAATCGTCGTGTTTTCTGCAGATGCAGGGATCCGGGTTGAATCCCTTGAAAATTGGATTTTGAATCATGACAGGTACTCCTTTTCTAAAATTATTACTTCATTTACTTGAAATCGCATATTTACCTGAAAACAACTACTTGCTTCGGACCAGATGTTTAACCTGAATCGGATATTTACTTCGAATCAGATATTTACTCTGGGCCGGATATTCACTTTGAATTTACTTCGAACCAGCCGCCCGCTTCTGCAGGTCGCGGATGATTCCTTCGAATTCATCGTCCAGATGGTAGAATCGAAGAATCAAAAAGCATGCCGCAAATACTCCGATTTCCACTCTCCGTAGTCGATGGTATCCGAAACCATAGCCCACATCGTCGCGCCGCCACATGCGTTTCCGATACCGCGGATCAGGCTTGTGATCACGATCACCGGCATGGAGCCTCCGCCGAATTCCAGGATCAGCATCCCGACCGCCGCCAGGATCAGTCCGATGGAAAATACATTGCGCTTGCCGTATCTTTTCACCAGCTTTGCAATCAGGAACATGCCGATGATCTGGATCGCATTGTAAATGCCGTTGATCGTGCTCACCAGATCCGCATCCCCAAGCTGAGAAATATAACCGGATAAGTTCCCTGCATTTCCCGGTATTTTTCATCTTCCCATATCGACAGATTTTCAAAAAGATCTCCTCTGTCCGCATATTGAAGTGAGAAAAACTCTTCCAGCATGCTTAAATTCAATGTCTTTCCAAAGCGTCTGGGACGGGCGATCAATGTAACCGTGTCCTGATTTTCCCACCACTCTTTGATGAAGCTTGTTTTGTCGATATAAAAAAGATCCTCTGTGATCAATTTTTCAAAATCCTGGTGTCCGATTCCCACTGTCCTTGCCATCACTGCACCTCGCAATCTGATTTTCTGTTTTCTGCTATTCTGTGTGCATCTTGACGCACACTCGCACCGTCAAAAAACGCAACCTTCCTCTGACTCAAAGTATATCAGAAAAAGGCTGCGCCCTCAATTGAAACCATAAAAAACGTCTAAATTTATCCCAACTGTGTTACAGTTCACTGACCAGCCAGCGAACTGTAACGAATCCGGCCTATTTAAAGTTGCCCTACGGCAAGAGGCCGGATTCCATCCCCAGTACGTACTGGCCTGTGAC
>VSNK01000417.1 GCA_009774255.1 Faecalicatena sp.
AGTACATCCCTTGTCTGCTAACCGTTCCGTCAGCTTTTTGATCCCAAATAACGGAACACTCCGATATCTCTGGGATGTAATCTGCTCCACTGTTAATCCGCGCCTTTGCAGATCTTCCTGATGCTTCCGTGATAGTGTAAGCATGGAAAGCATCTGGGAATAGGTCTGGTCGATTTCCACATCCGAAGCCCGTTCGCTGTTTATCGGTGCTGGCGGTTCCAAATCTCTTTCCGGTTTTACTGACCGTTGGTAATCATCCCGGTACTGTCCGAGATTTAGTGCCTCCCGGATCTGCTGGTTTGCCTCCGTTTTTGTGACATTATACAGCTTAGAATACAGATCCAGCATCCCACCGTGCGCATCGCAATAATTACAGCGGAAAACATTTTTTTCAATATTGATGTTCAGCTTTCCCGTCTTGTGGTTGCAAAATGGACAGTCAACATCATATGACCGTCCATTTTTACGCCGGATGGTAAGGTTCAGCACCCGAACCACATCCCGGATGTCATAGCCGAAGCCAGATATATCATACATTCATAAACACGCCTCCTCTCGTTATCAGAGCATTCCGGGAACTCCCAGTCTGCTTTCAATGGATAATATTATCCGTATAGAGTACGCAGACATTAAGTAAAGCTTACCGGAATAACTCTGGTAACTGTTTTTAATTTAAAAAGAGTTCATTTCTCTGACTAACCAGCCATTGGCATAGCCGCATTTAAAAGGACTCTGGCCGCAGCCGGGATCAGATGGTTCTTGCCGGAATAACTCTGTGCAAACCACTCCAGATTCTTTGGGCTTTCTACCGCAACCTGTCCCATGGTCTTACCGCCAAACTTCCCATTTCCGTTAATTACTACCTGCGTAGCCTGTTCATACGTCATGCGCTGCACCAGTTCTTCTACCGGAAGTGATTCATCCAGAGAGGCGGCGGGAGTGTGCTGACTGGAAGACTGGGAATTTCCCTGCCTCTGCGCCATCTGTCCTGCCTGCTGGTTCTGATTTCCAAAACTATTCTGCATCTGTGACGCCCCTACAGGATTCTGCCCGATAGTTGTGCCTTTTTCCTGAGCCTGCTGATAAAACTGGTTCATCATAGGATTGGATTGTGCCGACGCTGGAGACTGCGGATTAGCTGTTCCCTGCGGCATAGTCTGTGACTGATTGCCCTGGTTCTGTGCGGTTACCGGCATGCCTTGATTTTCCGTCATGGCATGCTGCATCTGCGGGTTCCCTGTCATGGTAGGCAGTGGATTCTGTCCATACTGATTAGCAGGCGGGATATTGTTCCCCTGCATACCAGACTGCATCTGTAAGTTCCATGTCATGCCTTCCTGCGAGATATCATTTCCCTGTACCTGGGATTGCGCCGCCATACCTGGAATCTGGATCCCTGCGTCTACCTGCATGGGATCATTCTCTTCCCCCACATCGGCAAACTGGAGACCAAATCCGGCATCAGAGAGCGCTCGCCCTACGGCAGCCGTCTCCGCCATCTCCAAAAATTTATCCCCGAAATTCGGATCATTAGTCCGGAATCTCTGGGAAAACGCATTGGCAATATAATTCTCCTCTGCATCGCATTTATCCAGATAGATCCTTGCCTCCACGATTGCCATGTTCTCCGTAAAGCTTCGGATACTGCTGACAATCTTTCCTAATGGATGTACGAGACGGAACCACAGCTTCCGGTACTTCACATCCAGATAAAGCTGGTCCTCCTGACCCTCCTTAGAAAGCGTCCTTGCCAGCTCCATCGGATTAAATCCCTCTACACGGTTCAATGCCGCGACTGCCTCTGACCGGTCAAATAACTTTTCTTTCATTCGCTTACGCTCCTTTCATTCTCTTCGTGAAAATGAAATGCAGACGATACCCTTTCATAAGAGTAATAGTCTGCATTTCTTTCAGATTGGAAAATTCTTCTGTTTTTTATACTTTTTTAATAATTTACTGGAATATCACACATAAAACCAGGAATATGCCTAACGATACTAAGAGCATTTCCGCAATTCCATGTTTTCTCATAAGATATACTCCCAAAATGAGAGAAATCAGTAATTTCATTTCTTCCTCCTTAAACTGCCAGCTTCAACTGTTCCATCTCTTTTGTTTTCTGCCTTTGTTCTGCATCATAATATCTCTGGATTCTCTGCCCTAAGACTGTATTGCGCTTTCCGCTGTCATCCGTATGGATACACTGGCATACTGCGTTCCAGTCTCCAACCAGATAAACCTTGCATTTCGCCCTGGTAATCGCCGTATAGAGGATGTTGCGCTTCAGCATGGTGTAAAATGCTTTTACACACGGGATGATCACGACTGGATATTCGGAACCCTGGGATTTATGGATAGTAATTGCATTGGCATGCTCCACCATCTCCATCTGTTCTCGTTCGTACCGGACCACCCGGTTTTCCGAGAACAGGATCTGCACCTTCTGGCTTTCATCCGAATCCTCATAAATATCCTGGATAATCCCCATGTCTCCATTGCTGACCAAATCCGTATTCTTATTCTGTAGGATCTTGTCACCCACCCGGAATACATCTTTTCCTATCGCCAGTTCATTCTTTCCAGCGACCGGTGGGTTAATTAGATCCTCCAGTGTCCGGTTCAATTCCACCACGCCAGCGGCAGTTTTTACACGGTAAGAGGTCAGAATCTGCACCTGCTCCAGCCCGTATTTCTGTACTTCCTCCATATACAGCTTTTTTACCATCTCTGCAGTCGGCTCTGTTCCATTGCAAGGGACAAATATAAAATCTTCCCCCATAAACAGGTTCGTCCGGTTCTGCTGGATCAGGTTTGCATTGACTGGGATATTGCTTGATGCCCCCTGGCGATATACCATATCTAATACGGTCACCGGGATCAGGCCGCAGCCAATCAACTGCCGGAACACGTCCCCGGCTCCTACGGATGGAAGCTGGTCCACATCTCCCAAGAGCAGCACTCTGGCGCTGTCCTTTACTCTGCTGAAAAATTCATAGGCAAGGTGCATATCCACCATGGACACTTCGTCTACATTCAGGAACTCCGCTTCCAAATACTGGAACCCCAGATTATAGTCGCTTCCTCCGAGCAGACCTAATGCCATATGCATTGTAGATGCATCTTCCTTGCCTGTGCTTTCCGCCATTCTCCTTGCCGCGCGTCCAGTAGGCGCCATCAGCTGTACCGAAGTCTTACATTTTAGACCATGAATATAAAGGATGACCTTCAGAACGGTCGTCTTGCCCGTTCCGGGGCCGCCTGTGATAATACTTAACGGGCTTTCAAACACCATCCTTACCGCCTGTTTCTGACGCTCCGACAATGTAATGCCTAAGACCTGCTGTGCCTGATCCAACTCCGTTTCAATCGGGAATGGCTGTCTTGCTGTCTGTATCCGTT
>VSNK01000418.1 GCA_009774255.1 Faecalicatena sp.
AAAAGAGGCTGAAGCGATTCCACATGAAAATCATGGATTCTTTCTGAATCAACACCATCCACATAGCTTAAAATAGCATCAGCAATCAACTGGGCCTTCTTCTTCGTTCCGTTCAGAATCTCGGCGGCCCGTACATGGACTGGATCCGTTTCATCAAACCCTATGGTAAATACATACGGATTTTTCTTTGCCAATCCTATCACTTCCCATTCTCATATGCACGGTATAACAGATCATATCCCCTGACATTTGCCTTTAGATCTTCAATGAACAAATATTTTCCCAGACGGTCTGATTTTTCAAGGAACTTCTTCAGCAGGACAGCACCGCCGCCAATAAATACTGTATAGGACGTCTTTGTATCAATCCCTCGCTCCCTGATACTGTTCAGCAGATCTGTCACAAAATCATGCACCATGCTCTCAGTCATATGTACCACGCTGCCATCATAATACTGTGTATTCCCTGCAAGGATACTGTCAATGTCTGCATCTTCAAGCAGCATGTCATACTCGCTGTTGACACTGGAGATAATCTGGTTATACATCGTAATCACGCCCTTTTCAAGAGAATCACAGTACCCCATATCCGGCTTACCCTTCCTCATCAGAAGATAATCGGTTGTAAAGCCTCCGATATCAATGCCGACTGCCTTCGGGACTTGCATAATGTCCTGTCCTATGGTCATCATGGCCGCAAAGTCCTATACAAAAGCCCGTACCTCCTGAATACAGATATGATAAATGTTTCCGTTAAAATTCAGATCCAATACTTTGCCTTCCGCCCGGAAAAATGCCTCATACTTTTCATAAAGCTCTGCAAAATGCTTCGGCGGAAGTCCAATAGGAAGCTGGATCTGCACCACATCCTCCGGCTAAATCTTATCCTTCCCTTCCAATTCCATTACAATCGCAAACAGTGTAAGAATTAAGAACCGGAAGTCTAAAGTCTTATCCCTCTGGTATGGGATTCTCTGCTCACTGAGGGTATAATACTTTCCCTCATACTGAAGGTACTGCTCGCCCCTGGCAGGCTTCTTATCCAACACATTCAGTTGTAACGCGGCACTCTATCGTGTCATCAGGTTGTCAATGACTCGCGGGTTCCCCTGGGCATATCCCTGTACCGCGGATAAGGCTGCTTCCTCCAGGATGGAAATGCTCCCGCCCGCACATTGGATCTTATGCCGGATATATCCTGCTGGTTCCCCGTCATCAAGCCCCTGGAAGTCAAGTACACGACGATCCTCTGGCGCAGGGCTTCATGGACCGGTTTTGACAGGGTACGGTTAAAATAAGACTCCCCGCACAGGATCAAGGTGAAACAGTTTAAAGAATCATACCCATGGTTCATGATCAGCTTCAGGTCATTGAGGATCGAAGTGGAAAGATACTGACATTCGTCAACCGCCAGACATAAAGGCCTGCGCTTCTCATGGTACAGATAATAAACCTGTTCCTGTACCGCATGGAACATGGCCGGTTTCGAACCGCATGGCTCGATGCCGAGGAAGGCACACAGCATATGGTAGAATTCCCGGATCCCCACCGTAGAGAGGCAGAGATACTCCATGCGGTTCAGGTTTTGGTTCAGTCCCTTGGCAAAGCACCGCAGCCCAAGGGACTTGCCCATGCCGGGCTGTGCCGTGAACACGCCGATCCCGCGGACCTCCCGGACATAGGAAAGCCTGGAAGCCATTTCCTTGAAATCCCGGGACTGGAAACAATCCTTTTCTTTGATGCACTGCTTATCAAAGGGGTTAAAGGCAAGCCCATAATAGTCTGTAAACATCCCTGTCACCTCCTGGCATAGTCGATGGGTACGGGCTGGTTCCTTTTTGTATGGCAGTTTGCATTCCTGTCCGTGGCAACGATCGGGAAACGCTCCCTGTCATAGAGGATGAACGCGCCGGACATATCATCCGGCGGGAACCGGATCTCCACCTTCTGTGAGAGGAACTGCATGGGCACATCATAGCTCTGGGAGTCAATGGAGACTGTGGAATCCTTGCGTACTTTCCGGAAAATGCGGTTTAAGAAGCATTCATCCAGCCATTTGCGTGATACCGGCAGCCTCATACGGTCCCTTGTGTCCAGGTAGCGTTCAAAGAGGACACCCCGGATCCCGGAATGGTATCTGATATTATAGCTGCGAATATAATCCTTTAAAATGCCGCGGAAGAGGTCTAGGGAATGGATCTGATCCAGGTCAAGCCCATAGAGGAGCCGTTCTTTCATGGTCCTGAAATTCCTCTCACACTTTGCTTTCGCTGCCCCATCCCGGACAGGCGCGTGAAGCAGGGTGGTGCCGATCTGCCCGCAGATCAGGGGGAGCTGTTCATTGTCATAAGGCGAGCCATGGTCGCAATAGAGTTTTGCCGGGATTCCGTAGGTGGATACAGCCTCCTTCAATACGTTCTGGAAGTTACAGGCGTTGTCATGGTAGAACATCCCCCCGCCAACGATCATCCTGGAATGGTCATCAATAATGATCATCAGGTAGACTTTATGCAACTTCCCGTCTTTTTCATCGCAGATATGGCAGAAATGGCAAGTATCCGCCTGCCACATCTTGCCGAAGGCGTCCTCTTCAAAGGCTTTCCTGTCTTTTGCCTGTGCGGCCCTTCCTGCTTTCAGGTTATTACGGCGGATAAAACGCTGCACAGTATCGACACTGACACTGGCCGGGATGAACGCGTCCTGTACCAGGCGCAGATGGATCTGGGTGGCATTGAGACGGGGGAATTTCTCTTTCAGCCGGTAGATCTCCTCCATGGCCGTATCGTTCAAGGAACGGGGCACCCCTTTGTCTGAACGGGTCTTTGGCATCAGCGCGTCAAACCCTCCTTTGCTGTACAGGAAATGCCACTTCTGTGGTGTTTTCCAACTATAGAGTACCGTCTCCCCATTGGGGAAGGTGAGCGGTTCTTTTGTAACCCTTTTTAAATAGGCTGTGCTACTGACATCCGGCGCAAGCCCCTGGATGAGAGAGGCGATCAGGGCAAAGCGGAATTGCGCCACCTCTGTGGCATATGCCAGGCCCTGCTCCGGTGTCATGGTGTTTGTCTCTTAAGATGCCCAGCCATTCCCGTTTCTGTAGGAGGAACTGCCTTTTTAATCGGTAGAGAGCCGGGATACAGATCCCATATTTGTCACAGATGGATGTCACCGTAAGCCTGCGTGAGAAATAATCCGCCAGGATCCGCAGGATCATTGGGAGGGAATAGGAGAGGTAGGGGACGATAAAATCCGGCAGGAGGGCATGGAAGTGCCCGCAGGAACACTGGACCCTTGGGATCCGGAGCCTGAGGACTTCCGTGCCGCCGTCCAGGAAATGCAGGAGGTTACGGTGGTAGGAGCCATGGGGGCGGCATTGCCCAACCGCGCCGC
>VSNK01000419.1 GCA_009774255.1 Faecalicatena sp.
AGACGTAGCCCGCTACGCCGTCGGTTAAGAGACGCACAGCTGACACGAATATCGAGCACTATTACTTCAAGATTAATACAAAGCTGTACTAGAACCATTATACATCAGAAATGCTGTAACATACATAAGGAGCACTATACTATGAAGAAACGGAAAAAGATACGGGACGGAATCACATTGTATTCCCTGGCCAATCCCAGGCTATATCCCCAAAAGAGCGCCCATGATCCGCATTCCGGCGAACCCGGCAGCAGCCGTCCAGTCCGAAATCCCGCAGGCAGCAGCCCCCATCCCTTCCTGCTGGCGGCAGTTCATCTATTGGCGGTCTGGCTTCTCGCGTTCTCCTGGTGGCACAGCCTGAACGGCGTATTTCCCATTGAGGCAGACACCCCGCAGCTGTATCTCCTCTGCTTCCTCTTCACCGCCGTTCTGACCGCCGTCTTACATGCACCCTTTCGCAGGCTTGGGAAATGCGGCATCCTGCTCCTGCTTTTTTGCCTTGCCGGAGCCTGGATCCGACGGCATCTGGAGGCAGCGGTCAATGTAATCAACCTGACGGCCAACGCCTGGCTGACGGTCCGCAGGCCCAATGCAAATCCTTACCCCATCCAGCCGGTCCCTGATCCGGAAATGGCATTCATGTTCGCCCTTTTCCTGCTGCCCCTGCTACTGATCTGGAGCCTGGTCCTGCATCTCCGGAAAGGGAAGCTGCTCTCTTACGTCCTTCTCCTGGCTCCTGCCATATTTATCCTGGCGGAGACCCTGGTTCCCGCTGAGCCGTCCTGCTGGCTGCTGCTTTTCTCCGGCGGAATATACGGAACCGTCTGCGGCTGCGGGAACGGACGGGCAGCGCTGTTCAAAAGTGCTGCCTCGGCGTGCGTCCTGGCTCTTCTGATCTCCCTTTCCGCCTTCATAAGCCGCCCGCTGGAAGCCTGCAAGGAGCCTTCCGACGGCTTCTACGCCCGCACCCGGGAAACCATCGAGACCGGATGTATCCGGCCCCTGCAGGATTTCTATGCCCTGGCAAAGGCAGATCTTGAGGAAAAGAAACAGCTCGCCCAGGAAATTTCCCCAGAGCCAGAGCAAAACCAGGAACAGAATCCGGAGCAGCCCGACGCAGACGAAACACAGCCAAATTCAGGTGAAACACAACCGGATCATGCTTTCCCCCAATCGGAACCTGCTGCCCCGGATCTCACTCCCGAAACAGACGTCCAGCCAGACTTTGCCACCGATCCTTCCGCGGATTCCGCTAACGGGGACGATTCACAGCCCATCGCTGAAAACGATCCGGAAAATCCCATGGAGCTGTATCTCAGCGACTCAAACGGAACCTATTTTGCCAGTGCGGACAAATTTCCGAATCTGAATCACCTGTCCCACTATCAGCCGGACACCAGTACACGGCTTACCCTGACCCTGGATTCCAGACCAGAAGAAACCATATACCACCCTTCCGCATACGGCGTAACCTATGTGGACAGCCATTGGTATGATCTGTCTTCCGACAGCGGCCTCCCGCCGGAATCGGAATTCTATCTGGCATACCCGGACAACCTGGAACGCTTAAAAGCACTCTGCCAGGAGCGTGCCCCCGGCACACTAACGGAAGCCTCCGCCTTTATCCAGCAGGAATTCCAGGAACATACGGTTTACGATTTCCAGCCAGGGCCAACCCCTTCGGGACAGGACTTTGCCGAATATTTTCTGTTCGAGAATCAAAAGGGCTTCTGCGTCCATTTTGCCACAACGGCAGTCCTGATGTACCGCATCTGCGGATACCCGGCCAGATATGTCCAGGGCTACGCCGTCCCCGCCTCCGCCTTCCGCCGCCAGGAGGACGGCAGCTACACCGCCGAGGTCACAGGGGAAATGGGCCACGCCTGGTGCCAGGTCCTGGAAAATGGGGAATGGATCACAAAAGAGCATACCCTGCCTTATCACGGCGTCCGCCCGGAATCCGGCATTCCCGCCACATCCAGCGGCAGACATTCCTGGACCCGAAATGCCGCGGGCTGGGGGCTTTTATTCCTGAAATCCTGCGCCGCCCTGGTCCTCTGCCTCCTGGCCCTGGCCCTGCTCCTGCTGGTTCAGGCAGCGCTCAGGAGACAGCGCAGATACCAGCGTTTCAAAAGTATACGCAGAGGCGCCGGGATCCGGCGGGTCTACCGCGCACTCTACGACACGGCAGTATTTCAGGGGATGGAACAGACCGATCTTTTAAGCCGGCAGGGCTTTGAAAAGCTCCGGGATTATTTCCCGCAAATCCCCCCGGAGTCCATGGAATGGCTGTACAGAACCGTACTGGAAACGATGTTTTACACCAAAAGCGCAACAAAAGAAGACACAAAAAATGCCTGGAAGCTCTACCGCCGTTTTTCCCATACGGTCAAACAGGAAATGACGCCTTCCAGGAGATTTATTTATCAATATATCAAAGTAATGTAAAATGAGCGGGTGTTCACCCCGCTCTAATGCTCTAATGTTTTTGGTATTTCTTCTCTAATGTTTTCCGGTATTCCTCCGGCGCCATCCCGAACTGCTTCTTGAACTTCTTCGTAAAGTGGCTTGCATCAAAGCACCCCACCTCCTGGCTGATCTGTGCCACACTCAGCTTCCCTTCCTCAATCAGTTCCTTCCCATGCTTCATCTGCAGCTCCGTGATGATCTGCACAAATGTCCTGGATGTATATTTTTTCAGCATCCTGCTCAAATGCGCCTCGCTGAAATGAAAGAATTCCGCTGTCTGTCTCAGGCTCACCTGGTTATAATTGACGGAAATATAGGCCAGTATGGCCACCACATGATTGTCCACTTCCTGCTGCACCGATTCCGCAACCACCGCCTGGAACTGGTAACGGCGGATCAGATGGATCATCACCTGCTTCACATACAACACCAGATATTCCCTGTAGGCATACTCCCGCTTCTGCTCTTCCTGATAGATCAGGCCAAAGGTCCGCTTCATCCACGGATCCGCTCCCGTAGGAAACAGGACATAGGCACTTGCCCCCTTTTCATAGAGGATATTTTTGAAAAAATCCGCCAACAGATACTTTTCCTTCAAAAGCGCCAGAAAGCCCGTATCGATCATTTGCTTGCTCAGCAATACATTGAGTACGATCACATCATCCGCCAGCGCTGTGATCACATGCCGGACGTTGGGCGCCAGAAAGCAGAGATCCCCCGTGTTCATCTGAACCCCCTTCCATTCGGAATACTTCCCCGATTCGTGATATATCACTGATTTGGAATCTGCTTCCGGATTTTCGCCCATTCCCGGCTCTTTCCCCGTTTCTGGCCTTTCCCCATTTTCGGCTTCTGTCCCGCCCCCGGTTCAATATAATGCGTACAATTTCCGCTGTACACATAGATCAT
>VSNK01000042.1 GCA_009774255.1 Faecalicatena sp.
GTGGAGCTGGAAGACGGAGTATTCTGCGGACCCTCCTGTGTATTTACAAACGATCTGACCCCAAGGGCAAGATATCCCAAGGGACATGAGAATTACAAGCGGACGTTGATTAAAGAAGGCGCAAGCATCGGTGCGAATGCGACCATTGTCTGCGGCCATACGGTAGGCCGGTTCGCGATGGTTGCCGCCGGTGCGGTGGTGACAAAGAATGTTCCTGACTACTGCCTTGTAGCCGGTGTACCTGCCCGGGTGATCGGCAGGGTAGATGAGAGAGGAAACCGGATTGAGTAGCCGGGAGACAAAATTGAAATAAGCAGTCAGGAGAGAAAACCGAAGTGAGCAGTTAGGCACTTAATAGCCAAATGTTGCGCAAAATGGCAAAATTTTCGTCTCGTGCTTTTCCGGTTTATCCGGGTTAGGAGAGGAAACCGAAGTGAGCAGTCAGGGGAAGAAAATGGAGTGAACAGTCAGGAGAAGAAATTGAAATGAACAGCCAGGAGAGGAAATCGGATTGAGTAACGGAAAGACAGCAGGAAAAAAGACAAAAGTGTGTCATATAACAGATATTCACCAGCAGGAGGACATACGGATCTTTCACAAAGAATGTACGTCGCTTGCGGAGAATGGATATGAGGTATATCAGGTTTCAAAAGGCAGGATCTATGAATCAAAAGGGGTTCATATGGTCGGGATTGGCGAGGTGGCCGGCAATCGTTTTTTCCGGATGACAAGGGCTGCCAGGAAAGTCTATGAGACGGCACGAAAGCTTGACGCGGACCTCTATCATTTCCATGACCCGGAATTGCTTCCCTATGGACTGAAACTGAAAAAGCAAGGGAAAAAAGTCATATTTGACAGCCATGAGGATGTCCCCGCCCAGATCATGGATAAGGATTGGATTCCGAAACCGCTGAGGAAAATCGTTTCGACGCTGTACCGGTTATATGAGACTCATGCTGTGCGGCATCTTGATGCCGTTGTGGCAGCGACACCCTATATTGCAAAACAATTTAAGGGACGGGCAAAAAAAGTTGTTGTAATTAATAATTACCCGAAGCTGGATGATATCCGGTTCCATGATACGCCATTTCAAGAAAGGGAATCTGTGATCTGTTATGCAGGCGGTATCAGTGATATCCGCGGCGAAAAGATTATGACAGAGGCAATGAAAAGCGTGGACGGAACGCTGATCCTGGCAGGGGAACATCCGGTTGAGGAAATGAAGGCTGGGAATTCATCGGTTATAAAATACATAGGAAGAGTGGACAGGAGTGAAGTGAATGAGCTGTATGGACGGTCGGTTGTTGGCCTATGCATGCTGATGCCGACAGGAAATTATGTGAATTCACAGCCCATCAAAATGTATGAATATATGGCTGCGGGGCTGCCATTTATCTGCTCTGACTATCCGCTGTGGAAAAAAGTTGCGGAAAACACGAAGGCCGGGCTCTGCATAGATCCGCATGATACGAAATCCCTCAGTAAAATGATCAATGAACTCTTGGAACACCGCGAAAAGGCAGAAGAAATGGGAAAGTGCGGAAGAATTGCAGTAGAAAAGTATTATAACTGGGACAGAGAGAAAGAAAAGCTAATATCACTATATGATGCGTTGTAAAAAGAGATATAAAAGAATATTTCGGACATCAATTTGATCAGGAAGGTACAGTGAATGAAAAAATATTTAAAGATTGTATTTAACGAATGGATGAATGCCAGCAGGGATAAAAGAGAACTGTCTATTGCCAGGGAACTTGGGTATACGATACGGGTTCTTGCGATTACGAAGAGTAAAAAGCAAGTTTTTTCGGAAAATATCGCCGGATTTGAAGTATTGCGTATACCGACCAGAAAATATGGATATGGGACGTTGGGAGTTCTGTTCGGACGGATTGATGCGATGATTCAGTATGTAAAACTGGCATATAAGGAACAGGCGGATATTATCAGTGGACACGATTATATAGGGCTATGCGTTGGTTACCTGGCCAATTGCTTTCAGAGAAAAAATAAACGGGCAAAATTGATTTATGATTCACATGAATTTGGACTTTATCGAACGGAACGTTCTTTTGTCCGCTTTATGCTGGTGAAGATGATCGAAGGATTTTTAATCAAGAGGACAGATGTAAATATGATGGTTTCTGACAGTATCGCAGATGAAGTAAAGCAGATATATCAATTAAAGCGAAGACCTGTTGTTGTTAGAAATATCCCATCTTACTGGGAATTGGATGAAAACAAAATTTGTGAGATCAGGAAGAAATTCCTTTTGCATTTGAATATAAAAGAAAATGGAAAAATCATGATGTATCACGGAGGTATCACAAAGATACGCAGGGTGGAGCTGGCTATTGAAGCACTTAAATCAATAGATAACGTCGGAATGGTGATATTAGGAGAAGCACGCGATACAGAATATTTTGAGTTCCTGAAAAGGCAGATTTCAGAGGCAAAATTAGAAGACAGGGTATACTTTCACCAGTCAGTAGATCTGAACGAATTGCGCAATTATGTAGCAGCCGTAGATTTTAGTGTTATATTTTCTGAAAAGAAGCTGCGTAATCTTTATTATTCTTTGCCTAACAAATTTTTTGAAAATATACAATCCATGACGCCCATGATTACAAGTGACATCCCGGAAATGGGGAAACTTATAAAAAAATACAAGATTGGACTTTTGGTGGATGATGATAAACCGGAAGAGATTATAGGTGCAATCCATCGTATGACGGAAGATAAAGCCTTATATGAAACTTTTAAAGAAAATCTGATAAAAGCAAAATCAGATCTGTGCTGGGAAAATGAAAGAAATAAAGTGGTTGATATGATAAGAAAACTGGAGTCTGCATGACAGATGAGGACAGCGGATATGAAAAAAACACAGTTCAAGAAAATCTTTCTTATGTATTTTTTAATGCTTTTATTTGGGGCAGGGCTGATCTATGGTTATGTGAATCATCTTTCCATCATGGAGGAAGACATTTACCTGGTCAAAACGAATCCGATAAAATTGATTTATGGATGGATGTGGCTTACCGGGTTGTTTTTTATGATCGAGCACGGCAAGGAAAAAGCCTCCGCGTTTTTGCTCCATTTCTTTTTTGTGCTGCAGATGATACCGATCACCGTTATTTATGCACTAAAAGACGAAAATACGGTATTTTATACGGCGATCTGTATATCGGTACTGATTTGTGAGATGATGGTTCGATTTATGCCGGTTAAAATGAGAGATTTTCAATATGTTGTTTCATGTAATAAATGTATCATTGCCGTGTTTATCGGCTTGCTGGTACTGTTCATTGTACAGACATATCGGAACAACGGTCTGCCGACTTTAACTGCGTTGAATATTTATGATGTCTACGAGTTGAGAAGAAGCGGTTTGTACCACATCAGTAAGTACGGAGGATATTTACAGACAGCACTGATTAAGGTTATTATTCCGATTCTTCTTTTAATTACTTTGACAAGCCGTCATTATATAGGAGTTATCGCCGTATTTTCCCTGGAAGTTCTGATCTATTTGTATGCGGGACAAAAATCTTTTTTATTCATGGGAATATTGGTTCTGGGGATTGTATGGTGGCTGTCACAAGAGAAACTTGCAGATAAGTTTTGGTACCTGTGTTACGGAGGATTATCAGGAATCTGTTTTTTGATTCATTTTGATTCGATTTTGTCTGTTTTCAGACTGATTATCAGAAGAATATTTTTATTATCTGCAAATAATAAATTTGTTTATTATGACTTTTTTTCTACACATCCAAGAGAAGGATTGGCAGGTATTTTTCCAAGATGGCTGATTCCGATTGAAAGCAATTATGGCCAGGGTTATCCGGATGGGTATACGTTTCAGATAGCAAGTATCTATTATGGGAAGCCGGAAATGAACTGCAATACCGGATTTATCGGAGAAGGCTTTTTGTGGTTTGGATTTGCCGGTATTTTGATTGAATTTGTTTTATTTGCATTGCTTCTGAGGCTTATTGACAGATTTCAGAAGAAAACAAGTTATATTTTTGCGGTAGGGGCTGCAATTTCTTTTGTATTTGATCTGAATGACGGGCATATGATAAGCGCACTTTTATTTGGACATCTGGTTATATGGCTGATTTTTATTTTGTTATACAGGAATCAACCGGTAAGAAAATTGCCAGAGAAAAAAGCAGGGCAATCGAATTCAAAAAGAAGTGAAATAGAATACATCCATATATAAAAAGGAGATAGTCAGTATGCGGGGGCTTCCTGCTTTTATCAATAAAATAAAAGGAAGGTTAGAACGGTTTCTGGCCGCGCATCCGTTCTTAAAAAATATTGCGGTCTTGGTAAGCGGAAATGTGCTTGGATATGGGATTAACATCGTATGTATTCCAATCATCAGTCGTATTTACAGTCCGGCTCAGCTCGGAGAATATGATTTGATTCTGTCCTCAGGAAGATTTGTCACGAATATCATCAGCTTCGGCCTCATTATAGCAATTATGCTTCCGAAAGAGGACAGGAAAGCAAGGCAGCTTTGTCAGATGATCCTTACTTTGAACGTTACATTTCTTTCCATTCTATTCTGCATACTGATTGGAATCAGAGCGGATTATCAACTATTTGATACAAGCTTTCCGTATGAAATGGCATTGTTCCTTTTGACCATATATCTTCTTTCGTTTAATATGCAGAATGTGTATTATTCATACACGAACCGCTGCAAAAAATACCAGATTCTGTTCTGGAATCCAATGATTCAGAATGTGGTGAATGTCGGGCTGTCGATCATCCTTGGATGGATGGGAAAGGGGACATTTGGATATTTGATTGGCACGATTGCTTCTTATGTAGTCTGCTGTATCCATATGCAGATGCATGTGAGTCCGTTCAGAGAGAAGATCATGTTCAGGGATTGGAGGAAACTGCTGATCGAATATAAAGATATCACGCTCATACAGATGCCGGCAAATTTTATTGCTCAGATAAGCAATGAGATCCCGACACAGTTCCTGGGGCGTGTGTTTGGGAATGCAATGCTGGGCGGATATACGATGGCGAATCGTATTTTGGATGTACCTGCCGCGCTCTTGGCGACTCCGATCAACCGTGTCGTATATCAGACCATGTCTGATAAAGTAAATAAAAACGAAGCTAAAGAGAACATCGGAAAATTTTGCTTTGAAATTGTGGAAAAGAATATCAAGCTTGCGATTCTACCAGTAGGATTTTTGATTGTTTTCGGAAAACAGATTATACCGTTTGTACTTGGAAGCTCATGGGCAGCGGCAGGGGATTATATTGCGGTTCTCGGTATGATGTTTTTATTGAAGTTCTGTTCCGTCTGTGTTTCCGGGACATTTGTGGTTATGAAGAGGCAGAAACTTTCTCTGATATTGTCATTTGTTGGCATTGTCAAGTATGGAATATGCTTCGGACTGTCATACATATGGGGATTCGGAGTATTTGCTACAATTGTATTTTTCTCTATATTAGAATGCCTGTATCATATTGTGAATCTTTCACTTTGTGTGTACTGTACACACTATTCAATGAAAGCATTTGTGTCATTTTTGCTTAAGTATATAGTAGGAGGGAATCTTCTTGTTTATATGATTTACCTGTTGGTGAATGTATGTATCTTTTGATGAAAGCGGAGCGGCTCGTTATAAAAATCCCCATTTTCATTGTTGGGATATTTTGAACCGGAATCATGAATCATGTATGGATTATGGTACGGCACAGGATAAGGAGAAGAAGAGATATGCAGTTTAGAGATTTGAAAAAGCAGTATCAGATATTAAAAACGGATATGGATGAGGCGGTTGGGCGTGTATTGACTGACGGAAATTTTATTTCCGGATACCAGGTAGAAGAACTGGAAAAACAATTAGCCCAATATGTGGGAACGAAGCACTGCATCACATGCGGAAACGGTACGGATGCGCTGTCTCTGGCTTTGATGGTTTGGAATGTGGGTCAGGGAGATGCGGTATTTGTTCCGGATTTTACCTTTTTTGCTTCAGGAGAAACGCCGGCTTACAGGGGCGCGGTTCCTGTTTTTGTGGATGTAGAAGAAGAGACGTTTAATCTGTCTCCGGCATCATTGGAACGCGCAGTTCTAAAAGTAAAAGAAGAGGGAAAGCTGAATCCAAAAGTCATCATAGCGGTAGATCTTTTCGGGCAGCCGGCGAATTATCCGGAGATCCGGAGAATCGCGGATCAATACCATCTGTTCGTTTTAGAAGACGGGGCTCAGGGATTCGGCGGCAGGATCGGGGAACGAAGAGCTTGCAGTTTCGGTGATATTTCGACAACATCATTCTTTCCGGCTAAACCGTTGGGATGTTATGGGGACGGCGGAGCCATATTTACGGATCAGGATAAATGGGCGGAATTGTTAAAGTCCTATCGGGTCCATGGAAAGGGAAAAGACAAGTATGACAATGTACGTATTGGTGTCAATTCCAGGCTAGATACTCTGCAGGCAGCAATTTTGCAGGTAAAGCTGAGGGCATTTGAAGAGTATGAACTGGATGCGGTGAATCAGGCGGCGGACAGATATACACAGAAACTCAGAGAGGTTGTGCAGGTTCCGCATATCAGAGAAGGTTTTTATTCCAGCTGGGCGCAATATTCGATTTTATTAAACGATGAAAATATACGGGACAGCCTGCAGTCGTATTTAAAAGAAAAGGGAATTCCCACGATGATTTATTACTCCAAACCGATGAGCCGGCAGACGGCATTTCGGGAGTATGACTGTGTAAAAGTAGAACTGCCGGTGACGGAACAGCTGTGCAGGAGGGTTTTGTCATTGCCACTGCATCCTTATATGGAATTGGAGGAACAGGAGCGTGTGATTGGCAGTATAAAGGAGTGCTTAAAGACCGTGTAGGGAGAAAATAATATATTCTGAAAACAGCAGATAGAAAAAATAGTTATTTAAAGAAAATCTTTTGGCATAAACAGATAGGAAATGTAGTTATATGGATGTGGTTATAGATAAGTATAAAACAGTTGATGATATTGTAAAAAGTAAATTAAAATATTCCATATATGAGATTTTCCTGATTTGTGGATGCCTGTTTTCTGCCATATTAATGTATATCAGGGTATTTTATGGAACAGAAATCACAGATGAAGCTTTTTATGTTTCAGACGCGTTAGGAATGCTTCATGGAAATATTCCATATGCACATAATAATTTTTCATACGGAACGGGATCAGCGTTTTTATTGATTCCGCAGTTATTTTTATACGAAATATTTGTACCCAATTTGGAAGGTGTACTTTTATTTACGAGGCTCAGTTATGTTAGCTTTAGATTTTTTATACTGTTCTATTCTTTCTATGTATTAAAAAAGACAATAAAGAAGCCACATGCATTATTAATTACAGGAGTTATGATTCCGGTTTATGGCAGTCTTATCCAAAATTATAGTTATAATACGATTCCGATGATGTTGTCTTTTTTTGTTGGGCTGCTGCTTTATGATTGTGTTGAAAATATTGGAAAATATAGGAGTTCAAAACTGTTTATAGCAGGTTTTTTGACCGGAATTTCTATATTCGCACATCCAGGATACGGAATTTCCCTTATTGTTTTTTGGATATTGTTGTTGCTGCGTTCTAATAAAGGAGAAAAATGCAAGAATTTTATAATATATTGTATAGGTGGAGTTTTTGAGATACTTGCAGTGTTTATTCCGATTATGATTCAGACAGGAGGAAAATTGCTGCTTGATGGATTGAATGGTTATATCCATCCGTATCCAAGCGAAAACATGGCTTCAACAACCGCAATAGAAAGGATATATGTATTGGCAGGGCATTCAAAACGTATTCTGCTGATCGCTGCTGCAGTTTTTATATTTGTAGTTCCTCTTGCAGTTCGCTATGTACGTGAAAAGGGGAAAAGGCTTAAAACGATAGAATACATGCAATTAGGTATTATATCAGGAATTTTTGTGAATATTTTATGGATTGGTACATTAGTATCCCCAAGAGATCAATTCAGTTTTTTAGGATTGACGGCATCCATTTATTTGCTCGTATATGTCATTGGCTGCAAAAAACTAATTAATTATCCTCTGTTTTATTATCTATCAATTTATCCTGCCTTGTTTTCTTTGGCTGAGGTAGTCATTGTAGACAGCAATGCATCCATTGATAGATTTTATTTTGCATTACCGGTATTATACGGCTTGCTGTTGCTGCTGCTGGAAAATGAAAGCGAATTAATCAGGGTGATTACGACAGTAACGAGTATCATAATTATTTTGATAATGGGAATTTCAGATTTTAAATATGTATATCGGGATGAATCAATAACAACACTTGATTATAAGGTAAAAGAAGGTGTATATGCTGGCATATACACGACAGAAGCAAGAGCGAAGGCTCTGCCTGAACTGGAAAAGTATTTGAATACCATAGTAAAAGAAGATGAATATTATGCTTTTAGGGATAATGTGCCTTGTGGATATCTGATGACACATCATGGCAGGATGTGCGATATTGCAACTTGGGATTGCCTGCAATATACATATGGAAGAAATTCACCTGCCAGGCTGTTTGATTATTACAAAAGAAAAAATGCTATTCCTGATAAAATTATTTATGTGGATTATGGCAGAGATGATAATTTATCTATTGAAGATAATAATTACCGATATAATGATTTTGTGAATGAATATTATACACTGGTTGATAATGTGAAACTTAATACGATTTTTAATCATGTGATGGTATATGAATACAACGGTCAATTCGACAGTGATTATGATTATTGGATAAATACATATAAAGCACATTTAAAGAAAAGTGAGGGTTAAAAGTGGAAAGACTTTGGATGTTAGAAAAATACAATAATAACACAGCTTTAGTTGAAGAAGGCGGCATAGAACTTACCTATAAGCAGCTGAACAACGAATGCGGGAAACTGGCAAACGCTATAAATGGACGATGTCTGATATTCATTTTATGCGAAAATACGATAGGCTCTGCCCTGGGCTATATTGCGGCATTAAACAATCACATTGTTCCTGTAATGCTGAACAGCCATTTAGAAGAGGGGTTGCTGGATAACCTTTTGAATACCTATTGCCCGTCCTATCTTTGGCTGCCAAAACGACAAGAAGAGGAATTTAAAAATGCTGCCTGTGTCTATGAAGCATTAGGTTATGTACTTCTAAAGACAAAATACGAACAAGAATATGGCTTAAATGAGGATTTAGCTTTACTTCTTACAACATCTGGTTCCACCGGAAGCCCCAAATTTGTAAGACAGAGTTATGAGAATATTATGGATAACGCAAGGTCAATTGTAGAGTATCTCGAACTTGACGCGTCTGAGCGACCGATCACTACACTGCCAATGAATTATACATATGGGCTGTCGATCATAAACTCCCACTTGCTCGTCGGCGCTGCGCTGCTGCTTACGGAGAAGTCAATGATGCAAAAAGAATTCTGGCAATTTTTTAAGGAGCAGGAAGCAACCTCATTTGGCGGTGTCCCTTATACTTTTGAAATGCTTGATAAGCTCCGCTTTATGCGGATGGACCTGCCATCGCTCCGTACTATGACCCAGGCCGGCGGGAAACTGACTCCGGAATTGCACGAAAAATTTGCCGCATACGCGGCGGAAACAGGAAGGAACTTCGTAGTTATGTATGGCCAATGTGAAGCGACAGCGAGGATGGGGTATCTTCCGCCATACAAAGCAGTGGAAAAGAAAGGCTCCATGGGCATTGCAATTCCCGGCGGAAAGTTCAGACTCATTGACGTGGAAGGAAAAGAAATACTGACTCCATATACCACTGGCGAGCTGGTTTATGAGGGCAGGAACGTTACATTGGGTTATGCGGAATGCGGCGATGACCTCATAAAAGGCGACGAAAGAAACGGAGTTCTGGTTACGGGTGATATGGCGCAGTTTGACGAGGACGGATATTATTTCATCGTAGGCCGAAAAAAACGCTTTTTGAAAATTTATGGAAATCGTGTGAACCTGGACGAAATGGACAGGCTAATCAAAGGAAAATTCGAACTGGATGTAGCATGTACGGGAGTGGACGATCACATGTACATATTTCTTACCAATCATGCTTTTGCAGGCCAGGTAAAGGAATATATTGTAGAAAAGACAAAATTAAATCCGGCAGCGTTCCAGGTCATTGTAATAGATGAGATTCCGAAGAATGATTCCGGCAAGACATTATATAAACACTTAACGAAATATTATGAGTAGATTAAAAAAAATACAGCTCTTTCTTTTACCGTTCGCCGGAGGCAGTTCGGCTTCATTCCGTAAATTGCTGCCTTACATTTCACCACAGGTTGATGTGACGGCGGTGGAATATGCAGGGCGTGGAAAAAGGAGCAGTGAGCCGTTAATTGAGAATTACGAAGTGTTTCTTGAAGATACGGCAAAACAGATAAATGAATGCATTGGTAAGAGACAATTTGCGATTCTGGGTTATAGTATAGGGGCGGCAATTACTTATGATTTGATTGCAAAAGGGAGCTTAAAGTCACAGCCGGTTCATGTCTTTATGTGTGCCAGAGGCTCCTTGAAAAAGAAATCAAAGAGTCAGTTGTTTGCAGATCTCTCAGGACAGGAGTTTCTTCAAAAAATGGAAGAGCTCGGAGGAATGGATGAGCGTATATTGAATAATAAAAGATTTTTGGATATTTTTATGCGCCCGGTAAAGGCTGACTATAAAATATGGAGTCAGTTTACATATTGTGAGAAGAATCTGAAAATTCCCTGTGACATTACGGCAATTTATTGCAGTAAAGATAGTCTGTCGGATGGGATTACGGAATGGGAAAGTATGACAGACGGCAAGGTTGACTATTATGAGATGGGTCAAAACCATTTTTTTATCAATCAGCATTATGAAGAGATCGCGCATATCATTAATGAACACTTGAATATTTATATGTAGGATGGTAACGATTTATGACGTTTGAGGATTTTTTTGAAATTCCCCCTTATTCTTTGGATAAAGAAAAAAAAGAGGAACTTCTTACGGAGCGGCTGGTGGGCCTTACAAAATTTCACAGGAAACATTGTCCGGAATACGGAAGGATACTCGACAGTATCCGCTTTCATGAGGAAGAATGCAGGTCGTATAAAAATCTGCCGTTCCTGCCGGTAAGAATGTTTAAAGAGCTGGAGCTCAAGTCTGTTCCACAGGAAAATGTGGTAAAAACCATGACCTCATCCGGCACAACAGGACAGGCTGTCAGTCAGATATTCCTTGACCGGGCAACGGCTTCCAATCAGCAGAAAGCAATGGTAAAAATTGTGTCGGAATTTACCGGTTCCAGCCGTATGCCGATGCTTATCATTGATTCGCCAAGTGTAATTAAAAACAGAGCGATGTTCAGTGCGCGCGGCGCAGGTATTCTGGGTTTCTCAATATTTGGAGCAAAAAAAGTGTACATTCTGGATGATGAAATGCACTTAAATGTGGCTGCTGTGACGGAATTTCTGCAAAAATATAAAAAAGAAAAGATTTTTCTATTTGGCTTTACCTTTATGATCTGGCAGCATTTTTATAAGGAACTGCTGCGGTTAAAAAAAGAGGGGATTTCGTTTGATCTTTCTAATGGCATTCTTATACATGGAGGAGGTTGGAAAAAACTTGCAGGGGAGGCAGTCAGCCCGGAGGAATTTCATGGCAGGCTCAAAGAGACATGTGGGCTTGACAATATCCATGATTATTATGGAATGGTAGAGCAAACAGGCTGTATCTATATGCAGTGCGAATATGGTCATCTACATGCAAGTGTTTTTTCTGATGTGATAACAAGGAGGCCAATTGATTTTTCGGAATGTGAGATTGGTGAAAAAGGGATCTTACAGGTTGTGTCAGCAATACCTGAATCCTATCCGGGGCACAGCCTGCTTACAGAGGACGAGGGAATTATTTTGGGGGAAGATGACTGCCCATGCGGAAGGAAAGGAAAATATTTTAAAGTGATTGGGCGGATGAAAAATGCGGAATTGAGAGGGTGCAGTGATACTTATGCGGCAAAATTTAGATGAGAAAGAGGCTTTGGAGAAAGTTTCATATCTTGCAGGAAATGCGGAATTAGTCAGATCCTTATACAAGGTACCGGCCAGGGAACCTTTCTGTGACGATTTGATCGATTTTTTGAATGTGCTGTCAAAGTCGATTATGGGGCATCCACAAAGCAGGTTATATTCGGATGTCGTAACGTTTGCGTTCTGGATCAGGAAAGCATCCACGATTCAGTTAAAGAAACAATATGAGAAGCGGGATGGAAATATCCATTTAGGAAGAGGGACTGTTTTCCATATCGCGCCGTCCAATGTTCCCGTGAATTTTGCGTATAGTCTGGTCACAGGACTTTTGGCGGGAAACCGTAATATTGTCCGTATCCCTTCCAAAGAATTTCCGCAGGTTGGGATCATTGTGGACAGTATAAAAACGACATTAAAGCAGTATGAACAATTTATCCCCTATATCATTCTCGTGAGATATGGGAGAGAGAAGGAAATTAATGATGTCCTGTCATCGATCGCGGACACCCGCGTTGTATGGGGCGGTGATGCGACAATTGCTGAATTGCGGAAATCTCAACTTCCGCCGAGAAGCAACGAGATTACATTTGCGGATCGTTATTCTTTGGCCGTCTTAGACGCGGATTACTATCTTTCCTGTGAAAATAAGGGAAAGACAGCGGAAGATTTTTATAACGACACTTATTTTTCCGACCAAAATGCCTGTACAAGTCCAAGGCTTGTGGTATGGACCGGAAAAGAAAAAACAAAAGCGAAAAAAATGTTCTGGGATGAGCTGTATAAAATTGTAAAGAAGAAATATACATATCAGAATATTCAGGGAGTAAATAAACTGACAAGCAGTTATCTGACAGCAGCCGCAATCGGAGGAACAATGATTGAACCACACCATGATAATCTGATCATACGGGTAACGGTTCCAAAACTGACGAGACAGCTTATGGAAGGGAAGGATAACAGCGGATTTTTCTTTGAGTATGATTGCGATGATATTTTAGAGCTAAAAATGATATGCGATGATAAACGGTGTCAGACGATAGGCTTTTTGGGAGATAAAATGGAACTTTTTCCATTGCTCACATCCGGAATCCAAGGTGTGGATCGTGTTGTTCCAATAGGAAAAACGATGGACTTTCAACTGATCTGGGATGGGTATGACCTTCTATCACAGCTTACAAGGACAATTTTTTTAAGTGGTGCAAACCATTGAACGGAATAGGATATCGTATCCGCTGCGTTATCCATACAAAACATAAAAATTGCATTTTGTAGAATGGAGATAAGGAATTGGACAAGGGTTTGCTTCAAAGAAAGACCAGATACATCGTGGGAAACAGGAAAGTCGCGATTATAGGCGCAGGGTTTGTAGGGGCATCCATTGCTTATGCGCTTGCAATCCGGGATATAGCCCGTGAAATTGTGCTGGTCGATATCAACCATGAAAAAACAGATGGTGAGGCGCAGGATATCCGTCATGGTATCCCATCTATGGGAACAGTAGATCTATATGCGGGAGATTATCAGGACTGTGCGGATTGTGATCTGATTATTGTTACGGCAGGACGCGGAAGAAAAGCAGGAGAGTCCAGACTTGACCTTACGAATGAGAACGTAAAGATCATGCATTCCGTGATTGACAGTATAGAGAAATATTATATGCGAGGGGTTATTCTAATCATTTCAAACCCTGTAGATATCATGACCTATAAAGTAACGGAATGGATGGGGCTGGCCGATGGTATGGTATTTGGTTCAGGATGTCTGCTGGATTCCAGCAGATTTGTGCGGAGTATTGCTGATTATCTTGACTTGAATACAGGGGTGGTCAATGGATACGTGGTTGGTGAACATGGGGACGCCCAGGTACCTGTATGGAGTCACGTCACAATTGGTGGAATGCCGATTAAAGAATATTGTGAAGATGTAAAGATTGAATGGAACGAGGAAATAAAAAAAGCCATTGCTGATCATACCAGGACCATGGGATCGGAAATCATTAAGGCAAAGGGGAAAACACAGTATGGAATTGCAACCTGTGTGTGTAATCTTGCAGACGCGATTTTAAATCAACGTCCGACGATTGCTTCCGTTAGTTCCGCATTGAAGGGGGAGCATGGTGTGAGAGATGTGGCCCTGTCAGTTCCGTCTGTGGTCGGTCCGGCGGGGGTGCAGCAGCGGATACGGGAAAAGTGGGCTCCCGAAGAGTACAGGGGATTTTTTGACGCGGTTGAGCAGATGAGGCGGATTATGGCCGTGCTGCAGAACTAAGGAACTGTGCATAAATAACTTGTACAGATGACGCAGGATCAATATTTATCTGCAAAGAGGAAAATCGCAGTCGCAGTGGGCTGCGTCAAGATTTTCTGATGTAGCAGATGGATATTGAGACAAGTCAGATGTATAAGTTATTTATGCACAGTTCCTAATATAAGCTGGCTGTTTTGCCTGGGAACTGTAAGGAAGTAACCTGAACAGACTGCGCAGGAGGAAGAGAAATTGCTAAAAGATAAGAACGCGATTGTGACTGGAGCCAGACAGGGGATTGGCCGGAAAATTGTAGAGGAATTTGCAGAAAATGGCGCCAATATATGGGCTTGTGCAAGGAAAGAAGACACGGAATTTGAAAAGGATATGAAAGAACTGGCACAAAGGAATGGAGTATGGATAGAACCGGTTTATTTTGATATTACAGATTTCCACGAAGCAAAAACAGCCTTGCAAAACGTGCTGAAGGAGAAAAAAACATTAGATATACTTGTGAATAATGCCGGAATTTCTTATGGCGGCTTATTGACTATGACATCGATGGAAAAGCTGAAGGAAGTATTTGAAGTTAACTTTTTTGCGCAGATCCATATCATGCAGATTGCGGCGCGCGCGATGATGCGGCAGAGGAAAGGCAGCATTGTCAATATGGTTTCTATAGGGGGGATAGAAACGTCTGCAGGCTATCTGGCCTAT
Source organism: Faecalicatena sp. (assembly GCA_009774255.1). GTDB lineage: Bacteria > Bacillota > Clostridia > Lachnospirales > Lachnospiraceae > Schaedlerella. The sequence continues at coordinate 15,008 of VSNK01000042.1, forward strand.
GGCTCCAGCAAGGCGGCATTGCTGTATGCCACGAAGTCAGTCTCACGTGAACTTGGCAGTTATGGAATACGGGTCAATGCGGTAGCTCCCGGGCTGACCGACACAAAAATGGGAAGCTATAAGGCAGAAGAAGAGATCCAGAAAATAATAGACAGAAGCAGTCTGCACCGTATTGCTGATCCTGGTGAGATCGCCAAATGTGTGATGTTTCTTGCGTCAGACCAGGCATCATTTGTTACGGGACAGGTATTGATCGCGGATGGAGGAAGGATATGTTCGTAAACCAGGAGAAAGAAAATATTGACCGATTAAAGAGCATGGCAAGAAGGATGCGGAAGATGGCATTGGATATGTCATTGGCGGCAGGAGCAAAAGGGGCACATATCGGCGGCGGATTTTCCTGCATGGAAATTATGGCAGTACTGTATGGGGAAATTCTTAACGTGGATGCGGCAAAGCCCTGCAGAGTAGAAAGAGACCGTCTGCTGATCAGTAAGAACCATTGTACGATAGCGCATTTTCCGGCTCTTGTGGAAAAAGGATATTTTTTGGAAGAGGAATTGAATTCCTATAGTGAAAATGGAAGCAGGCTGATCGGATATCCATATAATCCATCGATCGGGCTGGAATATTCGGGCGGCAGTCTGGGGATGGCTATTTCGGTCGGAATCGGACAGGCATATAGTGCAAAAAAGAAAGGGCAGCCTCAGCGCATCTATGTTTTGATGGGGGATGGGGAGTTAAATGAAGGTTCCATATGGGAAGCCTTTATGGCAGCGGCGCAATATCAACTGGGCAATTTGACTGCAATCATCGACAGGAATCATTTGTGTTATGACGGCAGGACAGAGGAGATTATGGCCGTGGATGATCTTCCGGCAAAAATGCGGGCATTTAACTGGCATACCGTTACTTGTGACGGACATGATATAAAAGACCTGCTGAGAGCATTCAGCGAGGTTTCCGATGACAGCCCCACGATTATTATTGCAGATACGGTCAAGGGAAAAGGACTTTCCTTTGCAGAAGGCAGGCCAGAATGGCATCAAAAGGCGATTACGAAAGAGCAATACGACCTTGCTCTCAGGGAGTTGATGGAGGGAGTGGAATGGCAGATATAAAAAAATCAACGGTTCGTGCATGGTCCAGACTTGGGCAGAGGGCTACATTCTTTGGAAACGCTATGCCCGAAATTGCGGAGAAATATGATAATTTGATGGTATTGACAGCGGATCTGGCGCAGCTTTCTAATCTGGACAGATTTGCGGCGCGTTATCCGGAGCATTTTTTAAATACCGGAATTGCCGAGCAGAATATGGTTGGAATTGCGGCGGGACTTGCAATGGAGGGCGAACTTGTTTTCGCAACCACATACGCTTCGTTCATTGCCGTACGTGATCTGGAACAAGTGCGCCAGCATCTGTCGAATCTGAAACTGAATGTAAAATTAGTAGGGACAGCTGCCGGTGTAGTGGCGGCAAGATCAGGGGTTGCACATTGGGCGAGCGAGGATCTTGCTTTTATGAGGGCTCTTCCGCATATGACTGTCATGAGCGCGGCGGATAGTGTGGAAGCATATCATATGGCCTATTATGCCGCAGAATATAAGGGGCCAATGTATATACGGATCAATGGGGTTCCGAACTGTCCAATGGTTTACAATGAGGAATATGTGTTTGAACCGGAAAAGATCAGCGTGATAAAAGAGGGAAAGGATATCGTATTGCTTGGAACGGGGCTGATGGTTCATGAAGCGCTGGAAGCGGCAAAAATATTAGAGGAAAAAGGGATTTCCTGTACTGTTGCAAATGTACATACGATAAAACCTCTGGATACAAAAACTCTGGATCGGCTGTTTTTATCCCACAGGATGGTCGTTACATTGGAGGAGCACAACGTGATCGGCGGCATGGGGAGTGCAGTAGCAGAGTATAAATCAACAAAAGGACATGCACCCAGGCAGGTATTTATCGGTTTTCCGGATGCATTTACTAAAGCGGGAACCACACAGTATATTTGGGAGCAGTTTGGCATTACGGCACCGCAAATAGCGGAAAGGATACAAAAGGAAGTGGAACAGGGAGAGGAAATTTCATGATAGAAGATTTCTATCGGTTAGAACCGTACGAATTGGAAAAAGAGAAAAAGCAGCAGCTTCTGACGAAAGAATTGATTGAATTAACTGAATTTCACAGGGAAAATTGTACGGAATATTCCAGGCTACTGGGTGCGCTTGGATACAGGAAAGAAGCTGTGAAGAATATAGAGGATATTCCGTTTTATCCTGTCAGGATGTTCAAGGAATATGAACTCCTGAGTGTGGACAGAAAAGAAATATTTAAAACCATGACATCTTCAGGCACTACAGGCCAGGCCGTGTCAAAAATATTTGTGGATAAAGATACGGCAATGATGCAGCAAAAAGTGATGATCAAAATTCTGAGTGATTACTGGGGAAAGAAAAGGCTTCCGATGCTGATTATTGATTCGCCGTCCGTAGTAAAGGACCGCAAGACATTTTCTGCAAGAGGAGCTGCAATCATAGGCTTAAATATTGTTTCCAGAGATACGGTATATGTTCTGAATGAGGATATGAGCCTGAACAAGGATAAGCTGAAAGCTTTTTTAGAGAAGTATAAGGGGCAGAGGTTTATTATGTTCGGCTTTACTTTTATTGTATGGCAGCATTTTTATCAGGAACTGCTTCATTCCGAAGAAGAGTTTGATCTTTCAGAAGGGTTTTTGATGACCGGAGGCGGGTGGAAGCGTCTGGAATCAGAATCGGTTGGCCGGATGGAATTTAAGAAGTGTTTTCAAGAGTTATGCGGAATTACACATTTTTTAGATCATTATGCAATGGTAGAACAGACAGGATGTATCTATGCAGAGTGCGAGTGTGGACATCTACACGCGAGCATTTACTCTGATGTAATCGTTAGAAACTATAAAGATTTTTCACCATGTGAAATAGGGGAAAAGGGAATGATCCAGGTTGTCTCTGTTCTGCCGCATTCTTATCCGGGGCATTCGTTGTTAACGGAAGATGAAGGGGTGATAGTAGGTGAAGATGATTGCCCCTGTGGAAGGAAAGGGAAATATATACAGGTGATCGGCAGAATGAAAAGTGCCGAATTGAGGGGGTGCAGTGATACTTATGCGGATAAATTCAGATGATTTTGAGTTCCTTGTAGGAAACTTTGAGATTATGGAACAGATGCAAAAACTTCCTGCCCTTCCCATGTTTTCTGACCGCACCGTAGATTTTTTCTCATCGTTATCAAGAGAGCTTTTAAAAGATAAAAGAACCCGGCAAAACGTTGATGTCATGTCGTATGCCTACTGGATCAGAAAGGCATCAATAGAAAATGTGAAGTCAAAACATATAGACTATACAAGCAGGATTGGGCGCGGCATTGCTTTTCATGTGGCGCCATCTAACGTACCTGTGAATTTCGCCGTATCAATGACCTCTTCGATACTGGCCGGAAATGCAACAATAATCAGGGTATCAAATAAAAGATTTGAACAGGTGGAAATTATCTGTGACGCAATGAACAGGCTATTAACAGATACCTTTAAAGAAATGCGGCCATATTTTTGTCTTGTCCGGTATGAACACAACGATATGATTACACAGGAATTATCATCTATTTGTGATGTGCGGATCATATGGGGAGGCAATCAAACGATTGAGACGATACGGAAGGCATACCTCCCTCCGAGGGCAATTGAAATGGCATTTGCTGACCGCCATTCCATTGCTGTCATTCATTCGGATACCTATTTAAGAAGCAATTATGATGAAGTTGCAAAAGATTTCTATACGGACACATATTATACGGATCAGAATGCATGCAGTTCTCCACGGATCGTAATCTGGACAGGAAGCAAGACAGAAGAAGCCAGAATTGAATTTTGGAGAAGTCTAAAAAAACTGGTTCAAAAAGATTACAGAATGAAACCGATACAGGCTGTTGATAAGTATACTTCTTTTTGTATGCTGGGAATGCTGAAAGATAAAATCCATCTGGTGTCTGATAATAATTATGTAGTCCGTGTTGAGACAGAAGAACTTTTTCCGGAGCTTATGGACTACAAAAATGGAGGAGGATATTTCTTTGAATATGTAGCAGAAGATCTGGAAGAAATAGTACCTGTTTTAACTAAACAATGTCAGACCATTTCTTTTTTGGGGGAATCTAAAGAAAGAATCAAAGATATTGTCTTCCGGAATGGAGTACGGGGAGTGGATAGGATTGTCCCATTAGGGCAGACGATGGGATTGGAATTTATATGGGATGGATATAAGATGATTGAAAGCATGTCGAGATTTGTATATGCGGGGGAGTATTAAAAAATGAGAGAATTAGAGGGTAAAAATGCTATTATTACCGGGTCAAACCGCGGTATAGGAAACGCAATTGTAAAGAAATTTGCTGAAGAGGGATGTAATATCTGGGCATTTTCCAGAAAAAAGACAGAAATGTTTGAGAATGACATGTCCGGGCTGGCTAAAAAATGTAACGTTGATATCATTCCGGTATACTTGGAACTGACAAATTCCGAGGATATGAAAAAAATTTTTCGAGAAATCTATAGTACAAAGCGCCCTGTAGATATTTTGGTAAATGCAGCCGGAATAGTAAACGCAGAGATTTTTCAGCGGACATCCATCAACACGATGCGAGATGTATTTGAAACAAACTTTTTTGCCCCTGTTCAATTGAGTCAGTTGGTTCTCAGAGTAATGTCACGCTATAAAAGCGGATCAATTATTAACATTACATCCATTTCAGGATTAGATGCGAATCCCACTAATTGTACATATGGAACTTCCAAAGCTGCGCTAAATTCTTTTACCAGGATTCTGGCATCAGAAGTCGCAGCATCAGGAATACGTGTGAATGCGATCGCGCCAGGACCTACAAATACAGATATGATCCAAATTGTCAGGGATAAAGTAGGAGAGGCCTTATTAGATCGATGTGCTATGGGGCGTTTAGCTAAATCAGACGAAATAGCTGAAACAGCATTATTTTTAGCAAGTGAAAGATCATCTTTTATTAATGGACAAATATTGAGAGTAGATGGTGGAACAAAATAATGGATATAGATAATCTGAAAATACTAAGCGGAAAAATCAGGAGAAGAATCATACAAATGGCAGATTACTGCGGAGGAGACGCACATTGGGGAGGTGCTTTGTCATGTACGGATATTCTTGCGGTACTTTTTGGAAGTTACCTGAATGTGTCTGATCCAAATTTGGACTTTGGAAAAAAAGATAAATTTATTCTAAGTAAGGGACAATCCGCTATGGCATTGTATGCGGCTTTGGCTGAATGTGGAATAATTACGGAAGATTACCTCACAACATTTCAGCAAAATGGGAGTCTTTTGGCAGAATTGGCAATCATGGATGAAGAACATGGTATCGAATGTTCCGGTGGCAGCCTGGGACTTGGACTTTCAATGGGAGTGGGATTAGCTATCCTGGCAAAGCGAAAAAAATATTCCTATAAGACGGTAGTAATGCTTGGAGATGGCGAATGTAACGAAGGATCTGTCTGGGAATCGATCATGCTTGCAGGGCAGATGAAACTCGATAATCTGAAACTTATTGTAGATGTTAATGGTCTGCAATCGGATGGAAGTACAGAGAATATTATAAGCAATAGAAACCTAAAAGCGCGATTGGAGGCTTTCGGTTGGAATACACTTGAACTGGATGGGCATGACCCTCAAGAGATCAAAATAGCATTAAACGAAGAAAAACAAATGAAGCCGCAAGCATTCGTAATGAAAACGATTAAAGGGAAAGGAATTTCTTTTATGGAAAATAACAACGATTGGCATCATAAGGTATTGGGAGGACAATGGTTAGCTGAGGCCAGAAAGGAAGTTGGACTATAATGGAAATTACGTCAAAGCAAATTCGCTTTCTGGCAAGAATGGGGTCCAGAGGGGCATTTGGAGATGCAGTATATCAGTTAGCAAAACAAGGAAAAGAATTTTTTGCGTTATCTGCGGATTTGGGACATGCTTCCGGATTTGACAGGCTAATACGTGATTACCCGGAGAAATATATAAATGTTGGAATTGCCGAACAAAATTTAATAGGCGTTGCGGCCGGATTAGCCAAAGAGGGCACTCCAGTATTTGCAACTACCTATGCGCCTTTTGCGAGTTTTAGATGCGCGGATCAGGTGAGAAATTATCTGGGGTATATGGGATTAAATGTCAAAATAATAGGACTGGATTCCGGGATGATTCAATCTAAATTTGGAGGTTCACATTACGGTTTGGAAGATATAAGCCTGATGCGTGCTATCCCCAATCTAACTGTTATATCCCCTTCGGATGGTGTACAGATTGCTTTAGCTGTAGAAGAGATTGTTAAATATAGAGGTCCTGTCTATTTAAGGCTGACAGGCGGAGCATACCTCCCGGCTATTTATAATGAAAATAATGCGGATTTTAAAATAGGTAAAGCAAATATACTGAGATATGGTAAAGAGATTGCAGTCATAGCAACAGGTAGTGTTTTACATAACGTTATTCAAGCTTGCGATGAGTTACAAGAAGAAAATATTCATTGTACTATTATTGATATGCATACGGTTAAACCATTAGATTCACAGTGTTTAAAACAATTGCAGAATTATAGTATTGTTTTTACATTCGAGGAACATTCAGTAGTTGGAGGTCTTGGCAGTGCAATTGCAGAATATTATGCAGATAAATTAAAAAGGCCAAGACACGTAATGATTGGTACACAAGATAGATTCCCACATCCTGGTGAATATCATTTTTTAATTGAAGAAAATAAGTTAAGCTCAAAAGCAATAAAAAGAAAAATTCTAGATAGCATACAAATTACCTAGGAAGGATTGTGTTTTATGCAAGAAAATAGTAGTGGGTGTAAAAAATGCAAAAAAAAAGTAAGTATGGACGAATTAATCAGTAATCTCTATATTTGTCCATCATGTGGGACATATTTTTCTATAGATGCATACGAGCGCATTCGATTCATAGTAGATAAGGACTCATTTAAACCACTATTTGAAAACATAAAGAGCAAAAATCCTTTAAATAATATGCTTTACAAAGAAAAGTTATGTACGTTGAATAAGAGATTAAACGTATCAGAAGCAGTCACAATAGGGAAAGCTAAAATCGGAGGATATGATGTGATTTTAGGGGTTTGTAATACGTCATTTTTGATGGGAACTATGGGATACGCTATGGGAGAGCGAGTAACTCAAGGATTTGAGTATGCGACAAAAAGAAAATTACCCATTATTATGTTTTGCTGTTCCGGAGGGGCTAGAATGCAGGAAGGAGTAGTTTCACTTATGCAAATGGAAAAAACCTCTGCAGCAGTAAAAAGACACTCGATGGCAGGACTATTTTTTGTGTCCATATTAACAAATCCTACTATGGGAGGTGTTACAGCGAGTTTTGCCACATTAAGCGATGTGATTTTAGCGGAGCCGGGAGCGAATATTGGTTTTGCGGGAAAAAGAGTAATAGAGCAGACAATAGGAAGTAAAATTCCGGAAAATATTCAGACATCTGAGGCGCAAATCAATCATGGAATGATAGATTTAATTGTAGAAAGAAAAAATCAAAGAGATGTCCTGATATATTTACTTAGAATACACGACCGTTCATACTCCTACCGTAATTTTAAATTGACAATAAAACAAAAGAAGAAATTTGAAAATATTCAAAATAATAAGCAATTAAACAGCAATTTAACAGCCTGGCAAAGGGTGAGAGCTGCGAGAAGTGTTTTGCGGTTTTCAGCAGCAGAGTATATAGAATACATATTTGATGAATTTATGGAATTTCATGGAGATCGTTTTCGGGGTGATGACAATGCTTTGATTGGCGGAACTGCATTATTAAACGGGAAGCCAGTTACTATTATTGCCGGTTTAAAAGGAAAAGAAATGGAGGAATGTAAGAAACGGAATTTCGGGATGCCTATGCCGGAAGGATATAGAAAAGTATTGCGACTCATGAAACAGGCAGAAAAATTTAAAAGACCTGTAATATCTTTTATAAATACTCCCGGTGCATATTGTGATCTTGATGCAGAAACACACGGTCAAGGAATTGCTATAGCCAAAAACTTATATGAATTATCTGATTTAGGGATACCTATATTGTGCATTATTATTGGTGAAGGAGGAAGTGGAGGAGCATTGGCTACTGCGGTTGGAAATGAAGTTTGGATGTTAGAAAATGCGGTATATTCTGTTATTTCACCGGAAGGATATGCATCTATTTTGTGGAAAAACGGGGTGTTAGCGGAAAAAGCTACAAATGAAATGGCTATTACGAGTAATGAGCTACTAAAATTGAATATTGTTGATAAAATTATTCCTGAGTATACTGGTAAAAACGAAAAAAGCATCAGTGAAATTTCCGATTATATGAAAAAATTAATTCTCGAATTTTTGGATAAAGAAAGTCGAGTAAGTACTAAAGGTTTAAAAAAAGAACGTTACAATCGCTTTCGAAAATATTGAGGAGATAGAAATGAAGACTGCGTTTATTTATCCCGGACAAGGTTCACAGTATGTTGGTATGGCAAGTGAATTTTATCGAGATTATATAGAATGTAAAGAGGTGATCGATACTGCGTCAGAAATAGTGGATTTTGATTTAAAAAAAATTATGTTTGAAGAAAATGAATTGATTAATCAGACTGAGTACACTCAAATCACAATGTTAGTTGCTTCCAGATGTATGGAAAAGGCTGTAGAAATAAAAGGATATAAGGCAGAAATAACAGCAGGACTGAGTCTTGGTGAGTTTAATGCGTTGATAACAGCAGGAGTTATTGAATTCGAAGATGCCCTTAACTTGGTGAGAATCAGAGGAAAATTGATGCAAAATGCTGTTCCTGTAGGTCTGGGTGGAATGGCGGCTATTATTAGAGTAAGCGAAGAACGAATCCAAGAAGTCTGTAAAATGGTTTCGGAAGAAATGAATTTAGTAGTTCAAATTTCCAATTATAATTGTATAGGTGAATATGTAATTTCAGGGGATTTGAAGGCTGTAGATAAAGTCAGTGATATTTTAAAGAAAGAAGCTCGTTTAATCAGTAAGCTAAACGTCAGTGTACCTTCGCATTGTAAACTTATGAAAGATATTGCATCACAATTTTCAGAAGAAGTTAAAAAAATTCCAATGAAAAATCCACAAATGCCCTACATAAGTAATGTGACAGGAAAAATCATAAATGATAAATCGCAGATTGCTACATTATTAGTAAAACAACTTTATTCACCTGTATTGTGGTATCAAAGTATCAATACTATGATAGAAATGGGAATTAACCAATTTATTGAAGTGGGACCTGGAAGAGTTTTAACTTCGTATATTTCAAGAATTAATAAATCGGTTGAAGGAATATCAATGCAAAAGCTTTTTAGGAATTATAATTTAAAAGCTTAATGGAGAAATAAAATGGTTTATGATGGGATGATAGTTGGGAAGTTTGTAAAATTAAGAAGTATTGATG
>VSNK01000420.1 GCA_009774255.1 Faecalicatena sp.
GATTTATCAACTTTATAATGTTAGAATAGGTTCATTGAACATGTTCATTGAACCTATTGACCGATTACTGAAGGAGAACCAAATGAAAAAAGGATACGAAAAATTTTTTGAACCAATGCATATCGGTAAGATGGAAGTGAAAAACAAATTTTTCATGCCTCCAATGGCGACGTTGACCGAAGTAGATGAGGATTACTGCTATACAGCCGCCGCTGTAGAATATTATGTCCAACGTGCAAAAGGCGGAGTCGGTATGATCATCACAGGCGCAAACTGGGTCGATAACACCATTGAACCTCATGTAGTTTGTTCATTCCCTACTCCCATCACAGAACCTCACAAGTGGACAAAAAAAGCAAAAGAATTAACGGATCGTTGTCATGCCTATGATACTAAAATGATCTTACAGCTGACAGCGGGTCTTGGCAGGAGTGCTCTGCCATCAATGGTAAATCCGGCAAATTTCTCAGCCCCATCAAAAACAACAAACCGATGGGCGCCGAATTTTGAATGCCGGGAACTCACTACAGAAGAGATCGAACAGCTTGTGACAAATTTCGGCATTGCCGCTAAGACCGCAAAAAGCGCTGGTTTCGACGGAATCGAGATCCATGCGGTACATGAAGGATATTTACTGGACTGCTTTACTATGAGCCTGTTCAATCAAAGGACAGACAAATACGGAGGTTCCTTAGAAAACCGGCTGAGATTTGCAACGGAAATCATACAGGAGATTAAAAAAAGCTGCGGCATAGATTTTCCGGTCATCATGCGTTTTTCCATCAAGTCGTATATTAAGGCACTTAGACAGGGGGCGCTTCCCGGGGAAGAGTTTAAAGAACTGGGACGTGATGTGGAAGAATCCCTTAAAGTTATCAAGCTGTTAGAAGATGCAGGCGTGGATTGTCTTGACTCTGATGCAGGAACCTATGATTCCTGGTACTGGTCACATCCGCCGATGTATTTTGAAAAAGGCATGTATCTGCCTTTAGCCGCACAGATCAAGGGGACTGCTTCTGTTCCAGTCATCGTTGCAGGGAGAATGGATAATCCTGAAATGGCTTTGAAAGCTTTGAACGACGGAATCATTGACGGCGTTGGCCTGGGAAGGCCATTATTAGCTGATCCAAATTATATCATGAAATTAAAGACAGGCCAGGAAGAACTGATCAGGCCCTGCCTGGGATGCCATGACGGCTGTTTTGGCCGTTTGCTTGAAGGAGGCACGGGAAGCTGCGCAGTCAACCCGGAAGTAGGCCGCGAAATATATGTCGGCATCAAAAAAGCGGAAGAAAAGAAAAATATAGCAGTGATCGGTGGCGGGCCTGCCGGGTTGGAGGCTGCAAGAGTCTCCGCAGAAAGAGGATATACCGTTACATTATTTGAAGCAAAGGATGCTCTGGGCGGCGCATTGCTCATCGGAGGCCAGCCTAAATTTAAGTCCGATGATCTGGAATTAGCGAGATACTATACCCATGAATTAGACCGTCTGGGTGTTAATGTACGATTAAATACGAAAGCCTCTTTGGATGCCATAAAAGAATTAAATCCGGATATTATTTATGTAGCAGAAGGATCTAAACCCTCGGTTCCCCCAATCAATGGGATTGAATATACCGTTTTTGCACAGGACGTGTTAACCGGTAAGATCAGTCCTAAAGAAAACATCGCAGTGATTGGCGGAGGATTGGTAGGATGTGAATTAGCTCTCCATCTGGCGCAAAATGGCAGCAATGTGTCCATTGTAGAAGCATTATCTGACATTTTGAAGTCAGGAGGCATGCTTCCGCCAATGAACGAATTTATGCTCAGAGACTTGCTGGCATATCATAAGGTTTCCATTTATCCGGGCGCATCCGTCCTGAAAATCACGGAAAGCAGCCTGACATATGAAATTGCCGGAAAGGAAGAAACACTGTACTGTGACCAGATTATTTTGGCGGCGGGCTACAAACCAGTAAATGATACCTATCTTTCATTAAAAAATGAATTCCCATACGTTTATAATCTGGGAGACAGCAGATCCGTCAGAAATATCCGCGGGGCAATATGGGATGCTTATGAGGTTGCCAGAAGCCTTTAAATTGTAACTTGAAAAAATGTGAATAACGTACCGACAATGACAAATAAAATGATATTATCTAAACGCAGTATCCCTATTTTAGATCCTGATATGAGTCTGTTTCTTATCTAAACAATTTATACTGCACGTTGAATAGATTTGCAGTCATCAATTATAACGAAAGACCGCCAGCCGTATTCCTGCCTTGGGTGGTAAATTCTGGCGGTCTTGAGTATAAGAAATGGAGTCTGAAATATATGATGAAACGATTATTAAAATATATCCTGCAAAGTGTTGCCGGGATGATCGGCATTTCCATCTATATCCTTGCGGACACATTCTTTATCTCGGTACATTCCGGCTCGAATGGGCTGGCAGTACTGAATTTAGTGCTTCCAATCTATGGGGTAATTTATGCGTTTGGCTCCATGATCGGCATCGGTTCTGCTACAAGATATGGAATCCAAAAATCCAGTGGGGCAAATGCAGATTTTTATTTTCTGCATTCCCTGCTGTGGAGCATGGCAATCAGCCTTCCGTTCATGATCCTTGGCATTTTTGCACCGGGCCGTGTACTGGAAGTTATGGGAGCTGACCCGACACTGGCCGCACTAGGAACAGATTATATCAGAATTATTTTAATTGCCGCTCCGTTGTTTATGATGAACTATACGTTCACGGCTTTTGCAAGGAACAGCAGTTGCCTCCTATGGAGTGATTGCTAACATTTCCTATGTGGCAATATCCATATTCAACGGTATTTCACAGGGAACGCAGCCACTTATCAGTGAAAGCTACGGCAATGGAATGCAACAGCAGGCAAAATTCCTGCTAAAGTCAGGGATGGGAATATCTATCCTTGCAGAAACCAGTATTATATCCTGTATCTGGGCTGTTACGGACCCTCTCATCGGGATTTTTAACAGCGAAAGAAACGAGCTTTTGCTGCAATATGCACATAGCGGGCTACGCCTTTATTTTCTTGGATTTATCTTTGCAGGAATCAACATCATGCTGATTACATATTTTTCAGCAACTGACATGGCTATTCCCGCGATGATCGGCTCAGTCCTGAGAGGTGCTGCCGCGATTATATTGTGTGCGGTTGTCCTTGCCCGTCTGTTTGGCATGACAGGAGTGTGGCTCTCCTTTTTGGCCTCGGAACTGATTACCTTTATTGTGATTTTGCCCATATACCGACAGAGAAGGCCGACTGTGAAAGCAACATACGAAAAATAAAACAAAGCCAAAAAACAGAGACTGTATAGGTATACATTAAAAAAATCTAAATACTCAGCCATGTTACCTGCCCCC
>VSNK01000421.1 GCA_009774255.1 Faecalicatena sp.
ACCGTCGGTTAGCAGACGCACAGCTGACACGAATATCGAGCACTATTACTTCAAGATTAATGCAATGATGTACTAGGGGTTGTGTCAGTTATTTTTCTACAACTCCTTACTCCAAAAGAAGCTCATCCACCGTGACAAATTGATACCCTTCTGCTTCGAGCAGGTCAACGATCCGAAGAGCGGCATTTACGGAGCTTTTATAACAATCATGTAATAAAATAATATCATTTTCTTCCACTTCCGTCACTACTTTATTTACAATTTCATCCTCATTTTCGGTCGCCCAGTCCAGAGGATCGACGGTCCACATCACGGGGAGCACATGGATTCTCTGTTCCAGTGTCTTCTGCCACAGTCCGAAAGGCGGCCGCATATATTCTACCGGTTCCCCGGTGATTTCCGTGATCAGGTCGTTCGTCTTTTTGATCTCCTGGTAGGCTGTCTCATCACTGACTCTCGTAATCTCCACGTGATTGTATGTATGATTTCCGACCAGATGTCCCTCTTCAAATTCTCTTTTTACGATCTCCGCATTGTTTCCTGTCTCTATATTTCTTCCAATCAGAAAAAACGTAGCCTTTACTCCCCGCTCTTTCAGTCCGTCCAACAGCAAGGGGGTCCACTTTGTATTTGGTCCGTCGTCAAAGGTCAATGCAATTTTTGGCGGTTCCGCTCTGCTTTCCGGTTCCTTTTTTTCACCCTTTCCGGCGGTCAGGTACACGGCCTCTCCCGCGTCATTTTGCGCATTTCCGAGAGCGATCCCGGGAACACAGATCCCCAGCAGCAACAGGACATAGACCAATCCGATTCCCTGCATCCACTTTTTCATAATCTGCTTTCCATTTCCTTTCCTTAAACAGGTTCGTATTTCTTTTCAATATATGCATTGTACTTTCAATTTATTGATGTTATAATCGGAAAGGTGTTTTTTGTGTCCCAAAGTCATGCTTTCTCACGCAGGCATGAAACGTATGACCTTTTGACACTTGTATCATGTTATCAGAAGGAGGAGGTTTATTTTTCATATGCAGAATGCACAGACAAAAGAAAACAAAATGGGGACCATGCCGGTTCCCAGATTATTGATCAGCATGTCTTTGCCCATGATGCTCTCCATGCTTGTACAGGCATTGTATAATATTGTGGACAGTATTTTTGTGGCGCAGATCAACGAAAATGCTCTGACTGCCGTGTCTCTAGCCTTTCCCGTACAGAGCCTGATGATCGCCATTTCCGCCGGAACCGGCGTAGGTATCAACGCTTTGCTCTCCCGGAATCTGGGCGAAAAGAAGTTCGATGAGGCCAATCGCGCCGCCAGGAACGGAATCTTTCTTGCCTTCGTCAGCTTTGGGCTCATGGCTGTGCTTGGGCTGACTGTTTCTCACACATTTTTCCGGCTCCAGACGCAGGATGAACAGATCGTCACTTACGGTACACAATACCTGACGATCATATCCATCCTTTCCATCGGAGTATTCATGCAGATGACCCTGGAACGGCTCCTGCAGTCAACCGGGAAGACCATTTACACCATGATCACACAGGGAACCGGGGCTATTATCAACATCATCATGGATCCCATCCTGATCTTCGGCCTGTTCGGTCTTCCGCGCCTGGAGGTGGCCGGGGCAGCCATCGCTACGGTGACCGGACAGATCGTGGCCGTAGCTCTTTCCCTTTATTTTAACTGCACGAAAAACAAGGAGCTGAACCTGAATATGAAGGGCTTCCGGCCGGACGGGAAGATCATCGCCACGATCTATCAGGTCGGCGTTCCCTCTATCATCATGCAGTCCATCGGTTCCGTGATGGTATTTGGGATGAACAAGATCCTGCTTATGTTCTCGTCCACCGCGGCGGCTGTCTTCGGTGTCTATTTTAAACTGCAGAGCTTTATTTTTATGCCGGTGTTCGGGCTCAATAATGGCATGATCCCGATCATCGCCTACAATTACGGCGCCAGAAATAAAAAACGAATCGTATCCACTATGAAGCTGAGTATCGGGATGGCTGTCGGCATCATGCTGGTGGGACTGGCCATATTCCAGATTTTCCCTGCACAGCTCCTGAGGTTTTTCGATGCCTCCGAGCATATGCTGGAAATCGGGATCCCGGCGCTGCGTATCATCAGCCTGAGCTTTATTTTCGCGGGATACTGTATCATCGTAGGCTCCGTTTTTCAGGCTCTCGGCAACGGGGTATACAGCCTGATCGTATCTGCGGCGCGCCAGCTTCTGGTCATACTCCCGGCGGCATATCTCTTTGCCATGATATCCGGGCTGTCCATGGTGTGGTGGTCCATCCCGCTTGCGGAAATAATGTCCGTGGTCCTCTCCACACTTCTGTTTCGGAGGATCCGAACCCTGAAGATCGATCCTCTCGACCGGCCGCTGGAATAAACGACGGAAGCGGCAGCATGAAGTCATAGCCATGCTGCCGCTGTCCACATTTTCCTGCAAAAAAATAAAGACCTCTCGCAGTATGATACTACGAAAAGTCTTTATTTTCACCAAGCTGATTTCTTTTCTGAATCGGTCAATCATGAATAAATCCCCATACCCCCCAGTCGTCCGTATATCGGTTTTAATCTCTTGGTTGGTCATTTATATATCCCAATCCCTAAAATCAATCCTGGGACGTCCTGGGAAATGAATACCTCTATATCGTTTCAACTTACCACAGCACCTTAACATTATACAACGGTATTGTTCCGTCTTTTATAATAATTATCAGATTTTCTGCAATAGCCTGTGAAATAATCAATCGGTCAAATAGGTCTCCATGAATCATGGGAAGCCGTCCGATTTTGTCAAGGTGAAACGGTTTTATAGGAAGAATATCGAATTGCTCTTTTTCACACGTTTCCGCAATTTTAGAAATTGAACTTTTAATTTCCAGTTTCCCAATGCTTGACTTAATTGCAATTTCCCACAGGGAAACAATGCTTACACAAATTTTTTCATCATTATGGTAAATCACGTCCGCTGCTCTTTTTGAAAATTTTTCGCTATCATACAAAAAGAACAGCAAAGCGTTTGTGTCCAATAGATACATTATAGATACTCCTTAAAACATTCCGGTGTTTCGTCAAAATCGTCTGCCATAGAAATAAATTCATCCGCTAATGGATTTACCGACCTGTGAAATGTAATGCCGTTGTTTATAGGATGCTTTGTCTGTTCCTTTTTCGATGCATATTTCAAAAATCTCATAAATTCAATTACCTGCTCTATCATATCTTCGGGAAGGTCTTTTGCCTCTCTAACCAATGTATCATATGCCATAAAAACACATCCTTTCAGTTGTATTTATATTTATCGAACTGTCAATATCCAATAATGATATACAAC
>VSNK01000422.1 GCA_009774255.1 Faecalicatena sp.
TACGCCTGCGTTTTTTGACCTGCACATCCGAAGAAATATCCTGCGCAATCTGTATCACTTATTTTTCTACAACTCCTGGGAAAGGTTTGCGGGGGATCGAAAAAAGAAATAGCCGCCACTACCGCAAATAGTGACGGCTTGCCTATGTCAATGAAAGACAATTCCATGTTTTTAGTTTAAGAAGCCGGCCCTTTTCATTGTGCATCTTTACAGAACATATTCAAACGGTATCGCCGGAATCCCGGCCTGATTGTACAGGTTGACCAGATACCATTTTGTCCGGGCAAATTCTATACTGACAGCCCCGATCCCTTCCGGGAGAGAGATCACCAGCTTTTCTCCGTCCGCAACCGCAGTAAACGAAATTTCCGTCCTGCAATCTGTTTCCTTCTCTGATTGTTTCGAATCTTCCGGATTTTCCGAAATCTCTTTCTCTTCCCCGGGTTCCTGTGCCGGGTATATATGCAGCGCTTCTACCGTATCCCCTTTTAAGGTCAGTCCGCCGTCCGCATTCGCGAAGGTGATCTCCACGCAGTGTCCGTCACGCCGGACCTGCTCTGCCGCCGGCGCGTCGCATAACAAGGTTTCCCCATACACATGCCCTCTCGCCAGAAGCGCAAGGCGCTCTCCGACTACCTTTTTGTCCTTGGGATGGATATCCATCTGCTCGCCCGCGTCGGAAATGGAACACAGATATGCATGATCAACCGTTTTTGCGACTGCCTCCTGGCAGCTCCGAATCGTCATATAGTCCCTGTTTCCCGGTCCGGCCAGCCAGTTTTCCCATCCCGGAAGCTGCACAAACAGGAACGGAAGCTCTGGGTCATTCCAGAGGGCGCGCCAGTCTCCGATCAGTGCGGTAAGCATATCCTGATACAGCCCCTGTTTTCCCGGCTCGTCATCGCTTTCCCCCTGATACCAGAGAAATCCGCGGATCCCGTAGGGCGCGATCGTCTTGAGCATGTGCTCGTAGAGGCATCCCGGAATCTCCTGAGGCCGCAGCTCCTGCAGATAAGCTTCCGTATCTCCTGACATTTTCTGGAAGAACTCCTCCATTTCCCGGGCGCTGAGCGTCCTCGGCAGAACAGTCTCCCCAAATGGGTCATGAAACGGATCCCCCCTGTGATTCATCGGATTGCCGTGCTGCTTTTTCCAAAATTCGTCCATATCCATTTCCGCAGTCTGCTCCCTGTACATCTCCATCCACGGCTTTCCGGCGCGCTCCACACTCTCCGGCTTCATCCATGCACAGGACCTGGTGCCGCCCCAGTTGCAGCCGATGATCCCCACGGGGATATCCAGCGTCTTTTCAATCTCCCGCTGAAAATAATACCCGACCGCGCTGAAATATTCCAGGTTTTCCTGATCCGCTTCTCTCCAGATCCCCATCCTGGTGTAATCAAATTCTTGTGACTGGCCGTCATAGCAGACCTCCGGCACATCAAAAAAGCGCACCCGCGGATTGCTGCAGTTCTTCATGGCCTCCGCCTTATGCTTCTCGTAACGCATGTGGAATTCCATGTTGGACTGTCCGCCCGCAACCCAGACCTCTCCCACCGCCACCTGGCGGAATACGGTCTCCGTCTCCTTCCCGTCTGCCGGGGATACGGACCGCAGCACCAACTCCTCCTCATCCGAGGCCGCCGGCGCCGGCAGTGTCAGCGTCCAGTTCCCATCCGCACCGACTTCGGCTTCGCCTTCTTTTCCCTGAATCTCTCCCCTGATCGTCTCCCCCGGCACCCCGGTTCCCCAGATTACCACGGGTTTGTTCCTCTGTAAAATCATACCGTCCTGAAAGATTGCTGCTGATTTCATCTTCTTTCCTCCTGACAAATTGAACCGTACATATACTAGTACAGCGTTTCTTAGTCCCTCATATACTTAGTACTTACTATTTCCGCCATCGCCGCGTTGTCGTCAGTCAACAATGCCACCGCATTGCCTCCTTCCTCCGCCTTGCGCTGACAAAAATATCAAGCACTAAGTATATGGGGATCAAGGAAACGCTGTACTAGTTTTCATTCTGTGAAATGAATTAACATTATGTTAACTCATTTTTGTTTCATTCGCAATGGGTAATATTCTGTTTTATATGCGACATCAATTTTGCCAGTTACAGTTCACTCGTCAGCCGCTGTCATGATAAGTTTGTGCTTGCACAAAGACTTATCATGGCAGCGGCTGACGAAGGGAGCGCCGGTTTATGAGCAAAAATAGCCGCAAAGCGGCGGAAAAGCGACCTGCCGCGGCGAACTGGAGATGGACGAAACACTGTCAGCTCATGAAGTGCGGTTTTTTGAGTTTCGGAAGATGCTGTAACAACCGTGCGGTTTTTATGTGCTTCTTCCCGGCCGATCAGCGTAGTGGTTGTCCATCCTTCCTGTAGAACAAAAAAGGTGTAAAGTCTTTGATCATTCAATAAAAAGATTTTACACCTTGATTTGTAGTTATTCATTTATCTCTTTGTTGTTCGCAAGAATATTTTTCTTATCTCCTCCTTTACTCAAACAGAAGATGCATATTTGAATGCCTGTTTAATGAGTTCCTGCTTTTTTGAATATAATCCCAGGTTTTCTGATATGTACCAGAAACCGCAATGGCCGGATTCGATATAAATGAAACAAAATGCTCTACTTGTCCTTCATATTTCTCAGCAAAATCATCAGACAGAATTTCCTTTTCTTCATCAGAAAAGTCTTTCAATACCCCATATAATACATGTTCCAGGTTACAGGAATTAAAATAGATTCTATAGGGTATTCCATTTAATCTTCCTGTTTTTCTAAGTTTAAATAATATCTTACCTTTTGCTTGATTCCTTTTTATGGCTGCCTCAGTATCTTTTGTATCAATATGGTCCAGATAATACTGAATACCCTCAACGTCCGCTTGTTTTACATCCTCTTTCGAAATATATACACCATCCATATCTGCAATATGGATGATCTTAATAAAATCTTCCAATCTATACCTGTATTTTTGTTTTATACTTTCAACCAATTCGTTAAGCCTGATTAAAATCTGTTCGGCAGAAACATAATCTTTTAAAGTAATATCTCCATGTACAACCAAAAACTGAACTTCATTACCCGAAAAATATTCTTTCATAATGGTTCCCAGGGCAGCTTCATCGCTTGGTCCTTCCACTATGAATACGATTACTTTCTTTTCACTCATATTTTGCAGCTCTACCCGCCTTTCTAAATGCCCTCGCAATCTTCAAACTGTCCGTTTCTTCATAGATTACCTCATCCTGTCCACCCAATGTGATACCTCTGATATATACGTCCCTGAGATTATTTGAAGTCTTTATATTTTTCATATGAATATAG
>VSNK01000423.1 GCA_009774255.1 Faecalicatena sp.
AGGCAGAGCAGGACAGGGTCATGCAGCAGTGCTTTTATAAAGTTTAAGCGGGATTTCATGCCCTTTGAATAATCGGCTACACGCTTAT
Organism: Faecalicatena sp.; assembly: GCA_009774255.1. Classification (GTDB taxonomy): domain Bacteria; phylum Bacillota; class Clostridia; order Lachnospirales; family Lachnospiraceae; genus Schaedlerella. The sequence goes on from VSNK01000423.1 coordinate 89, forward strand.
CTGCATCCTGCTCCAAACCTACCATTTCCAAAAGTTCATCCATCGGGCGCGGCTTTTTTTCGTATAATGATGAGAAAAACTGCAAATTCTCTTTTGCCGTCAGCTTTTCATACATTGTTGAAAATTCAAAATCAACCCCTATATTCTCATAAAAATTCTTTGTACGATTTTTACACTCAATGCCGTTTACCAGGCAGGAGCCTTGATATGTCCGGAGCATTCCAATCAAGATTTTCTGCAATGTGCTTTTTCCTGCCCCAGACGGTCCTAAAAATCCAAAAATTTCACCCTCTGGAACTGAAAAACTCATACCAGAGATAAATGGGCTTTTCGTGTAGCTAAATGAAAGATTTTCTATTGTAATCATATCTACCTCCATACTGTTTGACTTAATCACTCTATATAGTCAAATTAAAAGCTGTTTTAAGTCTGGCTGGCTGCCAGACTCTTTAAATAATTTGTGTCACAATACCATAAATCAAGGAATGCAACGCTTCATCATACTGTTCACCAATCTCAGCCTTATGCAGCGTTGCAAAATAGATTGCGTGAAATGCGGCACTAAGAACTTTTATATCTACTTCTTTTTTCACAGGAAATAGGGCAAGCATTTTTTCAATCATATCTGTATCGTCCCGAAAATGCTCCTCCACAATTTCCCGTGGCAGCTTACGCACAAGCAATTCCACTTCATTAACATCTATCAATTTCAAAATCAGCATTTCCTCTGTCATTTTATAGAACTCAAATATCACATCGGTTAGCTTTTTTGCTGACAACTCCGTATTGGCAATGCCAGAAATGGTCTGATACAGCTTGCGGTTGACATTTTCCTGCTGTTCTTGAATAACTTCAAACAAAAGTAATTCTTTTGATTTATAAAAGAGATAGAAAGTTCCTTTCGGAATACTAACCCGTTTCACGATTTCATCGACTGTCGTGCGGCGGACGCCATACCTCGCAAGGCATTTCGCCGCTTCTTCTTTCAATCGCTTTCTGATATATTCCCGTTCCTGCTCTGAATAGCTCTTTGGCACTTTAACGCCTCCTATTTGACTGATTTCGCTTATACAGTCATTATATTCGTTTTTTAAAACTCTGTCAATATTCTATTTCATAGAAGTTTAAATCATTCAGCTTAAATGTTACAGTTCACGGCCTAACCGGCCGCAAACTGTAACTTCAGCTTGCCTTCTTCTATAGGAACCTTCTATAATGCCTTGAATTTTCTGCATCTTACAGGTATACTAAAGATATGAAAAGAAAGGATGAAAACATGGCTAACAAAAAACAGCGGTTAAAACCTGACACTAAGTCTGCCAAAGAATGAAGCAAAGAAAAAAGCCATACAATACAGCGAGGAGCACAAGACGGATAAATCTGTCGTTATGACGATCGCTGGCGCAACAAACAGCAGGATTGATTACAATGCTTTTGAAAAGGGAGAGGTGAGTATGTGTACTTTATTTGACGAAATTGCAAAGGAAAGTGAAGCTATAGGAGAGGCACGAGGAGAAGCGCGTGGAGAGGCGCGCGGTATTATTGAAACAGGATATGATTATAAAATACCGGAGAGTGATATTCTACAAAGACTTCAGAATAAGCTGAATATATCTGTAAAACATGCACAGGAATATCTTGATATGTTCAAGAAACAGACAGCGATATAATTTGGTAAAAGGCCGTGGAATAAAATCTGCGTCCTACGGAAGAAAGAAAATCGTAGAAAGTGTAATCCATTCAAAGGAGAAAATGCAATGAGCCAGATAGAAAACAAAGCGATCTTCGAAGATATGCCGATTCCCCAGGCAGCGCGGAAGCTGATGGTGCCGACGGTGCTGAGCTCTCTGGTTATGGTCATTTACAGTCTGGCCGACACCTATTTCGTAGGGATGCTCAACGACCCTCTGCAAAATGCGGCCGTAACCCTGGCAGCTCCGGTCATGCTGGCGTTCAACGCGGTCAACAATTTATTCGGGGTAGGAAGCTCCAGTATGATGAGCCGTGCTCTGGGGCAGAAGGATTTTGATACGGTGAAAAAAAGTGCGGCGTTCGGATTCTATTGTTCTCTTGCGGGAGGGCTTTTGATTTCCCTGCTCTGCCTGCTGTTTCGGACACCGCTGCTGACGGTCCTTGGGGCGGACGCGGCGACCATGGATGCCACGGCGGCCTATATGAAGTGGACGGTCCTGTTCGGCGCCGCACCGTCGATTGTCAACGTGGTGATGGCATATTTTGTCCGGTCGGAGGGCGCCGCCCTTCATGCAAGCGTCGGTACTATGAGTGGGTGTATTTTAAATATCATTCTGGATCCCATATTTATTATGCCCTGGGGGCTGGGCATGGGAGCGGCCGGAGCGGGACTGGCGACGTTTATCTCCAACTGCGTGGCCTGCGTTTATTATATCATACTGCTGCTTGTAAAACGGGGGCGCACATTTATCAGCCTGAATCCGAAGGATTTCACATTAAAAAAGGAGATCGTGCTGGGCGTCTGCGGAGTGGGCGTTCCGGCGTCCATCCAGAATCTGCTGAATGTGACCGGCATGACCATCCTGAACAACCTTATGTCAGGCTATGGCACGGAAGCGGTGGCGGCCATCGGAATCGCCCAGAAGATTTATATGATCCCGATGCAGGTCGCGCTGGGCGGGACGCAGGGAATCATGCCTCTGGTGGGCTACTCTTATTCCAGCAGGAACTACCGGCGCATGGATGACACGATCCGGTTTGTGCGGAGACTCCTGACGCCCTGTCTGACGGTTGTAGCGGCATTGGGATGGATCTTCGCCCCCGGGCTGATCCGGTTCTTCATAGAAAATTCGGAGATCATCCGTTACGGAGCCATTTTCCTGAGGGCCTTCAGCCTTGCCATCGTATTTCTGACCATTGATTTTCTTGGAGTGGGTGTATTCCAGAGTATGGGGAAAGGGAAGATCTCACTGGTATTCGCGATTCTGCGCAAGATCGTATTCGAGATTCCTGCCACATTGATCCTGAACAGGCTTTTTGGGGTAAATGGAATCGCGTACGGCGCATTTGCGGCGGAATTGCTGCTGGCCGCTATCAGTACCGTGATCCTGACACGAATCATGAAAGGGCTTCTGGAAAGCGAGGGCTGACAAGCCAAGGTGTGAAAGGCTTCCGGAAAGCAGGGGCTGACAAGCCAAGGTGTGAAAGGGCTTCCGGAAAGCAGCGGGCTGGCAACCAAAGGTATGAAAGGGCTAGACAAAAGCACGGGG
>VSNK01000424.1 GCA_009774255.1 Faecalicatena sp.
CTTTCCCAGCTCATCCTCGGCAATCGCAAACGCTTTTGTACTTGGGATAAATGGCTTCTCTTCTACCGCGTTATTCGCAATATTAAAGTAATATACATCCACTCCCACCTTGCCTTCATGTTCCCCGCGGTTCATATACCCATAGACCGCAAAAGTCGTATTTCCCTCACTGTCCACGCTGATGATCCGAATCTGGTGTTCATCGTTCCGGCTCCGTGCGTCGTATCCCTCCATATTCGCGAAACTGAATACCAGCGACAGTTCGTTGGTCTTCCGGTTGTAGGTCCACAGATCCCTGTCCTGGACAAAGGAAACCACCGTCCCTTTCTCATTTGCCTCATAAGCCACTTCCGCCTCGGAAAGCCCCAGCACGATTCCGTCTTTGTCCAGAATCTGCAGTTCTCCGTTAAACACTTCATTCATGGTACGGTTGTAGTCCAGAAGGTACATTTCTCCGCCGCTGCACCGGACACGGAAAAATTCGCGGACATTATAAGTCTCTTCCTCTCCCCGGTCTCCCTCGGCGGTCACCTGATACCTTGCCAGCAATGACGTATAGACCGTGTTGCTCTCCTTGATGCTCCACTCGACGTCCGTAGATACTTCGGGCTTCAGATCCCCCCAGCAGACATGGGACAGATTGGAATGGATATTGACGGTCTGCAGTGTGGTGTTGTCCCCGGTTTCATCCGGCTCCAGATACCAGGCTATCTCTTCTTCCTCCTTATCCGAAAATGTTTTTTCGTGGAAATCCTCTGCGAAATCCATGCATTCCTTGATGGACAATTCGTCCTGTCTTTCAATTCTTGTGTAATAATAAACCTCCTGCTCTTCATCCTTCCCGACACGTAGAACGATGCGAAGCGCCCCTTCCTGGACGCCTTCCGGAAGCGCATTCCCCAGTTCCAGAACTGCCTGGTCCTCGGACATATCCCTTACGGAATCCTGCAGATAGGTCTCTTCCCCGTTCAGCGAGTATACCTCATACCGGATCTCGGCGATTTCCTGCCCGCTGTCTTCCAGATACATATCCAGCCGCCCATGGGCCGAGATCGGCGTAATCGTATCCCTCATGGCGGTGATATCCATCTCGCTTACGTATCCTTCCAAAACATTGACCCTCTGCCCCATCACGTCAAATGACACTCTTGGCAGCTCCGGATCACTTAAACCCACCGTAATATCACTTGTCCCCCGATTTAAGACCAGGCTGCTTATGATAACCGCCAGAAAAAACACCATGACCAGGATCACTGCCTTTTTCCACCTGGCCTTTTTCTGACTGTCTATATTCAATCCACGCAGCAGGGAACGATTCGCTCCGGCCGGCCTGTTTTTTTTCAGCTTTTCCTTCTTTTCTTTCAGCTTTTCCTTCTTTTCTTTCGGCTGTTTCTCTTTTACCTGTTTTTCCTTAACCGATTTATTGTTCACCGATTTTTCTTTTGTAAATTTTTCCTTTACGGATTTATTTTTTGCCGCTTTCTCTTTTGTGAGTCTTTCCTTCACGGATTTATCATCTGCTGATCTAACCTTAGCTTTTTTTTCTTTTGCCGCCCCATCCTTTGCCGGTTTCGTTTTTGCCAATCTATCTTTTTCCTGCATGTCTTTCTTCACGCTATATCTATCCCCTTATACCAAAATGCAATACCCCGTTCGGAACAGCTTCCCAGGGAGCTGCTTCCAAAGAGCAATGGCAGACTACAGCCCCACCTGCTCCCGTGCGGGCATGGGACAAGTATAACATAGTCCAGGAAAAAATACATCTAAATTTTCTCTTTTACATGCTTCCCCTTTCGTCAACATTGCAGTCGCTGCTTGTCAGCTCGCTGATAAACCGGGTCAGATTCTTTGTATCCTCAAACAGAACCCTGACCTCCATCGTCCTTGATCTTTCCACGATATGTTTCTCAATCTCTATAAATTTTGTAAAAATCAGTAGAAGAAGAACAAAGAACCCCACATACAGCAGCGTATTCATCGCCATGTTGAACACGATGTACAGGAAAATGACGCCGATTTTATTATCCAGATGGAAAAACGCCATCTGCTTTACCTACGGGAGCATCAACATGGAAAACGGGACAAACATTGCGCTCACCAGATAATAAAAAAGAACTTATACAATTTCTTGTGCTGCATGTTCCGGGCAATCGTATAGGACTGCGCGGATAGATCTGGTAAACGACTTTGTCGTGCCACCATTTTCTTTCCATAGCTTCTTGTCACCGTTACAGTTCACGACCTAACCGGCCGCAAACTGTAACGCATCCAGCCCATTGAAAAGTCGCCTTCGGCGAGGGGCTGGCTGCCTGAAACCGCAGCTTTATCGGCCGGATGCCTTGCAGCGGGGTGCAAGGCACCGTGAATAGTAACTTGTCACCTCCTCTTTTGCTAAAAAACTCCGATTCATCTGGACACCTCCCTCCTGTATGGTTTATAATCTGATTGTAGAGTTTTTTGCAGAGGTTTTCTAACCCGATATTATGATTTGATCATTGGGACGAAGCGCAGGAGCGGTATATCAATCCGCTTTTGGGCAATCAGCTTCTGCAATTGCGATATAAATTCTGAAAAAGAAGGTGAAATAAATGACTTTGCGGCAGGAAGCATATGCTATGATTGATTCTTTACCGGATGATGATAGTGTTAAGTTCTTTATAGATATGATTAGACGTTTTAATGTAGTAGCTGGGAAAACAGGGAGAATATTCGAGACTCAAGATTCGCTTTCAGAAAAAAGAAAGGCGTTTTTACACATGGAAGAATTGAAAAAAAAGTATCCATTCCCTAAAGATTATGACTATGAACAAATCAGAAAGGAAGCTATGGAAGAGAAATATGGTTGCGTTAATCGACACTAATGTTATATTAAACTATATTACTGATCGTGAGGATAGGTTTCGGGATTCTTCAAAGGTAGTTATGGACTTATGTTCTCAAGGAAGAGTTGATGGATACATCGCTTTTCATTCATTATCTATAATATGGTATTCGCTTCGGATTCCAGATGAAGGAAAGAGAATGTGGTTAAAGGATATTTGTAAGATATTGACGGTTACAGGCGCCTCACATGAACAGGTTTTAGAGGCGATAGATAATATACAGTTTAAAGATTTTGAGGATTGTCTGCAGGATGAATGTGCAAGAATAGTAAATGCAGACTGTCTGGTGACGTGTAATTTAAAAGATTTTAAGGTGGCTAAAACAAAGGTTTATAGTCCGGATGAGTTTGTGAAATTATTATTATTATTTTGTGTTTATTTGGAATATAAGAGTTTATGAATTATATTCCCTACTTGTGAG
>VSNK01000425.1 GCA_009774255.1 Faecalicatena sp.
GGTATTGATGCTCTGGTTTGGGGCTGTTTTTGGCACTCGGTTTCTGATATTACGTTATTCTCTGAGGGGACGTCTGGCCGCGCAAAAACGTTTTTTGCTTCGGACGGGAGGAAGACAGAAGAAACAGAAGCAGTTGGGGGTGCTGCTTCTTTCCTCAGCCAGTGTATTGGCCGTGCTTTTCTGCTATGGAGAGTCGCTGGTGCCTGTTTATATTGATGACACATGGTCACAATTGAGCTCCTATATCATTACCTGGGATATCCATAACAATCCTGTCAAAGATACGTATATACATGACATCAAACGTTTACCTGGAATTGAAGAAGTCGTAGCATGGCGTAATCTGGCAGGCACATTGGAATTTCCGGAGATGGAGAAGAACCCGTTCAGTGCTCTGCTGACACAACATCTTTATGGGGCGCGGCCATGGGGCGATGCTGAGGATCTATACGGAGAAAGCATATCAGCAGGGGGTCCGGAAGGGCTGTGGTGCTACGTCTATGGAGTCGCCGAGGACAATTGGGACCGATTTTTCAGGTATGTGGACGAGAAAATTGACCGGGAGAAATTCAGGAAAGGGGAATCGGTTCTCCTTTACATTCCCTATAACGAAGAAACCGGTGTGGAACTGGGGGGAAAATTATATCAGGATTTTGGTGTAGAGTCAGGGGATGTGATCACCGCAGTCAATTATGGGCGGGGGGAGCTGACGGAGGATGGTTCGGTGCACGTGTGGACAGAGGATGGGGACAGGCTCTATGAGCCGTATGAAAAGCTGACTGCGGTCAGCCTGGCGGAGGCTGAGGTCGCAGGAATCATTACGGCGGATTTATGGCAGGATCCGTATCTGATGATACCGGCAACCAATTATTATTCGGTAATCGCCTCCGACGCATTTGCTAAAAGGCTGACGGAGGCTGACAGGGATGGCATTGAGTTTGCTGACGGAAGCTGGAGCAACCAGGAATATGGTTATTCGCGTGCAAATGTCTATACCGGAATGGAAGCGGAATATCTCTCCACAGATTACCTGATGGCCAGGTCGGCAGCGGAAAATCACCTGAATTTTGATAACAGCCGGGAACAGCATACGGCGCGCCGTCAGGAGGCCATACAGGCCCTGCTCCATATCTGGATCTGCGGGAGCTGTATCTTTCTGATCCTGATGCTGGTCCAGTTGAATATAGAAACACTCCGCGGCCTGACTCAGAAGCGCTCCTTTGCTCTTTTGCAGGTCATAGGCATGTCCCGGAGGCGGCTCCGGGTGCAGTTAGCGGCAAAGGGGCTTCTTTTGAGTGTGTATTCCTGCCTGCTGGGGCATCTGGGATATGCGTTGTATTTTGTGATAAAGCACATCGGAACTTACCGCAGGTATGTGGAGGAATTTGATTATACAGGGAAATTTATCCAACTGCTGAAAGAACAATTTGGATATAACTATTTGGATGTGGGCTGGAGCCTGCCGGTACACCTTGCGTTCTGCGCGTTTGGCATGGCCTGTGTGTTCCTGTTGTTCTTCTGCCCGCAAAACCGGGTATTGAAGGAAAATATCAGAGAACGTCTGTCTTAAAAAGAACCGGTGAAAATCTTTAAGGAGGAAATGGGATGGATACGATTTTAAAAACGGAAAACATCAGAAAAACCTATGAGTCGTCTTCTGTTAAGGTAAATGCATTGAACGGGATCGACCTGGATTTTATAAAGGGGAAATTTTATACTGTGATCGGAAGGAGCGGCTCCGGGAAATCGACACTGCTGTATGTTTTGAGCGGGCTGGATCAGCCTACCGAGGGGAAAGTCTACTTCGAAGGGAAGGATCTGTCGGAATACTCGGACGGTCAGATGGCCATTTTCCGGAGGAGGCATATGGGCTTTGTATTCCAGCAATACAACTTGATGGAGGAGTATAATGTGCTGGAAAATATCTGTATGCCGGTGAAGCTGGATCAAAGGAAGCCGGATCCGGAGTTTTTACATACGGTGCTGGAGACCCTGGGACTGGAAGATAAGCAGAAGAAATATGCCTCAGAGCTGTCCGGAGGGGAGCAGCAGAGAGTGGCTATCGCCCGGTCCATCCTGTCAAAGCCAAAGATCATTTTTGCGGATGAGCCGACCGGAAACCTGGATAAGAAGACTGCGTTGGAGACGCTGGAGCTTCTGATTAAGAGCGCTAAAAAATTTGGGCAGACCTTGATCATGGTTACTCATGACCTTGAGGTGGCAAGGATGTCGGAGACGGTCATAACCATTGAGGACGGGAGGGTGATCGGGTAGAGAGTTACAGGTCACACCTTGACCAGGCGTGACCTGTAACGGTAGAGAACACTTGGAGTTACGGAGGTGTGAGTATATATTGACAAACGGATATACTTTGTATATACTAAAGCCAGAGCCATTGTATATATTGATACTGAGCGCCAGATAAATCTGCCGCACAGTATCATGTGATGCGCACAGCCGCATAAGGAAGTATGCCGCTTTGCGGCTACGGCTGGCGCGATACTCACGGCAGACTTCATCGGCCGTGAGTATAAAATTGAAGAATAAAGCAGAAGGAATCAGAGAATGAAAACAAAGTCAATGACGAAAGAACAGCAAAGAGAGGCACCAGGTGTTTTTATAACAAAAACTACTATAAAGAGATGGGGAAACAGTCAGGGTATTAGATTATCGAAAGAAATATTGTCACAAATGAATTTAAAGGAAGATGATACGGTAGGAATAAATATATATGAAGGAAAGATGACGATTGAGAAAGTCAACAAGCCCAAATATACGAATTTACAGGAAAGGCTGGAAGCATTCTATCAAAGACCGATTGAAGAAATTTATGTCGAAAGCACGGAAGAGGTTGATATAGGAGATCCGGCAGGTAATGAGCGGTGGTAACTTATAAACAAGGTGATATAATTGTTATGAATTTTAACCCTCAAAAGGGTCACGAACAGAGTGGAAGAAGGCCGGCACTTGTTTTGAGTAATGATATTTTGAATCATCACAGTTCCATGGCACTGGTTTGTCCGATAACCAATACAAACAAAAATCATCCATTTCATATAAAATTGGATGAACGGACGCAAACAACAGGTGTGATATTATGTGATCAGGCAAAAATGTTAGACGTTGGTGCCAGAAATGCTCAGTTTAAGGAAGAATGTCCGGATGATTTGTGGAAGGAAGCAAAAGATTTAATCATGAGTTTTATGTGAGATTCAGTATAAATCTATAGTGAACGACAAAAACTTTTGTTTTTGTCGTTCGCTGCGCCGATTTTTGCTGCGCCAAAGCGCAGTATCT
>VSNK01000426.1 GCA_009774255.1 Faecalicatena sp.
GGTCTGTAAATGCCGGAAACAGGAACCCGCATTCTGGTTCTCCCGGCTCATATTCCCCTGAAAGCGGGCAGATCACACAGATCAGGTATTCAAACATTTCCTCCGATTCCCCCAACCGTTCTTTATCCGATGCCTTCGCCGGAATATCGTAGCGGTCATGGAATACAAGGATAGCATACTCGGAATCCGCGCGGTAACGTTCCATGACCACATCATAAAACGTATCCATCAATGCGTCGTTCTTAAGCCCACATTCCTTCATGGTCATGAGTAACTGCCACATGCTCCCCGTTTTCTGCGCTTTCGGTGCGAACTCATATTTCTTCAGGTTCTTATTTGTATCAGAAAACGGCACCGTTTTTGCCAGCTTTAGAATTTTCGCTTTATCCGAACCGGAAAGCTTCAGAAAATTGGTGTTGAAGCTTCCATCAAACTCCCCGTCCCGGTCTATGTAACACCCGGCAACCCTCGTTATGGATGTCCGGGGCGGTGTCATCCGCCTGGTCAGTTCCATCATATCTTCCCTGTTGATCAAGCTCATGCCTCCTTTTCATTTTATCAAAGTCTTTATCTGCTTTTCTGTTGCATCTGGGTAGTGTTCCTGCACATGTCTGTAAATACGTTCCTTGGATGCTTCTGGCGGCTCCTTATATGCAGATGTCACCAGATCATATCCCCACAGATCCTCCGGTGTCATATAGACCGATACGGCCATTCCATATTCCATCCCTTTTTTATTCCGCCGCTTCCGGAAATCACGGATCAGCAGGTAGGTCTGCATCTGTAGCTCTGTCATAATGCCGCTGAAATTCTTTTCCCCGCCTTTCTGAAAGCCTGCCTGGCTTTTTAATTCATGGCCTGCCCATTCCTCCTGATCTTCAAACCTGTCCATGATCTTCTTGCAGCGCATGCTTGCGAGCCCATCCTCCCATCTGGCATCAAAATCATAGCCGTCCCTTCGGTAGTTTGCAAAGTATGGGAACCATTCCTTCGAAATGAAGCCCGACTTTTTATGAAAGAATTTTCCATATGCTACCTCGCCGCTCCTTGCAATAAGTTCCCGCCATTCCCAGGGATCCTGCTCCCTGTCCCCTGTCCACCAGAAAAGATTGGAAGTATGCTCTTCCGCAGAGAAGCCTTCAATTTCATTCTTGAACAAAGGCAGAAATCCAATCTCATTGATCAGTTTATCAATTCCCTGTGTGAACGGATGCGGTATGGGTCATCCCACTCCATGCCATACATCGTCCACATGCCATTTTCTACAGCCATAATATCGTTCTCCCTGCGTATCTATCTGAAACAACTGCCTTGTGTTATATCTTTATTCTACCATCTCCGGGTATGGCCAATCCTGAATCCCGCCAAACTCTAAGACATTTCTATAGCCCATATCCGCGAGTTTTTCCGCTGCCTGTTTACTCCGGTTACCGCTGCGGCAGTATACTAAAATTTCCTGGCCTTTATCCGGCAGTATTTCCGGTTCGCTTAAAATATCTTCATTCGGCAGGCAGACTGCGTTTTTGATATGCCCGGAGTCATATTCCTCCTGAGTTCGGATATCCAGAATAATCACATTCTCCTCAGTATCCATTTTTTCTTTTGCCTCCTGCGGGCTGATCTGTTCATAAGTCATCGTAGCTTCCTCCTGCTTCTGATTCTTATGAGCCTCCATCATATCCAAAATGGCAGCCGCTGTCTGCGCCTGTTGTTCCTCCCTGCTGATATCAGCAGCATGGTCGCCCTTTTGCTCTCCATAGTTTCCAAACTGTGCATGGTTTCCGCCTTCTATGCTGACTTCTGCATAATCCGCAGGCATATATATGTTTCCTTTTTCCACCTTCTCCATATTCAGAATCCCGTCTTCACTCCCATAGATTGACAGGACAGAAAACGAATCCGACTTCAGGCTCTTCGTTGGATATGCTGCCAGAAGTACCAGGCCGTCCAGGCTTTCCAGATGTCCGGATGCATAGGATGCCGCCATTGCCCCGCCCAAAGAATGTCCGGACAGATACCAGTGGTCGTACTCATAAGAATCCATAATCTTTTTAGCTTTATTCTGCCCGAAAAATGCGAGATTACACGGCATTTTGACAAGGAAACAGTCAGTCCCCTGTTCGGCCAGTTTCCCCAGCAGCGGAAGATATGCGGTAGATTCTACCTTGGCACCCGGATAGAAGATCAATGCCGTGTCATCTCCCGGTCCGTCCAGATATAAACCGTCTGTCATCTCTGTTACAGATACAGAATCTTTCTCCTGTAAAGATTCCAGTACGTTCTCGTCTGTATGATAGTAGTCATTTACAAACCAGATACAAACGGCTGCTATAAAAAGAAAACCGATTACCGGAATCATGATCCTTATCTTCCACTTCATATTTTCAAATCAATCCTTTCCAACCAGCGCTTGCTTTCCATTATATTCTTCTTTTCCATTTTACGCAATCATTCCCCCGCATAAGTGCATATTCCTTTCACCGCCAACACTTATTTCCAAAATCAGCAATCAATCCGGCTCATCTAGGTCGATCACAAGGTTCATTCTGGAGATGACAGACTGGTTCATCTGCTTACAGCCCGCATAATCATTGTTGGTAGTTACGACAATTGTAGTATCCGGATGCCGGCTAATCACTTCCCCGTTTGGCAGGAACACGCTGTTACAGCGGTCTAGCAGGGAATTTAAGCCCACCAGCACGCCGGGATTGGCAATGACCGTAGGCTCCTGTAATTCCACAAGATAACCGTAGCGGATTGCTTCTACCAGCGGTGTGTCCACGTATTTAAACTTCTGGTGGGAATCCTGCTTTGCGTAGTGGTCATGCATTTCATCAAATATGGTATCCACAAGCTTCTGGTAAACCGTATCCTCATCTACCGTTTCGTCATAGGTGCCGGTCAGCTTCTGGTAAGCCGTCGCTGGATCCATCATAATGTCCTGGAAGGTGGGATATTCGCTCTGGAGGGCGGAAAGCTTCCCGTCTACATCGGGCAGGATCTGTCCGAGCAAATCAAATATTTCTGTATTTGCAGAACAGGTAATGCACCGGTAAGGGAGATGAAGGCCGGAAGCGATTGCTTTGGCGCCTTCGGTCTTTCCCGTCCCCGCAGGCCCTCTTAATAAGAAGTTCCGCATGGGTGATACGGTAGCCGTTGTTAATTTGGCGTGTTCGCAGATCCGTTTGATCTCCGGCGGTATGATGTACCAGTCGGGGAGCTGCGGCACGGTGAGTTCTTCCTGGGGAGTCAGTGTCCGGGATTCGGACAGGATGTATTTGCCTACGAAATC
>VSNK01000427.1 GCA_009774255.1 Faecalicatena sp.
GCAGGAACAAATGATGTAAAATCAACTATGTTTGATAAAAAGTATCGGCATTTCTAAAATATCGGCATATGGTTTATAGAAATGACTTTCCATTTGAACGGTTCTTTTCTGGCCGTGTTGATGAATCCATCCTGAACTGGATGCCATCCGGGGCAGAGCCACCGGCTGGTAATTCGGAAGTGCAGTCAAGATGGAGTTCTACGGCGGGAAAGAAAGCAGTTATTGTACCTCCTGCTTTGGATGAAAAGATGAAAAATGATCCCGAACTTGTGAAGAGTGTGATGACAACTGTTAAAAATTTCATTGCCACATATCCGGCAACACCGGGTTGCTCTTATCTAATTGAATTGGATGAAAATGGAGGGATATCCAAATACCGCGTGACCAGCCCCGGACAGATTACTGTTTCATCATCAGAATTTGTTGAAGCCCACAGGGCAAGGGAAGCAAAACACGCAGAATATGAAAGGCTGGCGGAGGAAGCTGCCCTGAAACGCAGGATAATGGAGCAGAGTGGGAAGAAATGGCTCAGTCAAAAAACAATTTTTATAAGACATTAAAGAAAGAAGACCGGGTAGCGGCGGCATGGACTTTAGGGCAGTTGGAAGTTTCTGTCTGTGTCCAATAATTGTTGAGCTGCCTGCGTCTGACGGCATCAAGCACGGACTTGGGACTGTATATATGAAGATTCTCTCCCAGAATATAACCGTCATACCAATTCTACACTTCTTCAAAGTCAAGGCTTGCAGCAGTACACAGAGTACGGATTTCTCTCCTGTTGCCTGATTAATCTTCGAGAGAACCATAGGCAGCGTAGTAACATCCAAAGCAATATACTCAGAGTAGTATATCTTTAATTCCTTGATGATCTCCTGCTGAAGATTTCTGACCGTATCTTTTATATCGCCGGAATTGACAAGAAACCATGTCATATCGAGGTACAGCACATTAAACTGGTTAAGATATATACTGAAATCCGTATCGGAAGCAATCATCAAATCAAGAAAAAGACTCCTTGAATCACAGCTTTTATCATAATATGCACATAACATCTGAGCAGCAAATGACTTGCCGAATCTTCGAGGCCTGCTGACACATATTAACTTTTCTTTGGTTCCAAGCTTTGCATTGACAAAAGATATAAGCTCTGATTTATCAATATATATTCCTTTCCTGATAGATTGAAAACTTGCATTACCGGGATTCAGATATATTCCCATAACCGTATTGCTCCTTCCTGCTATAAGTGTAATGAAAGTATAGAAGAACTTTTGTCCTGATGTTCATCCTCCGATCATGCCACTGCGCCACTACGGGCATCGCCGAAGTTCTTTGGCCTATGCATGCACCGTTTCTAATAAGAAGAACTTTAATCTCTTTTTACGATCAATGAGTTAATGCCCACCAGTTCTTCTTCATTCATAGGAATCTCCTCATAACCATCTGAATTTAGTTCTTCCATCACTTCTTCAAATAGCTCCTGGCAGACATCCGGCCTGATTGTCGTTTTTAGTCGGTCATTATAAAGCACTTTTTCTGTTGTAAATATTTTATCACAGTCTATCCGAGTTGTTCTTTGGAAAGGGTTTCTGGATGCATCGGCTTCTTCGTCAACATAATGCTTAAACATTTTTCTTGAAAGCATATAAGGCTTTAGCGTCTGGCATTTTATAAATTCACAAAGCTTAATCTGATTGCTTACATATATACATATGTGAACTGACTGCCAGTTTATCACTTATGCTTGGATAAGGAATCTTCATTCGTATCACATCTTTTGTATTAATCAATAACCAGTCTCCCTTCTTCATCTATATCTGCGTATACAGGATTAAATAACTGTTCATTTTCGGACAAGTTAAAAAGTGTATCGAAATGCGCTTCCGTAAGCTTTTGTACATCGCTCTTTTTAAAAATAAAGTAATGATTATCAATGTTGACCACTTCTGAATTCTCAATCAATTCTATAGGATACATTTTATCAAGCGAAGCAATCAGCTTCCGGTCATCCTCGTTAAAATCTTTTTCTTCAAGGTCAACCTGATACTCCCCTTTCATTATCCTGTCCTCTTTGGATTTCCAGAGGTTCATGGGATGCGTCAGCTCAGACAGCTCATTTTCCGACAAAATCCGGACAACAAACGCACATTTTTTTGCACGCTCTTCATTGATCGCAAATCGGCCGGACCTATAGCTTTCATCAGCAGCCTTATTGAAAGCCTCTTTTTCTTTGGTATAGTCTCCCCATACATTGCTGAAAACGGGTCCTCTTTTATATCCACGCAAATGACTGAAATCCGGACTCTCCCCCGATGCCTTTGCGAAAGCTTCATATAAAAGCAGAAACTTTTGGAGTTTTAACGGAGTATCATATTCCGTTTTATTATTCTGTTTAAGCCAGCCGCTCAGACATAACTTACGATCATTTGAATGAACCATATATCACACCTCCTGCTTGTGCCTCAGCGCAATTTCCTATTATAATTTTCTGAGTAGTTACAACTTAATCTTCTAAAAAGAATATATCTTCTACATGGCGGTTCAGCAATTTAGCAACTTTCATTGCAAGTTCAAGAGTCGGGTTGTATTTGTCGTTCTCAATTGCTATTATCGTCTGCCTGCTTACACCCAATTCTTTTGCCATATCCTCTTGCCGGAATCCCGCTTCTTTTCTAAATTGTTTTATCATCTTTTCAATAAACTTCCCCGCAGCAAGCTGCGGGGTATTAGCCTGGGCCTCGCTTCGCTCGGCATTTTTGTAAAACGTAGCAAGCTGCGGGGAATCAGACCCGTGAGTGATTAAAAAGCAAGCCCGGAAGCCTTCTAAACATAGGCTTTCGGGCTTGTTGAATCAAAGTCCAGTAAAAATGTCTCTCACTTTATCACCACGTAAAAACATTGTTTTTCCTGTTTTTTACGTGGTGATTATGCAAGTTTTCAACTCATTTATCCCATTTGCTTCTATTTTGAGTATCAATCAAGTATCATTTTGCTGCAGGTTTTCTACGCCATTTCAAACGGATTTCTTCCAGTCGCGGTCTGCCTGAGCCTTGCTTCCTCAATGATTTCTTCAAACAGCACACGTCTGTTGATCTGCCCTATGAACTTATAATTCACCTCGCCCTGCCTTGGCTGGTTCTTCCGGAGTACATTTGTCATTGCTTCCTCAATGGTAGAAAGCGGCGCTTCGATGTTTGTTCCGTGCTTCTGGTCACCCAGCACTGCCATGAATTCCCGATTTGGCGGAATGACTGCTCCTGTGGCAAGGTACGGTATCTG
>VSNK01000428.1 GCA_009774255.1 Faecalicatena sp.
TCGCCTCATTCAGCTTCCTTGCACATGAAAATTTATCCTGCGTGTAAGGTAGCGGTAATTATCGTGGGTTATACTAGTACATCATTGCATTAATCCTTGAGTAATCAGCACTCGCTATCCGCGCCATCTGCACGCCTGCTAACCTAGATGTAGCCCACTACACCGTCGGTTAGCAGACGCACAGCTGACACGAATATCGAGCACTATTACTTCAAGATTAATGCAATGATGTACTAGCAATGTTTTTCTCTGCTACAGTCTTATTGTAATCTCACGTTCCGTTTTCTGATAATGATGATATTTTACACCTGCCGCATCCATCATACGTTTGGACGCAATGACGCTGGCCGTGTCGGAATATTTGTCCTCCGCATAGATCACCTCCCGGATTCCGCACTGTATGATAGCTTTGGCGCATTCGTTGCATGGAAACAAGGAGACATAGAGGCGTGCTCCGGCAAGGCTCCCTCCGCTGTAATTCAAAATAGCATTCAATTCACTGTGAGTAGAGTATACATACTTTGTATCCAGCGGATCTTCCCCTTCTCTTTCCCATGGGAAGTCATCATCCGAGCAGCCGGTCGGGAATCCGTTATACCCCATTGACAAGATCTTATTGTCCTGGCTCACAATACAGCAGCCGACCTGCGTACCGGGATCCTTAGAGCGCATCCCTGAGAGCATGGCTACTCCCATAAAATATTCATCCCATGAAAGATAATCTTTTCTTTTTCCGGACATTTCACATACCTCCTTACGGGTGATTCCCGCTTATAAAGAACTGTATATCTGTACAAGTTATTTTCCTACAGTTCCTAAATAAATGAATTTAGTTCTTCTGTCAACTTTTCAATTGACTTGGCAATCTTTTCGAGACATTCTCCATACGCCTGCAGAGGTTTCCCATAAGGACTCTCTAACTCGGATTCTTCCCCGATAAACTCATATAATGTATAGATATTTTCCGAATTTCCATATTCTGAGATCAGCTTTTCCTTCTGCTTTTCCTCAAAGGTCAGGATCAGGATGTCTTCTCCGATCTCTGATTCCGAAAATGCGTGTGCCGTATGCTCTGCCAGAGTAAGCTGTATACTCTTCATTACGGCCTCCGCTTTTTGGTTGGCAGGCTCCGGAAAGAGAACGACCATGCCTCTCGAATCAATGACATATTCCTGCTTCAGTTCCTTTTGGCGGAGCAGTTCCGCTGCCATCGGCCCCCGGCAGGTATCTGACTGGCTGACAAATACAATCCGGTGGAACCGCTGCCGCTTCACCACCGCTGCCGCAGAAATCAGCAGGTGACCTGCCGCCTTTTCGAGGCGGTTCATGATCGCCCTTCCCATTCCCCGTCTGGTGAAGGACTCACTGTAGATCTCGTCCACTTTTTCATCGTCGAATTCCCGGAGTATCGCATATAAATTTTTAGCAATCATTTTTTCGTTTTCCCGGGAGCCAATATTTTTTACCAGCCCGTTCGTATAGAAATCCGCGGTTTCACCGGAAGCTATGATTCCAACCTTTTTTCCCTCCCGCACTGCCTCATATGCGAGCTGCCGAATCGCCAGAGTCTCTTCCCGGATATTTCCTTCTACAATAACGAGCTTTGCCTTCGGCGCGTAATGGCGGTACTTCATTCCCGGCGCTTTCGGAGGTATATCGCTTTCATTTCCCAAAATTGTCTGATCCACACTGACATCTCCGATCACTGCTTCCAGCATGTCCAGAGTAATGGCGCCCGGACGGAGAATCATCGGAGGACTCACCGTCATATCGAGAATCGTAGATTCCAGACCGATCTCAACGCTTCCGCCGTCCAGGATCATGGGAATCTTTCCTTCCAGATCCTGGCGGACATGCTCCGCTATTGTCGGACTGGGCCGTCCTGACAGATTGGCGCTTGGTCCGGATATATAGCCCCCGGAAGCCAGAATCAGTTCCCGCGCAACCAGGCTGCTTGGCATCCGAACCGCAACCGTATCCAGCCCGCCGGTCGTTCCATAGGGAACCACAGGACTTTTTTCCAGAATCAGTGTCAGCGGCCCAGGCCAAAAATTCTCTGCCAGTTCCTCTACCTCTGCGGGAATGTTGACCGCAATCTCTTCCAATGCCTGTACATCCGCAATGTGTACGATAAGAGGGTTGTCCGATGGTCTGCCCTTTGCCGCATAAGTCTTTTTCGCAGCCTCTTCGTCCAGAGCATTGGCTCCTAACCCATATACGGTTTCCGTCGGAAATGCCACAAGTCCGCCCTTTTTCAGAATGGAACCCGCCTCCTGTATGACCCGCATATCAATGTTATTCGCGTCTATTTTCTTTATGATCGTCTTCACAGGTATCACCCCATAGAATTAAAGATTTTCCGTAGTTACGATTTTCCAACTGTACGGCCGCACTCTGACCGTACAGTTGGATAATTTACTTTTTCCTTCCAGTAATTGACATTTCAGCAGATTCTATTATAACACCAAATGTCACAAAGTAAAAGATGAAAGATACTCTTGAATTCCTTTTGCTATTGCCGCGGCCATTTTTTCTTGATATTCGTCCGAAATGAGCAGGTCAGCCTCCCTCTGATTGCTTAAAAACCCGCATTCTACGATCACTGTTGTCTCCTTTGTCTTTTTCAAAAGATAATATGTATCATTTGCCTTTGCCTGCCTTGTGTTATCCGGATCCACCTCAAGCATTGCCTCCTGTAGTATTTTCGCGGCCTGCTCGCCAGTCTTCGAATGAGTATAATAAAATACCTGAGCTCCGTGGATGCTTTCCTGTGAGTAACTGTTCTGATGGATGCTCACAGCAATCGAAGGAGCGTTCTCATTAATTGAGGTGACCCTCGCTTTTAAATCTTCTACTTTTGAGTCCGCAAGCTCTCCCCCATTTTCTCTGGTCATAATCACTCGGGCTCCCATGTCTTCCAGGTATTTTTTTACTTTTTGGGTGACAATTAAATTGACGTCTTTTTCCAGAGCCCCGTTTATCCCGATCTTTCCAGGATCAAAACCGCCGTGCCCGGCATCCAGAACGACAAGTGCTCCTTCCGCTTTTTTATTTCCATTTTCCTGATTTTTATTTTCTGACTTTTGTTTTTCCGTTTTCGCCGGCTCCTGATTTTCCGCATTTCCTATCGTTTCTATATTTTCATTCGTCCCTTCATCGGGTATTTCTTCTTCTGTGTTTCTCTCTCCCGCCGGGTGATCTGCCGCTTCTGATGTTCCCTCCCCTGCCAAGCTATCCGCCTCTTCTAGTGTCTTCTCTCCTGCCGGGTGATCTGCC
>VSNK01000429.1 GCA_009774255.1 Faecalicatena sp.
GATGTTCCAGCAATGCGCTGACGCTGGTGTTATACAAAATAATCTTCTTCCATTCCCCGCTTGGCTTTTGGATAATCTTCAACCATTTTTCCGGTATCTCCAGGCCTTCCCTTGTTGTCCCCTGTACTTTATCGAATTTTGGAGAACCAATCCCCAGGATTGTCTGTTCCCAGTGTTCCCTCGTCTCTTCCCCACATGCCTTCGTCAGCACCTTTATGTAAGCTTTCCGCATATTCTCGGACTGAACGATCACCTTATCCGCATTCAGCACTCCCGATACAGTGCAGAAGTGTGCCATTCCTTCCACGGCCTGATCATCCTCCGGATCCACTTCGCCCAGCACGAAGTATGGAATGTACACCAGCATATCTGTGCGTTTCTTCAATTCCGTAGAATAGAACCTCGGATCTACGCTGGTTACATAGTTATACTGGTCATAAGGATTATGGATAAATACCATATCCGGCCAGCGTTTCTGGATATCATAATTTTCATAATGCGTCACCGGCACATAGTCCGGCATTTCATCGCCTTCGTAATGATATTTACTGAATGTCCCATCCGGATTGCGGTCATAATAAGGAATTGGAACGACGTACACATCGCAGTCCTCATCCTCCTCCGCTGCCTTCCAGACACTTTCCAGCGAATCCCACATGGACGCTTTATACGGAAGAAAAACCACTTCCCGCCGGTCCGGTATCTGCCCGCCAAGCAATTTTCCTGTCTGTTTGACCTGTCCGGTCAGGTTCCGCAGTACGGTACGCCGTTCCTCCGGGTTATGTAATACCTGTGTCATCTGGTACAGGCTTTCGCAGTATTCCTCCAGTTTATGAACCGTTGCCGTCCCTTCGCCGTAAATCATTTCCAGTTCATTACCCATAGCAATCGCTGTTTCCTGGCACTCGGACAGAAGCTGGCTGATTTCCTCGCCGTTCACATACTTTGCGGTCAGATTTACTTTCAGTATTCTGTTCGCCTTTTCCAGTAAATTCAGCATCGTAAACATCTGCTTCCTCAGCGCACGGCTCATAGAACGAATCTCCTTACTATTCTTCCTCTCGTATCTGTCCCATTTTCAGATACACTCACTTTTCTGTTTTCTTTCCTACATGAATGATTTCATTCATTACAAAATAAGGTACATTGGTCATCTTATACGGATCTTACAATCCCTTTGATGATGCGGAATCCTCCGCTTCGCTCCCCGCTACGTCATGCCTTATCACCAGCCAGAGGCTGATGACCTATGTTGTGCATCAGTGCACTTCCACTTTAATTTATCACCAGCCGTAGGCTGATAACCTGCGCGCATCAGTGCGCTTACCCTTAACCTGTCATCAGTCAAAGGCTGGTAACTTCCGTGCCTTAACACGTTTCTCCAGACATGTTCACAAGGTCCTGGCATACCCAATACGCAGTCTGTCTGAGGATTCCTCATTCCCTGCCTTCTAATGCCGTATAATTCCACCTGCACGGTTGGAACATTTTTATATCACGAACAACACCCTTTAGTCCTCCGGACGGTTCCGCCTCATATAAAACAGCAGATATCCCGTTCCTTCCGGTAAAATCCAGGCTCATCACCAGAATTTATCCAAATGGCTGTTCTCAGGAACCATCCGGAAATAAAATTACAATACAAGTCTCTCCCTTGTTGTCAGTCTGTAACATTCTTTCCTGATGCTTCCTTATGACCTCTTTCATGCAGCACACCCCCACCCTGTCCTCTTTTCCTGACATTGCGGGCGGTATTTGTTTTTTCCTCTTCACAAAAACCACATGCGGGACAGCAGAAATTTCCATTGTTCTTGCTTCCCATCGCACCGCAATTGCTGCATTCCTTACTGATATTTTTTCCAATTACTTCTATAATCTCAACCGAACGCTCCCCACATTTTTGCTGCAGCCGTTTCCTGATGTATCCCCTCTGCCACATGGTAATGGAGTGGTTGATTTCCCGGTTTACTCCCCCTGCCTGTGGTTTGGGAGGCTTTACAAGATAAATTGTCTCCGGCTGTTCCGTGCGGAGGAAGCGGTTTAGTTCCTGATTGATATAGCTGTGGAGCCTCTCCTGATACCTTGCCTTTTGGGCATAATATTTCTTACGGCCCGGATTGTCGACTCTGTTTTTGTTATATTTCCCTGTCTGCACACGGATCCAGTCCGCATACTCTGTCTGATAGGTTCCAATCTCTTCCCCATAATGGTGTCCCTGATCTGTCGTAAGCATGGTATAAAACCCCATCGCAATCCCGACCTGCCCCGTATACTCTGCGTATTTGCGCACCATGACCTCCACCGGGACTTTAATCTCGATCCGGTTCTCTCCCGGATACAGTTTGACATACAGTTGGGACTGGTACTGGTTGTGATCTGTCAGACGGATAAATATCCGCTTCCTTTTTTCTTTTGTAGAAATATAAATCCCATCGTCCGCGTAACGGTATGCCCTCTCCGCAATCGAAAATCCGGTTGCCTGCTCCGTATGCTGTTTTACATGGTACTTCCTGACCTGCCTGCACAGATACCGGTGCAGCTTTTTCGTATCTGCCTGGGGCACGATTTCCTCATACTTCATCTGCAGTTCCTTCTGCAGCTTAACAGGCTCCCCATTCAGCACCGCCCCAAAGGCATTGCTGACCTTCAGAATAAAACGGAGATAATGCTTCTCCTCCGGCGTCAGATTCTGGTTCGCGGCAAGGAGCTTCTGCAATTTGGATTTTGTCCTCGTCCACTGGCTCTTGATATCTCCCAGCGCATCAAAAACCGCAAGGTAGAAATATACCGACGGCATCCCCAGCTGTGCGCGGAGGCCGCTTTTGGTCATCTCATTCTGCACCGTATACCCCGGATAGATTTTTGACAGGCTGCCAATGCCGCCGAAACGATCATATACATAATTTTTCACCGTTTTGTAATCTTCAGCGATCTCCAGGAGCTTTTGCATATCCCCCTTCGGGACCGGCTCTTTATTGTACTGGTGAATGGTCTTGCATATCTTATCCGGCAATCTGTGTCCACCTTTCCTGAACAGGTATAAAAGTTCTTTCCGCGCCCCTCATTCCCGATAAGCGCATCCTGATTCTGGTCTTTCGGAATTCCTACCAAATTCCTGCTGTTTAACACCAATTTCCCGGCATTCCGGAATACCTGATTTTCCCCGCCAATTTTCGTAGAATATATATTTCTAGGAAAAAGTGCCCCCAGCCCCGTGTTTACGGGCTTTTCAAATTGCCTGACCAG
>VSNK01000043.1 GCA_009774255.1 Faecalicatena sp.
CTTCCGAAGCAATCTGCATTCAAAAAGTGCAAAACGCAAAATTGCCAACGAGAATGTCCGCTGGCAAATCAATTTTATATGAGACTAATAAGAATTCATTATAATTAATTTATAAACACTGTAATAACATTTACTCCAATAATTCATATTCAAAAGAAGCCCTGTCCGTCGTAAAAGAAAAGATAGGGTATTCTCCTTTTCGGAATCTGTAAAATGCCCGGCAGGCCGCATTTTCATGAATCGTCCTTACCATATCCCCATTAGCCGGAGCATTCAGAGGGCTTCTGACCTTTTCTAACAGCCTGGCTTCTAATTCCAGATTCCCCTGCACAATCCGAAGCCTCCCATTCCGAACCTGCACCGCTTTTGCCCCCAGATAAGTTGCCAGCCGGTATTCTCTGCCCTTCCACAGCACAACACCAATGATGCCCCGAAAATGAAAGCCGGCAACCGGGACATCTGCCACAGCCAGCATCAGCGAGCCTCCCGGAAAGCTGCATTGCGTCCACGCATATTCCCTGGGAAAAGAATGTCCTTCGTCTCCCTCCCAGTATCCCACTGCATTCTGAAACAGATATTCCTTCCCATTCACCTTCATCCTTCCATAGACCAAATGCCGCATACTCCGCACACTATGCCGGCATTCCAGGAAAGGAAATATGGAAAACGGCCCCATGATGTCATATTTCAAAGGAAAAAGGGAGCCAAACCTCAATTCTCCGCTTATATCCAGCTTTGGCGTATGTACTGCCAGAAGAATCCCCCTCTCTCCAAAGCGACTCCTTCCGATCCAAATATCCTTTCCTGTCCGGTGGAATGCCGCAGCAGGATAATCAACGTTCCACGCATGATTCTCCGTAATGACCTGAATGGAACAAGATTTCTTTTGTCCTGACCTGTGAACCGCAGGGATGATTGACAAGGTCTGGGTTTCCGACTGGCATTTAAAATACCAGCCGTAAAAATAATTGCGCATATCTTCTGCCCTCCATAGAAAGATACCTTTATTTTTCCACAAATGGCTTTCATTTATACGCAGCTCCCTTATTCCCACTTAAAACATTTCACCGCAATTCCCATGCAAACAATGGTAACAACTACCATAACCAATACCGGCTGCCACAGATTCCCCGCCGGCAGTCCAAGCGAAGCCGATTTCATAAGCTGTATCCCCTGTGTCAGAGGGAACAATCTGACAATCTTCTGCATCATCCCCGGCATAACCTCAAGCGGAACGGTTGCCCCTGAGAATATCAGCATTGGAAAATACAGGACGCTGGCTATCACACTGGCTATTTTCGTGTCTTTTGCAATCCCGCCTACCATCATACCGATACTTAAGGTAGAAACCAATGTAAGAAGCCAGCTCCCAATAAATGCAGGCCAGCTCCCGCGAAGAGCCACTCCCCAGAAGCAGGCGGCTGCCGGGAAGAGAAGAACCATAGAAGCAAGAGCATATAATACATAAATCGTAAATTCTACCACCAGCAACATAACCGGGCTTACAGGAGTCACCTGAAAACGTTTCAGGATTTTACGTTCCCGGTATTCCGATACCACAATCGGCAGACCCATAAGGCCCCCGGCACAGATTGAAATCGTACACACCGCACTCATAGACTGTTCCAGAAATGTATATTCTGCTCCGGGAAAAGCCGGCTTGGACTGGTAAATAATTCCAAGGACGGCCAACACCACTACCGGCATAATTACCGCAAAAATAACCATATTCATGTTTCGTATATTCAATTTCAGTTCTGTTTTCAAAAGCTTTGTAAATGTCCTCATACATCTGCCTCCTCATCTGAAAATTCTAAATAAGCGTCCTCAAATTTTTCACATCCGCTCTGTTCTTTTGCCTGCTCTACGGTGCCGCAAAATACTGGTTTCCCTTTCTTCAGGATACAGATCTCATCACAGAGCGCTTCCACCTCATCCATAAAATGCGAAGTGAGGAATATAGTCAGCCCCTGCATTTTTAGCTCTTCCAGAATCTTCCATACCGTCCGCCTTGCCTTGGCATCAAGCCCAGTTGTCAGCTCGTCTAAGAATACCAGCTCTGGCGACGGGATAAGTGCCAGGACAATAAACAGCCTCTGTCGTTCACCTCCGGACAGACTTTTTACCGCATTCTTTTGCTTGTCTCCGATTCCGAACCGCTCACAGAGCTCCCTCCAGTCAGCCGGATTATCATATAGACATGCGATTTCCTCGCATATCTCGGAAACCTTAATCTCCGGCTGATAATCTCCTTCCTGGAACTGGACGCCTACCTTTTGGAACAGTGCCCGGCGTTCTTTTCCTGGGTCACGTCCCAATACAAGCGCTGTCCCTTGTTCGGTCCGCCTGGTTCCTAAGATACATTCAATCGTTGTACTTTTCCCTGCTCCATTTGCTCCCAGCAGCCCAAAGACTGTGCCATTCTTAACGGAAAGATTCAAGCCGTCCAATACCTTTTTCCCGTTATAAATTTTTGTAAGGCCGCTTACTCTGATGGCTTCTTTCGCTTTTCCCATTTTTATCTCCTTTCTTATTCCTGTTTTCAGATTGCAGTATAGCATTACCCGTAAATATCTTCTCGACTTTTTTTGGCATGTTTGAAAACGCAGACACAATCATACATACGGAAATATAAAAACCGGGGTGACTAAACACCTCGGCTTTCATTTTTATTTTTATTCTTATTCTATTGATTTATGTCCGTTCAGCCGATTTCTGAGGATACCCCTTAATTGCTTTAATTGCGCGCAATTCAATATATCCCCGTTCTCCCCGCGGTTCCAGCTGGATACGCGGGCTTCTGTCATCCCATTCATAGCCAATCACCGCCGGATCATACTGGTTCATAGAATACTGTACGGACAGGATTGCCTGAGAATAATCCTCTTCCCTGAACGGCTCCCCCTGGAAAACCAGATACTCCGAAGCAGGCAAGGAAATGATATCAAACCCCTCCGGTATTTCCCCCGCATAACCTGACTCCACTTCCACACCCTGCACATAAGTAGATGTGCCCGGCGTCTTATAGCTTTCGGGCAACCAGAGGCAGACAGGCTCCCCGCAGAGGGAATCCATGCTCATAAGAATGCCCCATATGTCACAGCTTACCTCGCTGCAGTAATCAAAATAATCCTCTGCAGAAATTCCCCTCTTGATGATCGCCTTGCGCTCTGGCTTTCGGATTACCTGTACAAAAACACTCTGTAAATTTTCCATATCAACAACATCCTTCCTTAATTCTTTGAATTTCACACCATAAGGGATAAAAAGCGCAATCGGAACCGGATCCTTTACATATTCTCCCGGATTGCAGCCGAATTCTTTGTAAAAAGCACGGGTATATCCGTCTACACTTCCAAAACCACATTCATAAGCAGCCTCTGCAACAAGGCATTGCTCCTGTTTCAGACGCATAGCGGAACGGGAAAGACGCAGTTTCCGAATATATTCCGCCGGAGTTGCCTCCAGATAATTCTTAAACAGCCGGTAGGAATGCCAGGGAGAATAGAGGGAAACCTCCGAAAGCTCTGTCAGTGTAAGCTCTTCTTCTAAATGTCCCTCAATATATTCCTGCATCCTCTGGACAGCCTCTATTTGTTCGTTCATGCTACCCTCCTAAATTTTACTGCAGAGATTTCCGTAAATATTCTGCCGTAATGGTTTTTCCATGTTCAGCCATCTCTGACGGAGTTCCGGTAAAGACGACCTCTCCTCCGGATGTCCCGCCATCCGGGCCGATGTCAATCACATAATCCGCAAGCTTCACCACATCCATATTGTGCTCAATCACGATTACCGTATTGCCCCGCTTTACGAAATTATCCAGAAGCTTCATGATTGTCCTTACATCCGAGGCGTGAAGCCCTGTTGTCGGTTCGTCCAATACATAAACATTGCCCTTCTTATCCAGATATTTTGCCAGTTTCACTCTCTGGCGTTCTCCGCCGGATAAAGTAGACAAAGGCTGGCCAAGCGAAAGATACGATAACCCGACCTCCACCATGGCATGTACAGCCTTGCGGATCTTTGGACAGCCGGAAAAGAACTCTTCCGCTTCCTCTGCATTCATATCCAGAATATCCACTATATTTTTCCCATGATAAGAATAGGAAAGAGCTTCTTCACTGTACCGGCTGCCGCCGCATGCCTCACAGGCAGTCGTCACCGGGTCCATAAAAACCAATTCCGTTACAATCGCTCCCCGCCCTTTACAGACCGGACATGCACCTTTACTGTTAAAAGAAAATAAACCTGCGCCGACACCGTTTTCTTTCGCAAGCAGCTTACGGATGTCGTCAAAAAAACCTAAAAATGTGGCAGGAGTAGAGCGCCCTGTGGCCGTCACCGGAGACTGGTCTACTAAAATCACCCTGTCCTCATACTGCTTTGCAAACACATCGCGGATCAGCGAACTCTTTCCTGAACCAGCCACGCCGGTCACAGCGGCCAATACATGCAATGGAATATCTACAGAAACATCTTTCAGGTTATGGATATCTGCATTTTGGACTGAAAGGAATCCTTCCGGCTTTCTGGTCACTTCTTTCAGCGGTATCCGTGCTTTCATAGCATTACCTGTCAGAGTGCCGGAATCAAGAAGTCCGTCATAGCTTCCCTGATAGAGGATTTCTCCTCCCTTTCTTCCTGCCAGCGGTCCGATATCAATCACTTCATCTGCAATAGAAATCACATCCTTGTCATGCTCCACCACCAGAACACTATTCCCCTTATCCCGCAGAGACAACAGCAGCTTTGTCATCCGGTGGACATCCCGCGGATGCATTCCGGTACTCGGTTCATCAAAAATATAAGTCATTCCGGTAAGCGCACTCCCCATATAGCGCACAAGCTTGAGGCGCTGTGCCTCACCGCCTGACAAAGTGGCGGACTCCCGGTTCAGGGAAAGATAAGGAAGGCCGATGTCGATCATCCGAGTCAGGGTTGTAACCAACCCTTCCGCAACCGTCCTGCCCCTCGGATCTGTAACGGTTTCCAAAACCTCCCGAAGCCTGGTTAGCTCCATCTCACACATCTCGTTAATGCTGTAACCCGCGACTTTACTGGAAAGCGCTGCAGAATTCAGGCGTTTCCCATGGCAGCTCGGACATTCCAGGGGATGCACATAATTTGCCAGACGCTTCATAGACGTTTCGCCCATATCCGAATTGTCACGTTTCAGGAGCAGCCGGCTCATCATATTGTGGATTCCTTCCACCTGCTTCGACACACGCTCCCCGCCCTGCTCCCTGGCTCCATACAATAAGAGATTCCGTTCCTCTTCTGTGTAATCACGCCATTTTTTGTCCGGGTCGAATAATCCGCTTCCGACATACTGTTTCCAATACCAGTTATTTACATGAAATGTGGGAAGATCCACCATGCCCTCATTCCAGCTTTTATCTTCCGCAATCAGCGGCAATATGTCAAGCTTCATCACCTTACCGATTCCAAAACATTCAGGGCACATTCCGTTTGGACTGTTGAAGGAAAAATAAGAAGGTGTACCGACATGCGGTTCTCCGATACGCGAATACAGAAGTCGCAGGGCAGAATACATATCGCTGATCGTTCCTACGGTAGACCGGGCGTTCCCTCCAAGCCTGTCCTGGTCAATGATGACCGATGCAGACAGATTTTCAATCTTTTCTGCTTTCGGCTTCTCAAACTTCGGGAGCCTTCCCCGGATATAGGCTGTATACGTTTCATTCATCTGTCTCTGGCTCTCTGCGGCAATCGTATCAAATACAATACTTGATTTTCCGGAACCGGAGACTCCGGTAAATACAACAATTTTTTCTTTTGGGATTTCAAGCGAGATATTTTTCAGATTATTCTGGCACAATCCCTTTATAATAATATGGTCCTGATGCGGCATATCTGTTCCCCTTTCTTAGATTTTCTGTCTGCAGTATAGCATTCTCCTAATAATTAGTCTCGACTTTTTTTGGCATTTTTAAACCGGTCTCCATCAAGCAGACTCTTTCCGAAAGAATACAGCCAATATAAACATAATCACCGCTATCTGTAACAGATTTACTATCCAAGTCTTTGTACTCGGAAACCCGCACAAGGAAGTTAAGGTATACATCCCTCCTAAAACAGTATTGGACCATGCATGAAGCAGTACAGAAACCCATATACTTTTTGTAATTTTGTGCGCTGCTGCTAAGGTGATTCCTAATGTAACACAAAAAAGTGTAAATGCTATAAAATGATAAGCGCTTTGTGCTGTGTTTGGAACCAGCCACAGAGGCAGATGCCATATACTCCATATAACTCCTTCAATTAAAGCCGCAATAAGAAAGGGAAATTTCTTCTGCAGTAAAGGCTGAAAAACACCTTGCCAGCCGATCTCTTCCAAGCCACCGCCCAGAATCATCATCGGCATAAACAGGATAAACATATACCACGGATTCCCGGAGTATTCTTCCTGCAAAATACAGGCACAAAACTGAACGAAAGCCAAAAGGATAAGGACAAATATGCTTCTCCTGCTATTCTCGGTTTTAAAAATTCTTTTGATAAAACCTTTCACAGTAGCCCGGCTATATTTTCTCTCAATGATAAACGCTGCATATGCCGGAGCCATACCTGCGCCAAATCCGATAACCGCAAAATGTAATATCTGTGCAGCATTTCCACGGATCAGCTGAAAATGATACAGCAGAATCAATACAGCTTCTGTTCCCCATGCGATGAGGAAAGAATAAAACAGGAATAACAGAATTGATTTGCGCTCTATGTTGTTTAATTTCATCTCGTTTCCTCCCGTATCCCTTATTCTTCTTTCTCACAGAACGGCTTTGCATCCAACTTCGTCCTGCACCCAAGCCGTTTGGCAAAATACCGCATTGCAAACCTTTGCACATACCGGAGCGGGCCATTTGCCATGCGGATCTGTTTCTCCGAAAGATATTCCGGTGTGGAGTATGCCTCTATGATTTCTGGCCGGAAAACACCATTCTCTCCAAATTGCCGTCCAATCTCAATAAATGGCTGCAGCAGCTTTGCCTCTATCTTCTCCCCCAGCAGACTGAGACCGAACATATCTCCTTTGATAAACGTTCCGCCATATCCACATCCCAGCTGCGCCGGCAGTGTATTTAAGAATTCTTCACAGCATCGCCCCTGCGATACTTCCGGAAATCCTCCCTGCAGGAGAAAGGAAATCCGGGTTCCCGGTCGTTCCTTTGCATATAAGCCCGCTAAAAACTCCAGCATGATCCCCGGCACATTCTCCACATAAAGCGGCAAAGCGAACAGGATATTCTCATTTTCTTCAAAAGCAGTCTTTGCACTCTTCCACTGTTTCCGGTCTGAGAGATACCAAGTCTCCGATGTATTCCCACAGTTATGCAGGCCCTCGCAAAAGGCCGCAATAATCTTCGCTGTATTGCTCTTAGACTGGGTACGGGCAGCGCCGCTGATTATCACGAAATGCATGCGCACACCTCCTCCCACGCTTCAACCGGAAATGCGCCCAGACTGATTCCATGAAAGTTCAGGCAAAACCGATTCATCCAGTGTGTTAAATAATCCTGGTTTCCCTTTCCCGCATATAGAAGCCCGAACCGAAATTCTTTCTTATAGCGTGGAACATGGCGTGTCTGCCCGTTTTCGATTCTGGTATACATGGTCGCCATAGGCAGTATCCGGTCTATTACATGTTTCATTTTATAATCGACAAATCCCAGCGCCGTAGCAGAAATGAACACAGTAACATCATATTGCAGGTAAGCCTTCAGGATTTGTTCGTAATCATCTTTGACAGCGCAAATACCAGGTGTTTTTAACCAACAGGCATTGCAGCCAATACAAGGTGTTATCTTCATATCTTCTATATAAAATGTCTTACACTCCGCCGTCTTTTCCTCCAGGCGACATATTGCTTTTTCTGCCAGCAGATGATCCTTAGGCAATGTATTGATAATTAACAGCCGCATCCTTTTTCTCCCTTCTATTCAATAGGGCCAAAAAAACACCGGCCCTGCAAATAATACTGTAAAGCCGGTGGAATCCCCCAAGTCAAGAGAGAAGTGTAATTTATTTTAGAGGAACCCATACTTCGTAAATGTGTTTGTCTATATCCTCATTTGGCATCGCCATACGGACAAAAATATACACCATACCGCGAAACGCTGCCTGATTTTCTTTTGCCCATGCATGGCACAGAGAAAACATCTTTTCTGGAACCGAAGTGTCATTATTATCTGCAAGCAATGTAGTATACAGGCATTTCCCATGCTCCAGATAAACATTTTGCTTCTCATGTTCTACTTTTCCGGCAAGTTTTACTACATACATTTCTGAGCCTTTGTAACCTGTTTCATCAAAAGTAAGCGTCCGAACCATGCTTGAAAGAATATCCTCATTCTCCACGTTGAGAAACCGCAGCACTTTATCCCTGTACTCTCCAAAGGAAGCTACGGAAGGAAACCGCTCTGCCACATAATAAAGCGGTAGTTCCCGGATCTCAAGCTTCCCGATATTCTCGGAAAAATCCTGATAAAAACGCTGTGTCTCCTTCAGACGCTTCTGCATCTGAGAAAGCCGGTCTATCTGAGCCTGCAGGCTGTCTGACTGTTGCTGAAGCTTTTCGGCATATTCCTCTGGCTTTGCCTCTAGTATTCCTTTGATGGCAACTGGTGAAAATCCCCGTTTCTTATAGAAATCAATCGCCATCAGACGGGAGATGTCAAACAAGTCAAATTCACGATATCTGCTATACTGCCCTCTTTTCGGCTTGATAAGTCCGATTTCCTCATAATACCGCAGGGTTTCACGGGTAAACCCCAGATGTTCAGAAATATCTTTCGTATGATAAACAGCCGATTCCGCGGCAACTGCAGCAAGTGTATCTTCAGCCGCCTGACTCTCCTTTGCTTTGATAATATCTCTGGAATAACGTCTATCCATAGGTTTTGGGGCATCGGCCGGAACAAACCAGGTCTTTCCTTTTTTTACAGCACCCTCTATCCTTCCGGCCTCACAATAATAAGCAGCCATCCGGCTGGACACTTTCCATTTATTTGCAATCTCTGCAGCAGTGAGATAATCCATTTCCATCCCTCCTGCATTTATTATATTTCAGATACCTGAAATATACAAGAAAGTAACCTTGGATTTATTAAAATTATCACCAGCTTGGCATTCCTTTGCCTGGCAGGAAATATTATAGTATTTGTGATTTCATTTATTTCTCCCGTTCTTTATGTGACTTGATGATTCGCAAAAAATCTACAGGAAGCAAAAGCACCTGTTTCTATAAAAATAAATGCCGCCGGAATAACCCATATTGCATATAATATGCCGTTATCCATTTGTTCTATTGACATAAGAGAAACAAATTGTGCATGATACATAGGTAAAAGCCCTATAAACCGAAACAATGGATTACTTTCCGAAATGGGTAATACAGCAGGGAAAAAGTACACTGCCGCTGAAGCAACCAGAGCCACCATCTGATTCCTGCTGATAGCTGAGATTAGCAGCGTAATTCCCGCAACACTCATTGTTCCCGTAAAAGCCAGCAAAACTTGATATATAAGTAAAGTTCCACAGGTAATATTAAAAGGGATATACCCATTATCAAATGGCATAGGCGCAAAAAGAACGCTGCAATCCAATCCATCTCTTCCATATAAAACAAATGCAAATAAAATATTGACGGCAGCTACTGCCAGTGTCACTATAAATGCGGCAATCAAACCAGCGCCCACTTTCGCCGCCCCACATTTCGTCCTTCCATATCTACTTGTAAGGATAATATTATCCACTCCACCATATTCACCACAGAAAACAGGCGCGGTCATAATAACAATAACCAGCGAAAGAATGAAAAAAATTTTAACCATGTTCTGGCTCGTTGTAAGCCAGCCGTCAACATAACCAATCCTGACTTCTTCACCGCCAAATACATCCGAAACACGAACACCGTTCCAGTTTCCATTCATATCAGAAAACCGCGTAAAAACTGCCGACTGCATAGCGTTATGATAGAGATACGCAGCATTCATTCCATGTAAGTTCGTTTGGTTAGCAAAATCATTCATCATCTGCTGAACTTTTTCATCTGTCAATACTCCCTCATATTTCGCAGCAATCTCCCTATCAATCTCTACGGCTGTTTTTCCTGTCCCTTCCTTGCTCACTCCATCAAATGCGTATTTATTTTGATAGCTGGAAAACCCCAAAATGGCAGAAAAAAGCAGTACAAAAAGCAAAGCAATCTGTGTCAGGCGTTTTGAAAATATTTTTCGTAATTCAAATTGAATTAGTTTTTTCATTCTTCTGTGCCTCCTTTGAAATAGAATAGATACAAATCTTCCAAATTAGGCTGCACCTGCGAAGCATCTGCCATAGGCGGATGATCTGCAATGATCCGTAAAACCGTTTTGTTATTGTCCATATTGCGCAGATTGCTGGTGTTAAATGCTGCTGCGTATTTCTCCGCCTTTGCCGACGGAACAATGCACTCCCACACCTGCCCATTGATTTCAGACGTGATCTCCTGTGGTTTCCCAAAGTGAATAATTGAACCGGATTTCATCATAATGATATCCTCTGCAATAAACTCTACATCAGAAACAATGTGGGTAGATAAGATTACGATACGATCTTTTGCAAATGCGCTGATCAGATTGCGAAAACGGACACGCTCTTTAGGGTCAAGCCCTGCTGTCGGCTCGTCTAAGATTAATATACGCGGGTTATTCAGCATTGCCTGTGCAATTCCCAATCTCTGCTTCATACCGCCGGAAAAGGTTTTAATTTTATGTCTGCTTTCTGCAGATAATCCTACCTCTCCAAGTAATTCGTTTGATTTTTTTTGCGCCGCTTTTTCATCCACTCCTTTTAGAGCTGCAACATACAGCAGAAAATCAAGTGCGGTAAAATCGGGGTAATACACAAAATGCTGCGGCAGATATCCCAAAAGATTCCTATACTTTTCTCCAAGCCCTGCAATGTTTTTCCCATTCAAAAATATTCTTCCAGAAGTAGGCTTTTGAAGATTGCACAGCAGTCTCATAAATGTAGTTTTCCCCGCGCCATTTGCCCCCAATAGTCCATAAACACCATTTGATAAAGTAATGTTCAAATCATTTACGGCTGTCTTCCCGCCAAATTGTTTGGTCAGCCCAACTGTTTTTAAAACCATGTCAAACTTCCTTTCCTATGTTTTTATGACGAGTATAACGCGTAAATTTCAACTTTTTATCTACAAAGAGGGAATTTTGAAAAATGCAGATACCATAGCCCCACTCGGCGTATTATCAATGTTCAGATATCCGCCATGATGTTCGCAGAGCAGCCTGCAGATATATAATCCAAGGCCAAAGTGTTCCGCACGGTCTTCTTCTGTGAAATACGGATTCGTTACCTTATGTACAATATTCTTATCAAAGCCTTTTCCGTCATCCAATACCATGATCAGCAGTCCTTTGTTCTGTAAAGAAAAAGACAATGTAATGGACGTCCGGGCATAGCGGACGGCATTTGCTAACAGATTATTGCATACTTGTAAAATGAACGATCTATCTATAAAAAGTTCACAGGCAGGCGCCTCATTTTGCAGGTGCAATGCTTTTCTATTTTGTGTACATACCATTTGTGCGTTTTCCTGTAGAGAAGACAAAAACGGCTGCAGAGAAACCGCCTCGTACTTCGGCTGTGTGTCCTCCAAACGCCTGAGACTGCTCATACTGCTTACATAAGCCTCCATACGGGATATGTGTTTTCCCATAGTAGCAGCGATTTTTCTTGTCCGTTCATCTGCATCTACCTGCAGCATTTCATTGTAGCCTTTTAATACTGTAAGCGGGGTACGCAAATCATGAGCAAATGCCGCATTAAGTGCTTTCCGTTCTTCGACCTGCTTCCACATTTCAGAAAAATTATTTACAAGAGCCGTGCGCATGATTTCAAAGGAATCCACGAGCTCCCCCAACTCATCCTTACTGTCGTATCCTACCGCAAAATCCAAGTCATTATTTGATATTTTTTCAGCCGCAATGCGCAAGTTTGCAAGCGGCTTTTTCAGCTTGTCCCTGTAAAACAGAAATGCCGCCGCTATAATACATAATGCGGAATAGACAGGTGCAGCAATCGTAGAAAACAGTTCTAATAAAGTGATAATACGTTCATCCTGCCCGGAAGGCATAACAGGTACATTCCCGATATAGGTGCCGTCGCCCAGCCGTTTGCCCTGCTCATTTGTCAGGTAATATTTTTCACCGGCCGACGGGTAAGACTTCCTTATTGTATCCACTGTGTTATCGCATATGGAAATCGTCATGATAGAGAGAATAAGAGCAAGTACCGCAAAAACTGCCACATAGAGCACCAGACTTTTCCTAAGAGATAAATTCAGTCTATAGTGCTTTATTTTCTCCATTTGTATCCGCACCCCCAAACTGTTTCAATATATGCCCTGTCCGTATATGCTGCAATTTTTGACCGTATCCTTCGGATATGCTCCGCCACAACACTGCTGTCCCCCATGCTGTCATAACCCCAAATGCGCTCATAAATCCGTTCTTTCGTAAAAACCTGTCCCGGATTTTGAGATAGCAGTTCCACAATATCATATTCTTTTTTAGCAAGAGCAAGACGCTGCCCCTCAAAGAAAAGGCAGCGCTCTGAATAATCAACCGTCAGATCAGCGGAAAACTTAATCTGCGCATCAAAGGTACGCCGTGCTTCCCGGCGCAAATGCGCAGTCACCCTTGCTTCAAGCTCCATAAGGGAAAAGGGCTTGACAATATAATCATCACCGCCAGCGGCAAACCCTTTTACTTTGTCTGTATCTTCTATTCGCGCAGTCAAGAAAAGAATAGGGCAGGACACATAATCCCGAATGCGTTCGCAAACCTTCAGGCCATCCAGTCCGGGCATATTAATATCAAGCAAGATAATATCCGGTTCCTGTTCCACTTGCTTTAATGCTTCTGTTCCATTTACGGCTGACAGGACAAAATATCCTTTGCTTTCAAAAAAGGCGCGAAGCATTGACACAATATCTGCTTCATCATCCGCTATTAATATTTTTTTACGCATGCTGGCACCTCCCCAATTGCCTGGCTTCCAAATCCAAAATCTATGGCGCACTGATTGTATCCACAATAGACATGTTACGAATTCTCTGAACCGGCCCCCTGATTGCGAGAACCACTGCAATTATTACTGCCGCTATAATAACAGCAAATTCCGCTGCAGGAATATTCCATGAATCCCCCCAGTGGAATCCCACCAGCTTATCAAACAAAAGCTTATTACACAACAATCCAAAGATACCGCCGCAAATACTTCCGGTAACCGCATATGCAACGGTTTCCGCTACAATCATTCTGGTTAGCTGCCGATTGGTCAAGCCAATCGCACGGAACGCACCATACTGCTTCATTCTCGCCGCAACACTCATGGCTATACTGTTCATTACATTGAATATTGTAATCAGTGCAATAAGAACCAGAAATCCATATACAAAAAGTCCGAAGCAATAATATGTCCCGCGTGTATTGCTGTTACTCATACGGTCATCGGAAAAGGTATATGTTCCGCCTGCCATTTTACGGATTGCATTTACATCATTCTCCGCAGCCCCTTTCACAAGCTGTATATCAATGATGGTATAATCCTCTTCACCTGTCATCTGCCGGAATGTCTCTTCTGAACAAATAAGCTTGCCAACATCCGCCCTGCTATTAAACGGGCAATCCGATACTGTACCGACAATCTCTATATTGGAAGATTTTTCTCCTATATTCAGAGTAACAGTATCACCTGTCTGAATTGCGTCCTGTGCTTCAAAGACCGTCAACGCAGTGCCAGGCTGGTTCCGGGCTGTTTCCAAATTGCCGGACAGCAGATAGTTTTCTGCCCACTCAAACTGGTTTTCCTCATAAGTAATGAGATCTACTATCTTTGTTTCACCATTTATGACTGCGGGAATATTGTAGGCATACATACGGCCATACACATTGTCTACCGCCGGATTACCGGAGAGCTCTTCGATAAATCTGTTCTTTACAGAACAGGTCTCATCCGGACTGATAATCGACAGATCCGCCGTCCACGGATGGAGGGGCGTCAGCGTATGCTTCATGAAGTCAATCGTCACCGAAAAAGAAAGAAAAAGAATAATGCTTATGGAAAATGAGCCTACCATCAACCCAAAATTCTTTTTACTGGACTTCGCATGGTGAATGCCAAGGGACGTATCCACCTTAAAATATGCCATATTAGCTGCCTTGCGGACAGGCTTCAGATCATTTGCGTTCCCGGATACCGCCGCCAGAGGCGAAGACTTCGAGGCCCTTTTCGCCGGGGCTCTTGCAGCAAGAAGCACCGTGAGCAGCCCGACACAGATTCCGGCAATAATACTGGGAATACTAAGACTGAAAACAGGCATGCTTCCAAAATAAGCCGGGCTAAGCCATCTTAAAATAAAGCACAAGAGCCAGACCACGACTGTACCGGCAGCCACACCTACCGGAATGGCCAGCCGGCACCAATGAAGCGCCTCCTTGCGTACCAGCCGCATTACCTGTTTGGGCGTAGCCCCGACACAGCGCATCAATCCGAAAAATTCAATCCGCTGCGCTACATTGCTGTTCAAGCTGCTTGTTATCATAAGAATACCAGCACATAATACCAGAATAAACAGGACAATTGCGGAAGCATATACCTGCGTCATAAAGGCG
Source organism: Faecalicatena sp. (assembly GCA_009774255.1). Lineage (GTDB taxonomy): Bacteria > Bacillota > Clostridia > Lachnospirales > Lachnospiraceae > Schaedlerella. The sequence continues at coordinate 14,703 of VSNK01000043.1, forward strand.
CTGCTGCTTTGGCCCAAAAGCCCCAATAACTTTGTATTCTCAGAAACCTGATCATCAGACAGCGAAAATGATTCCTTTATATTCTGAATCGTATTTTGAATATGCCTTGTATTCGCAAACTGCACGTAAAACATCGTATTGTACTCCGGCGCATTTCCATTTACGACGTCAGGATAAATTGAACGATATCCCTCTGTATTCAAAAACACTCCAAAGGAATCTTCCCGCAGAAGATTTGCCGTGCTTTTTGCAAAACCAGAAATTGTAAACGGCAGCTCTTCGCCGAAAGCGTTTTTGACCGTAATATGGTCTCTCGTTTTTAAGCCCAATAACACCTTTGCATTATCGGATACCAAGGCTTCCTTCTCCCCCTGTGGAAAAGCGCCTTCCGAAAGAATGTCAAAAATATCCTGTATCATGGTTTCATCGCAGCCGAAAATTGCCGTATCCTTACTGGATAAAGTATATCCCTGATCCCCGCGGAAGTTCAGGACACCGTATGCCGATATCAATTTCACATCAGGTCTGGCCGCCAGAACCGCCGCATCTTCATCCGTAATATCCCGGATTCCAATATGCCAGTTCCCATTCTCAGACTGAGCCTGCAATATCTGCCCTTGGATAAACATATCTGCCATACCGAAAATAGCCGTTACGAGAAACACTGAAAGAACGATACAGAAAACAGACATCCGGTTCTGCTTCTTATGGACTTTAGCAGAAATAGGGACTAAATCAAGATAACCTTTCATTCGCATTCCCTCCTAAGTCTGTAAGCACACCGTCAGTAACCCGCAAAACCCGATCTACAGATGCTGTAAGATTATTATTATGAGTAATCATCAGGATTGTCTGCTGATAGTGGCGGGATGCCTGTATCAGCAGATCCATCACATCCTGGCTGTTTTTGCTGTCCAGATTTCCCGTCGGCTCGTCTGCCAGAATCAGTTTCGGCCTTGTAATCAATGCGCGTCCGATAGCCACCCTCTGCTGCTGACCGCCTGAAAGCTGGTTCGGCAGATGGTTACGGCGTTCTGTCAAGCCCAGCATATCCAGAATTTCCTTTACATCCTGTTCATTGGGCTTGCGGTAATCCAAGAGGATAGGAAAAACGATATTCTGTTCCACCGTCAGTTCCGAAACAAGCTGAAAAGACTGAAAGATAAACCCAATGTTCCTGCGCCGGAAAATGGTACGCTCTTCTTCTTTCATGGTATGCAGATTGTGTCCTTCAATCGTCACGCTGCCAGAACTTGGATCATCCAGCGCGCCAATACAGTTGAGCAATGTACTTTTTCCGGAACCGGATTCGCCCACAACCGCTGCGAATTCGCCCTTTTCCAAAGCAAATGAGACATCCTTCAGTGCGTCTACCCGTGCTTCTCCCTTTCCATATGTTTTACATAAATTTTGTACCTCTAATATTTCCATGATTGCAGCACCTCCTGTCACTATAGATTATAACAGGTTCAGCTTACATTCCGATGAATTTGGGCTTACGGTTCTGTAACCTCCCTCCACTGATATCCGAACCCCCGGACCGTAATCAGATGTTCTGGGCTGGAAGGGTTGCTTTCCACCTTTTCCCGAAGCCTTCGGACATAGACAGATAAAGTATTGTCATCTACAAACTCTCTGTTGTTATCCCACAATTCAGCTAAAATCTTTTCCCGCGTTATGGTGATTCCTTCGTTCTTAACCAGAAGACAGAGCAGCCGATATTCCGCATTTGTCAGGTCCAAAACCTTTCCATTCAGAAGAGCCTTGCAGCCAAGCAGGTCAATGGTAATATCCCCGCATTGAAAGGAACCTGTCTTCTCCTGACTGCATATCCCGGATCTGCGCAGCTGCGCGCGTATCCGGGAACAAAGCTCTCCGAGCCTGAATGGCTTGGTAATGTAGTCATCCCCTCCCAGATCTAGCCCACGTATAATACTGACTTCCTCGTCAGAAGCCGTCAGAAATATAATCGGTATCTGCCCATTCTGCCGTCTTACCTTTTCACATACATCAAATCCTGTTCCATCCGGTAAAGTAACATCAAGCAGTAATAGATCGTACTCACTGATAATTGACAGGGACTCAAGGGCTTTTTCCACTGTCCGTACAACCGTAACATCAAATCCGTTCTTCCCTAGAGAATACTTGAGTCCATCTACCAGACTCACATCGTCCTCTAATAATAATATTTTACTCATCTTTAGCCATCTCCTGCCACACAGATATTTTCTTTCATATGCTCATGGGCAGCACATCAAAATCTTCTGATTTAAAGTTAGAATAGTATCTCCCTTTTTCAGCAGTAAATTTTAAAACACAATAATCAGGATCTGTCACGCCCTGGGGATAATACATAGTATCACCCTCAAGCCAGATCATCTGCTTAGCTTCAGCATCCTCTAAAACCTCCATGGTTCCAATCAGCATAACTCCACGGAAAAAACGTTTGTCATAAAAATAAATGCTGGCATTTGGATTTTCCCTGTATTGAGCTACCCGCATAGAAGATGTATTAGTTGTAAACCAAAATTCCTTGATTCCCACTCGTTTTCTGGGCGGCAGCATAGCTTTCATATTTGGGAAACCTTCCGCGGAAATCGAGGCAATGAATGAAACTTTCTGCTTATCTATTAAGTTTCCTATTGTTTGTTCTGGATTTCTCATTTTGTCGTCTCCTCCACTCTTTTCAGCAGCGTTCCCGTCTCCAGTATATTTCCTCTTAGAAAGGCATTAACTTTCATCCGCTTTTTTCCAGGAAGCTGCACTTCTTTTACTTGCTTAATCCTCCAACTTACAATTTTGCTATCGCTTTTCGGAGATCCGCAATATACCCGACCTGCTGCTTTTTCAGATACCCCTTTACAAACAAATTCATAATCGGGTTCTTCACCTGGACCTCTTCTGTAAAAGTAATCTGTGTACCATCATCGCAGCTCTCAAATATGCCGCTCCAGTGACCTCTCATGTTTTGATTTTCCATATCAAAGCGGTATTCTCGGTATGGCTCCTTTGCAGTGATCCGAAAATGTGTTACAAATTCATCCCTTGTATACTCGTCAAAACGATTTTCATCAATTATTTCGATTTTAGATAAATCACTTCGCCATTCAAAATTCTCATTATCTGTAACAATATCCCAGACCGTTTTACAATCACAGGGAAATTGTGCTGTCACTCTTGAGATCTTCACTGGACGTCCCTCCACTCTTTTATTGTTTTTTCCAGAAGATCCATTTTAGTTCCATCGTTTGAACACAATAATCTCTGCATCAGTTCCAAAGCCGCTGTACTCAGACACCATGAGGTATTTCTCGTCAGCAATGATCCCGTAGCACCTGTCGCTGTCCTTTTTTTGCAGCTGGTTCCCCAGATAGATCCTGTTGTCATCCCAAAACTTTACAATCTGGCTGTTGGGAAGGGCATATTCAATGTTGGCAAAGGAACCTTTCAGCGCATTCAGCTCTGTTACTTCTTCCATATCCGGAATGTGAAGCGCATTGAAGGCCGCAATCAGCTTTTCTTTCAATTCACTTAACGCTGTCTTGCCTTTTTTACAGCATTGTGCAACAAGGCATTCCGCCCCAAAAGGCTGGCCTCCTGTTGCCGCACACCCGTTACAAGTGCTGCTTAATTCACAGTTCGTACAATCAATTCCACAAATAGATTTCATTATGTTTTCCTCCGTATATGTTATTACTCCGCAGCTTTCCAGTAAAAAAAACTTTCATTGCTGCAAAGATAATTTCATTGTATCTACTTTATCCATTACTTTCAACGAGACAGTCCACTTTTGCAAAATAAAGTGCCATATTTGCAAATTTAGGAAAAAATTTAGCGAGAACTGTGGCCACAGTTCTCGCTATTTTGGACTAATCATTTCCTAACAGCCCCTTCACTTTTGATACCCCCTTGTATCTTTTCATCATAAAAATCAACAAAATCCCCGAACATTTCTAAATCCAATGAATTACACCATTTCTCCCTGTCAAGGTTTTGTGTATGTAGTCAGCCAACGAGCAGCACAATCACGACAGATAATATAATAATGAGAATTTTTTTCTTGGATTTCGTTTTCATATTGGTCACCTCTTCTGCCTTATAACTTCAACACAGCAATCAATTCATTGCAATCTATAGTAAATAGCCTACAGCGATAAAAAGATAGCTATACAAACATTTTCTGTTTAGTCGTAAATACATTACACCGCTAAGAACAGAAAATATCATAGTAGAAATTCCATTCTATATTTCAAGTCCTACTCCTCTCGACACAAAATGAAACGCTCCCCATGTCATAGCCAATATAATGCCGCCGAAAGGAATCGGACTTTCTTTTTTCAACAAGGTTTCAATCGCTTTTTGCCCATACATTATGATTAGAGTAACAAGCATTACCTCAAAAAGATAGTATAAATATTGTGCACAGAATTGGTATGCATTTTTACCTTGAACTTCTCCAAATACTTTTAGAGTATGCCAATCTATAAAAGTCAAGATTTTGCAGCAGATTAAGCAGGCAAATGTTATGACCCAATTTTTCAAAGAAGGATGATCCTCTTTATTTTCTCTTAAGGGAAAGTGATAATACCTCTGCGAAAAAAATAGTGCCATTACAATAACAACCGCCCATATAAAAACCATTATCATACAATGAACACTTCTTTGGTTTGCGGTATAGTTCCATATATCTACATGCAGAATCATGAATTCGATTACAAATATTGAAAAATATTCAAGCATAAATGCTCCAAACAAGAGCAGGCTCAGCCATAGATATTTTGTCCATTTTACTTCTCTACCCATTTTCCTCACTTTCTCTCTGATAATCCTGAAATATAAATCCTCTAATCTTACTCGCGGCATCTCTCTCCTTGTCACCTTCATACATAACAGATAATTTATCTGTTTCTGTATTTGTTAATGCACTCACAAACCACTTTCCTCTCTTATGAAATAATAGCTTCTATCAAGCGATAAACTTCTGTAAACGGATTAACTGCTATTCCATATGGAACTGCATTTCCGTTTTTCAAATGATATTCTTCCAACTGTCTTGCTCTTTTCGTTGCTTTATCTAAATGTCCTTCCAACATTGGAAATACATCATTTGCTTTTTCATAATCCGGAATATGCTCTTTCAGAAGTTTCTTGACTGCTTCATAATCTTTCAAAAATCCGGTTGTATATCGAAAATGCAGCAAATACCATAATTCAAAACATGGATTAGATATAATCATTTCCATTCCCTTTTGATTTGCCAGTTTTCTTGCATGAGACAGCGCAGTATCTTTCTTTTCAATCGGATTTGGATTAGTGTAATTAACATCTCCGTCTGCCACAATCCAAACCGTATCGCCATTTACAGAAGATAAATCATTCTTATCCTGATACTCTTTTGCTTTTCTGATCAGACTGTTATAATCCGTCTCTCCTGCACTGGTTCTGCTTCCAACCACACGCACATCAATATTCTTCTGCCGGGTACGAAAATGATTAAAATATCCCGGTTCTGTCTTTGAGCCTTCTGTGACAATCAAAATAACTGGTTTTACTTTCCGCTTTTTAGATCCACGTTTTTCAACACGTCCTCTTGCCATTACAGAAGTCCCTCCTTAATAAATGGAATCGCGCCATACCGTCCAATCAGATATCCCTTTTCTACTTTCGCATCTTTACGTACAGAAAAATCATACAAAGAGAACAAATCTGTGGCAACACATTTCTCATCTTTTTCTGTAAACCAAATCTGATCTCTTCTGAACACATCCAAATCAAGCAAATTCGTATTATGGGATGTAAAAATAAGCTGTGCTCCATTTGGATTATAGGTCTCACTGTTAAATAACATTACCAAATGTTTCATCAAAAGCGGGTGCAGATGCGCATCCATTTCATCGGCTACCAATAGACCTCCCTTATCCAAAACATTCTTCACAATTCCTACCAATTTAAAATAACTGTTCGTACCATCAGATTCTTCCGTCATATTCAGTGCAAACGGATGTGTGTTTCCGTCTTCATCCTGTACCAAATGAATTGCATCAATATTGATATATTCTTCCTCTGTTTTTGCCAATCGTTTTACATTCTCTACCTCTCTGATCTGTAGAGACTGAATCCCAAAATCTGCCACACGAAGCATAGCCTCAATCACAGAACGATATTCATCGTCTCGAAGCTGCTCGGCATCCACACCATACGCGTCTGCCACAGAATTTTTCGTCAGGATTTTGCAAGACGCAAACCATCCAAACACCGGAACCACTTTTTTGTAATTCCAATTTGATGCCACGGACAAATACAACTTGTTTGCTGATGTTCTGTCTCTGAGAGTCATCTGCTCATCCACATCAACGGTAAACCTGTATTCATTCGTATTTTTACGTTCAAAAATAATCGCTTGTCTGCCATTTGGATAATAATAAAGGTATTCTTCTACCACTTCTTTATCTGTTGCCGAAAAACCGTACACATAACGGATATCATCTATGGTAAATATCACTTCAAAACTACTTGGTTTCTCTAACGTAGCTTTATCAAATTTAAACGGAATCCTGTCAATCGGTTTATGAAGCTGCTTCTCATGGGACGTCAATACATAATTCACCATAAACCAGAAAGCATTTAACACATTTGACTTTCCGGACGCATTTGCTCCGTAAATAACCGCTGCTTTTAAATAAGACTCTTTCTTCTTTGAAGTAATCAAATGTTCTATATGCTCTGTATCATTGCTTGCCAACATAGACAGTACAACCTTCTCTTTCAACGAAAGATAATTCTCTACAGAAAATTGAATCAGCATGATATGATCCTCCCAAAATCCTTCTATATTAATATTATATCCTTGTTTTTGTGAAAAATCAACGAAATCAGCTAATATATCTTGCAATATAGGTTTTTAAGACAATGAGCAGCACAATCACTACAGATAATACAATAATGAGCATTTTTCTCTTGGATTTCGTTTTCATATTGGTCACCTCTTCTGCCTTATAACTTCAACACAGCAATCAATTCATTGCAATTCTTTTCACCTGTCTCAATAAATCCAAACGAATGGTATAAAAAAGGGGGGCAACGACAAATGGGAAGTTATCGCTCTGTCTGCTCGGTCATAATTCCCCAACGGATTCCAAACCTATCAACAAAAACAACACGACAAGAACTGTAAGGCGTTGCTTCCAATGGATATATTGTCTTACTTCCTTCTTTCATGATTTCATATGCTCTTTGCACTTCTTCTTTGGTATCATACATAATGGTGAGAAAATTGGAATAGCAGGTTTGAAATTCAATATCCACATGGTCACTCATGATAATTCTTTGGTTATCCAATACATTTTTCTTTATATTGCAGATACTCATTTCCAAATGTGGCAAGCCTCCTGCCTTTTTTCTCTATTTGCGCTTGGAAAATTTCTCTTTTGCGTATTCATAGGCTTCCTGGATATACGGCTTTAAATCCTCAAAAGTCTTTTCCGATGGATTCAGGACACACAGCCACCCCATCCACGCATAAACCGGATGCGGCAAAAAACGGTCAACCGTAGAAAAATCATAATCCATTTCCACAATCCCGCCTGCCCCCGGACGTTTTGGCACAGCCCCAAACAGCTTCACAAACGTCTCCTTACGGACACCCAGGTTCACCCGGTAAATTCCTGGTCTGTTAAGCTTCGAACCTCTGTCATTATTGCCATCCTTCTCCTTGACCGTCAATATATACACGCCCCGTTTCAGTGCACGGCCTGGATTATAAAAAATCGCCTTTTCTCCCCAGCTCTCCACAAGGATGCTCCCGTCCAGATTCTCCATGCAATACTCCAAAATCTCCTCCGGCTTCATTCAATCTCACTCCCTGTACATTTCAGATTCTTTTTATAAATCTCCAATTCATAAGTTTTTCCACTACGCTGGTCTGTCTTCTGCTCCGAATGCTGGTATACCAATCCACAGGATAATGCCAGCGCCTTTGAAGCAAGATTCCCTGGCCGCGTAGAATAATAAAATTCCTGCCCGCCTAATGAAATACAGTATTCCATCAATAAACACAGTATCTGTTTCCCATATCCCCTTCCGACATACTCCGGTCCCAGGGCAATACCGGTCTCATGATAAATGTGCGACCCTGTTTCCTCCACTCCGGCAAATCCGCTAGCCTGCCCGCTGCTCCTCTCATAAACCAGCCACGCATCATGGGTTTCCTGCCATGCGGCCGTCCGTTGTATCCTCTCCCTGGCCTCATCCTCATCAGCCGTCACTTTCCATATCATATATTCCGCCGTCTCCGGCCTTGACCAGACATTACGGTATATGGACCTCCAGTCCTCATATTTTGCTTTTCCAAGAATAATATCTTCTGTCTCCATCCAGCTTTATCCCTCATAAATTGCCCTGTCACAGCCAGACCGCCCAGTATCCGTGATAAAAAGTCTCACTCCCATGATACAGTTTCCCACTGCTGCTCAGGAGTCTCCCGCAAACGCAATTGCATGTTATCAGAAAATCTTTGATTTTGCCAGTGAAAACGTATTCGCATTATTCGGGTTCTCCTATGAGGTCATCATCAATGAAAATGTGATCGACTGAACGGAGGATGCCGTTGTCCAGATTCAAATTCCCATAGAAAAAATATAGCACCCCTCATCCCGAATATTCGGGTAGTATGGCAAATTATCTACCTATTAAATTTCTCAAACAGGCTGTCCAACATCTCCTGCTCTGACAAGCGAAGTTGTTTAGTCATTCCGCCCCATTTACCTCCGGTTTTTCAATATGCTCTTTTAAACTGAAAAATTTATTTACACATGAATCCGCGATTTCCCTTAGCATATATACTTTCTCATCACCTTCCCAATGGTACACTCTGTCCGTATAGCTTCTCTGTCCCACAATCCATAATTTCTGCTTTGCTCTTGAGAAGGCCACATTAAGGCGTTTATAATTTGAAAAGAAAAAACTGGTTCCATGATTTCTTGTTATAGAGAAAATAACAACTTCGCTGTCGCGCCCCTGAATAGAATCTACAGTATCGACTTTAATATTTATGTTTCTTTTTAATTCTATAACCTCTGGATTTCGATTTATCATATGAATCAGCTTAGATTTCTGCCCCTTATACGGTGCTATAATGCTTATTTGTTTCTTTCTCTCTGTATTATTATACATGCTTGCTTCTATCCTTAATATATCTTTTATTACCTCTAATTCATCCAGATTATAGGGGGAACGCTTTGTATTTGAAGAATCACTAACCGGCCACAGGCTTTCAGTTAAATAATCCGCCCAGATAACACTACCTGGTAAAGAATTGTGTTCTTTACCATTAAGCAATTTCCCCTGATAAAAATATTTACTTATTATCGCAGATATCTCATCTACCATACGATACTGCCTATTCAGCATTGTAAAAGCATGCTCTGGAATTCTGGCATAGACTTCCTCTACATATGTATATAATTCAAGAGATCTTGTACCGGTCTCAGCCATAGCCTGCCGATCCAATTCAGTATATACTGGAGAAAGCTGTACTGGATCTCCAACTATCACAGCTTTCTTCCCCCAAATCAATGCAAGTATAATTTCTGGAAATGATATTTTAGAATTTTCATCCAAAATAACATAATCAAACGGATATTTTGCATTAAAAGAAATGCCCCCTATACCATTGCATGTTTTTCCTACAAATGTACTGGTATAAAATAACTTCTCATTTATCGTATGCGACTTAGATGTATTGTCGTTGTTCTAAAGCTGAATAA
>VSNK01000430.1 GCA_009774255.1 Faecalicatena sp.
GAGATTCTGCTGGTCGGAATCAATTATGACAAAGAGGCGCCTGCGGGGGAGAGGAAGCATAGCTGTGTGATAGAGAAGTATCAGGTATAATAAGGAATTGCGCTGAAGCGCAAGTAGGTCATCAATTTCCTTGCGGAAATTGGTGACAAATTATAAATAGGAATTGCGCTGAAGCGCAAGCAGGTCATCAATTTCCTGACGGAAATTGGTGACAAATTGGTTCGGAGAGGGGATAAAAAGTATGGGATTGTATTTGAACAGTATTGCTCCTTACAATCGGTATAAAATGATCACAGAAGAACCTTACTTTGTAGATAAATCTGCAATGCTGGAGGAACTGATTCCGGCATTGGGGCGGGAGCAGCGTTTCTTTTGTATTACAAGGCCGCGCCGCTTTGGAAAGACCATTATGGCCAATATGGCTGCTGCTTATTTTGGCAGGGCAAGGGACAGCCACGATATTTTTGACAGGCTGGAGATCGCAGAGTCGAAGCAGTATTTAAAGCATTTGAACAAATATGACGTGATCTATATTGACTTTAGCGAGATACCGAGTGAGTGTGAGAATTATAAAAATTATATATCAAGAATCGAAGAAGGAATATATCAGGATTTGAAAGCGGCTCATCCAGAGCTGGATCTGAATCCGGAGCAGGCGCTTTGGGATCTGTTTTCTCTTATATATGAGAGGACAGAGCATAAATATATTTTTGTAATCGATGAGTGGGATGCGTTGTTTCATATGGCATTTATTCGGGAAGAGGATAAGAGGGCATATCTTCTTTTTTTGAAAGCTCTGTTAAAAGGGAAGGTCTATGCGGAACTTGTATATATGACAGGAATACTTCCAATTGCGAAATACTCGGACGGTTCGGAACTGAACATGTTTCTGGAATATGATATGGCAACAAAGGTTCGATTCGGGGAATATTTCGGTTTTTCGGAATCGGAAGTGGATCAGATTTTTGAGAGATATCTGGAAAATACAAGAAAGCCGCGTATTACCCGGAAGGAACTGGCGGAGTGGTATGACGGCTACCACACGGCGATGGGAGAATGCCTGTATAATCCGCGGTCGGTGGTCAGTGCGCTGTCCAATAATCAGCTGGCCGGTTATTGGACCGGCTCCGGGACATACGATTCCATATTTTATTATATCAAAAATAATATCGAGGATGTCAGGGATGACCTGGGGCTGATGGTGGCAGGAGAGCATGTGCAGGTGCGGATGCAGGAATATGCGGCGGCAGCCGGGAAATTGGAGACAAGGGATCAGATCTATTCCGCAATGGTGGTATATGGATTGCTGACCTATGAAGACGGCGAGGTGTTTATACCGAATCAGGAACTGATGATGAAGTATGAAGAGATGCTTATGGACAGAGAGTCTTTGGGATATGTGTACCGGCTGGCGAGGATTTCATCTAAGATGCTGAAAGCCACTCTGGACGGAGATACAAAGACAATGACGGAAATCCTGCAGTATGCACATAATACGGAAGCCCCAATCCTGGCGTACCATCATGAAACCGAACTGTCGGCAGTAGTGAATCTGGTCTATCTTGCCGCGCGGGATCAGTATAAGGTAGAGCGGGAGGATAAAGCTGGAAAAGGATTCGTAGACTTTATTTTTTATCCAAAAAGGAAGAATCAGGATGGAATGATATTGGAGCTGAAAGTGGATCATACACCGGAAGAAGCGATCCGGCAAATTAAGGATAAGGGATACGATCTGCGCTTTCAGGGGAAGCTGGGCGAACTTCCGGAATATACAGGAAGAGTATTGGCAGTGGGAATCGGATACAGCCGGGAAACGAAGGAGCATTCGTGTAAGGTAGAATGGCTGGAAAAAAGCGGATCATAAATGGAAGGAGATGTATTATGGGAGTGTATTTGAATCCGGGCAACAGTGGTTTTGCCGGAATCAGGAAAGACATATACGTGGATAAGAGCGGACTGATCGGCCTGATCAATGAAACAATCGATACGCCAAGGCAACTGACATGCATCAGCAGGCCGCGCCGCTTTGGAAAGTCATTTGCGGCGAAGATGCTGTGTGCGTATTATGATAAGACCTGTGATTCTTCCGCCTTGTTTGCGGATCTCAGGATTGCCGTTGATGAAAAAATGAACGGGTCATACGGGAAATATCTGAACAAATATGATGTGATCTATCTCGATATGACGTCTGTGATAGGGGAAGCAGACAAGGAAGAATGGATTTCGTATATCAGGCAGAGACTCACGCAGGAGTTGTCGGAGGAATACCCGGATCTGAAGACAGAAGACTCTTTTTTGGCGACACTGCTTTCGGCGGTGGAACAGATGGGCAATAAACTGATCATGATCATCGACGAATGGGACGCGCCGATTAGAGAAGCGCCGGAAATTCAAAAGAGCTATCTCGAATTTTTGCGGACACTGTTCAAGAGCAGTGTGACGAACCGGATTTTTGCGGCCGTCTATATGACAGGGATCCTTCCGGTCAAAAAGGACGGTTCGCAGTCCGCGATTTCGGATTTTAAGGAATTTACGGCAGTAAAACCGCGAAAATTCGGGGAGTATGTGGGATTCACGGAAGCCGAAGTATGGAAGCTGTGTGGGGACTTCGGATGTGACTTTGGCATGATGAAGAAGTGGTACGATGGCTATTACTTCCGGGGCGTGGGTTCGGTGTATAATCCAAATTCGGTCATGGAGGCTGTCCGCAACGACGATTTTGATTCCTATTGGGTTCAGACCTCGGCGGCGGAGAGCCTGATGGGATATATCAGCCTGGATTTTGACGGACTTTCCAGGACCGTGGCAGAGCTGATCGGAGGCGGAGAGGTGGAGGTGGATACGAAAGGGTTTGCCAATGATCTTGTGACATTCCGAAACCGGGATGATGTATTGACATTGCTGATCCACTTGGGGTATCTGGCTTATGATGAGACGGAGGGAAAGGCGTATATACCGAATGAAGAGATCCGGATGGAATTTGTGAAAATCGTCCGGGATGTGAAGAAAGACGATACGCTCAGGCGTGTCAGGGAGAGCGAGCAGCTGATCGTAGATACGGTTCATGGAAATGCGGAAGCCGTAGCGGCACAGATTGAGAAAATCCACGGGGAAGAAGCCGCGCTGCACTACAATAACGAGCAGTCTCTGCGCAGCGTGATCAAGCGGGCATATTTCAGTTATGGCG
>VSNK01000431.1 GCA_009774255.1 Faecalicatena sp.
CTATTGCATATTTCATTATGATTATTAGAATCCCTTATACGACAATTGTAAATTCGGCGGGACATTTTAGAGAAACGCAGAAATATTCAATCGTTGAAGTGATTTTAAATTTAATGTTGTCTTTTATATTAGTATATCATTTTGGTCTGATTGGTGTTGCCATCGGTACGATTATAGCAGTCGGATATCGATTGATAGCCTTAGTCATATATTTAAAGCATACCATTTTATTTAGGAGTCCGCTCAAATTTATTTTGAATTCTTTGGGTGATGCGTTTTCAATAACTGTTTTTATATGTTTATGTTTTAAATGGAATTTTAGTTGTGATGGATATTTAGAATGGTTTGGCACTTCTTTAATGGCTATTATTTTAATTGAAATATGCTGGCTGACAGTAAATTGCATGATTAATAAAATGTTCCGGGATTTCATATACAAGATTAAATTTATAAAAAAGTACGAAAGAAAAAATAAAAATTAGAGGAAGAAGACCATATGCAACAGATAACTTTAAATCAAAAAACAATCTTAATAACCGGGGCGGCAGGCTTTATTGGTTCTAATCTTGTATTGGAACTTCTGAAAACTCAATCCCCCGTCAATATCATTGGAATTGATAACTTAAACGATTATTATGATGTTTCCATCAAAGAATGGCACTTGAATACGATTCAGAAATGTGCGGATGAACATCCGGAATCCACCTGGATATTTATCCGGGGAGACATTGCGGATAAAACACAGATTGACGACATATTCACCATCTATCATCCACACATTGTAGTAAACTTTGCGGCGCAGGCAGGTGTTCGTTATTCTATAACTAACCCGGATGACTATATAAACTCAAATCTGATTGGTTTCTATAACATCCTGGAAGCTTGCCGTCATTCCTATGATGGCGGTAAGTCAGGTGTGTTGCATTTGGTATATGCCTCCTCAAGTTCTGTTTATGGTTCAAACGAGAAGGTGCCATACAGTACGGATGACAAAGTAGACAACCCGGTATCTCTTTATGCGGCTACTAAAAAGAGTAATGAGCTGTTGGCACACGCATATTCCAAACTTTATAATATTCCGTCCACCGGTTTACGTTTTTTTACTGTTTACGGACCTGCCGGTCGGCCAGATATGGCGTATTTTGGATTTACCAATAAACTTATCCGAAATCAAAAGATTCAGATATTTAACTACGGTAACTGTAAAAGAGATTTTACTTACGTGGACGATGTTGTGGAAGGCGTGAAACGTGTAATGGCTGGTGCTCCGGAGCGAAAGACCGGTGAGGACGGCCTTCCGATTCCGCCGTATGCGGTTTACAACATCGGAAACCAGAATCCGGAGAACCTGCTTGATTTCGTTACGATTCTGCAGGAGGAGCTAACCCGTGCAGGGGTGTTGCCGGAGGATTATGATTTTGAAACACATAAGGTATTGGTTCCTATGCAGCAGGGGGATGTCCCGATCACCTATGCGGATTGTGAACCGCTTTTGAAGGACTATGGATTCAAGCCAAATATCGGATTACGGACTGGATTAAGGAAGTTCGCAGAGTGGTACAAAGAGTTCTATAAAATATAAAAAGCAATAGGAGTTGAAGAGATGAACAAGAAAATTGTGGTTGCCGGAGCAGGATATGTTGGGCTGTCTCTGGCTGTTCTTCTGGCACAACACAATCAAGTGACAGTTATAGATATCATCCAAGAGAAAATCGATCTCATCAATAAGCATATTTCACCCATTCAGGATGAATATATAGAAAAATATCTGGCAGAAAAGGAGCTTGATCTGACAGCTTCAATTGATGGAGCATCCGCCTATAAGAAAGCAGAGTTTGTGATTATTGCAGCGCCAACTAACTATGACAGCAGGAAAAACTTTTTTGATACATCTGCAGTCGAAGCAGTGATTGAATTTGTTATATCTGTGAATCCAGAGGCAATTATGGTCATCAAATCAACAGTTCCAGTTGGTTACACAGTTTCCGTTCGGGAAAAGTATCATACGGATAACATCATCTTCAGTCCGGAATTTTTGAGAGAATCCAAGGCTCTGTATGATAACCTCTATCCGTCTCGGATTATTGTAAGTACTGATGGCTCTGAAAAGCTGGATAAAGCGGCTCAGAACTTTGCGTCTCTGCTTCAGGAAGGCGCTTTAAAGGAAAATATTGACATAATGTTCATGGGATTTACGGAAGCGGAGGCTGTAAAGCTTTTTGCGAATACCTATCTGGCGCTTCGTGTGTCCTACTTCAATGAACTGGATACGTACGCTGAGATGAAGGGGCTGAACACACAAGACATCATCAATGGTGTCTGTCTGGATCCTCGTATCGGTTCGCATTATAATAATCCCAGCTTTGGCTACGGCGGATATTGTTTGCCGAAAGATACGAAGCAGCTTCTGGCAAATTATGAAGATGTTCCGGAGAATCTGATTGAGGCGATAGTCGAATCTAACCGTACAAGGAAAGATTTTATTGCGGACCGCGTATTAGAGATTGCCGGGGCATATGGGGCTAACAGTTTTTATGATGCCAACCGAGAAAAAGAGGTGGTTGTAGGAGTATACCGACTAACTATGAAGTACAATTCGGACAACTTTCGTCAGAGTTCTGTCCAGGGCATTATGAAACGCATCAAGGCGAAGGGTGCTACGGTAATTATCTATGAACCAACGCTAAAGGAGGGCAGTACGTTCTTTGGTTCTAAGGTGGTCAACAATTTGGATAATTTCAAAAAGCAGAGTCAGAGCATCATCGCAAACCGCTATGACAGCTGCCTGAATGATGTGAAAGAAAAGGTTTATACAAGGGATCTTTTCATGAAGGATTAAGAAGAAAGAAAAGTATTCAAGAAACATTTTGATTTTTCAAGGAAAGTAGTAGAGAGAAAAAATAAGTGGTTGAAAACAAAATCGTTGAAAAACCACTTTTATATAGGGGGGATGAATATTTATAATGATAAGGGAAATGCTCTTTAAAATAAAAAAGGATGTAATGGTCATTATATTGATGGCGTTTGCGGCATTTGTCTTTTTGTTTCATAGCCCGTTACATCCATGGATTGGTTCAGCTTGCGGAACAGATTCGAGTGTGTTTCAGACAATTGCTCTTATGATGAAAAAAGGATACATGCCATATAGAGATTCTTTTGATCATAAGGGTCCGCTTATATACAT
>VSNK01000432.1 GCA_009774255.1 Faecalicatena sp.
TGCAGGCAATCGGGAATCTGTATCTTAACAAACAGATTTCATTTCAGCAGTTTTGAAAGGAGAACTATGCCAAAACCATTATTATCAAAGCTGATTGCCCAAGCGGTAATCGGCTTTTTCTTTTTATTGGTTGGATGTGTTTACGGCATCCATTCCAAAGATGATATTTTTATTATACTGAGCCTGTTCATAGGGCTTTTCAGCTTGATCCGTACCTATAATTTCTACCTATTGATCCACAATGAAGCTTATCGGATATTATCAGGAGTTTGCATCAAGCAGACCTCTATGACACTCAAAAAGACCAGTCAGACGATATTTGTAGATGAAAAGAACAGAGAACACAGACTCATCCTAGATAAGAATAGCAAACTGCTTTCCGGACATTACTACAGGCTCTACTTCCGGAAAGCTGTAGGATTAGATTCTGGTGATATCGACTGTTCTTCTATGGATTTACTTGGATATGAGGAATTGCCTGCAGTTACAGAAGCGGTTTAGAATATTTAAAATACTTCAGGCAACTAAAAATTTCTGTTGAGTATCCCTAAATTCATGGTATACTAAAAACCTGACTTTTGCAGATAAAACAGATTAAAAATGACCGCAACTCCAGTATTTATGCTGGTTTGCGGTCTTGCTGTTTCGTCATTTTCTCATAGTGTTTTTTCTATTTTTTGGTCTTTGCTAAAAATTTTTTTATTTCTCCGAGAGTACGGATACGTTTCCCAAAATCAATCTCCATCATCATTCCGATATTTCTTAACACTTCATCATAATAATCAAAGAGATAGTAGTTTTGCTGGACCCGGCTGCATTCTGCTTTTGACAAGGACTCCAGTATCGTTCCAATGCTGTATTTTCGCTCCAGTTTGTTTTCCAAAATCCTTGCGAGTGTCAAGGATACAAAGCAGATCAGAAAATGAGCCTCGATATGCTCTTTCGTCCAGACGTAAACTGGTCTTGCCTCCAATTCACTTTTGGTTACCTTAAAAGATTCTTCAATCCGCCATAATCCCCGGTAGATGTCGATGATCTCGTCATCTGGCGTCTCCATTTCACTGGTTAGGAGCATGTAGTAACCGTCCAAGGCTTCCTCTTCCCGAAGTTTTTCTTCATCAATGTCCAGTATAGAGGAGGCGGTAAGGATTTCCCCGGTGTCTTTGTCATAGTCTACTTTTTTGATATATTTTGCAGCTCCGTAGGAAGTGGCTCTTGTGTAGCTCCCTGGATTCTGTGCCAGGTCTCTTGCCTTTGCCAACGCCGTTTCCCGTTCTGCCTTTGCCCTTTTGGCATATTTTTCGCTCCAGAAAACCACCTGTTTCTCGTCCACTTGCTTTTTCATCTTTTTCCCGGTAACAGAAGTAACCTGGATTGTTCTTGGGGATTTCCGGGACTTCCTTTTATATTCTGTCCCCTGCCATACATACCCCTCATCGGAAAGAACATAGTCTTTTATGCTTTTTTCAGCTCCCCGGATGGACATGCTGAAAACATATCCATCCTGTGTGGGCGTGTTGATCGTGTACCAGATATTGTCTCCCGTAGTCATCCCTTTATCGGCAACGGAGATGACCCGGCCAAGGTCAAACCGCTTTTTGATCCGCCCAAAGTTGGGACGGTAAGTCAGGCAGTCATTGGTGTTCCCGGGGAAAAGTTCGTAAGTGATCGGGATTCCTTGATTGTCCATGAACAGGCCCATCTGTACAATCGGGTTTGGCCGGTGTTCTTTGGAAACACCCTTGCGCAGAAAATCATTCTGTTCATCTGTCTCAAAGTAGTAATTTGTAACATCATAATAGATCAGGCTGGTATCTCTGCCGTAATTCTTTTTGATCTTGTCATTCATCCAGATTTGCAGATTTTCCTTATGTTTGTCCAGAAGAGACAGGCAGCGGTAAACATCATCCAGGGAGTAGTCTGTTTTTTCAAAGAAACGCTCCCGGCCTTCGTAGGAAGACTTCTTTGAAGCAGGGAAAAGGAGTCTGGAATAGACCAGCATCTTCATGATGGTGTTAGCGTCAAACTGTTCTTTTGAGTGACGCTGTCGATTGGTTAGGAACGTATGGATGCCGAGTTCATGGTAAATCTGGCTCAGTGCAGCATAGCCGAAGTTTTTCCGCAGGTCATCTCCGATACAAAGCCTGTCCGAATCATAGAAAGTAAAGTGGATGGGGGCCTGCTTTTCCTTTTTTTCCTGATTGAGTTTGGCGACACGTTCTGAAAAGTGGGTAATCGGGTCATCATACTGTTTTTCCAGCTCATCAAGCCAGCCGATCGACTCCACTGTTTTCTGCCGTGAGCATTTTTTTGCCTTATCATAATAAGTATCAACAATGGAAAGTCGGATGCGGCCATTTGGGTTTGGTGTTTTTTTCAGATACATAATCATTACTCCGTTTTCTCATAATACTTATTATAACACAGAACACTATAAAACGCTAGCAAAACACGACTATATTTTAAAATAAAAAATGCTTGGAGCCCGCAAAACAAAAGGCTTTCAAGCTATAACCGAACATATGTTACTGCAAAACTGTGGAGAACACAGACTCACCCTGGATAAGAATATCAAACTGCTTTCCGGACATTACTACAGGCTCTACTTCCGGAAAGCTGTAGGATTAGCTTCTGGTGGTATCGACTATTCTTCTATGGATTTACTTGGATATGAGGAATTGCCTGCAGTTACAGAAGCGGTTTAGAATATTTAAAATACTTCAGGCATCTAAAAATTTCTGTTGAGTATCCCTAAATTCATGGTATACTAAAAATAGAACTAGCTACAATATTTAGAAAGGATATTTTATGCAGACATATGAAGAGCAGAAAGCCTTTGTCTCCAAGCTGAATGTGATTGATGATGTATTTTTTCAGAAAATGGCTGAGGACAGGGAAGTTGCTGAGGAAATATTAAGAATTATCCTCGAAAAGCCGAAGTTAAAGGTAATTGACTCTAAAGTACAGCGTTTTCTAAGAAATATTGGCGCGCACTCCGTTGTGTTGGATTTGATCTGTGAAGATGAGGATCATTCCATCATAAACTGCGAGGTACAAAAGGAAGATGACGATGATCACCAGAGACGGGTGCGTTTCAACCGTTCCAACATAGATACTATTTTTGTAGAAAAGGGACTTGATTACAAAGAACTTCC
>VSNK01000433.1 GCA_009774255.1 Faecalicatena sp.
GAATAAGCCTATAAAACTTATCCACAACTTGATTGTTCCTTACAATTACAACTCCTACACTACAAACACTTGAACGGTGTTGGTTTGCTGTTTCAAAATCAATAGCCGCAAAATTCTTCATCGCTTTTTTATGTATAGAGTCAGGCAGTCAGTGGCAAATTTTCTCAATCCAATATTTAACCCTCTCTGCCACATCATCTGCTTGAACAGATGGAATTTCCTCCAGTATTACATATCCATCTTCTTGCTGTATTTTATCTTCACACCCCATCCTTTTTAATGTATTGCGCAATTTTTCTGTATCGCATTGTCGGTTGGCAAATTGCACAAGCACCTTTCCGCTTTTCTCTTTCTCTATAATGTCCATATAAGGAATACCTTCCTCTTCATTATCATATTCGCAAGCAAGCATATCCCAATACCAAATGAATGTTTTCCAATGGTCATAAGTTCCAACTTTTTCTTTCCATTCCGCAGTACGATGATGTCGGGTTAATAAATCCTTTAATTGTTCTATGCAATCAATGATATATTGCTGCAACTCTTGATTACGATTAAAGGACTCTGCAAAATCATCTTCGGGGATGCTGAAATAAGGTTCAGGTAAATATTGCCACCATAGTCCCTTACTACGTCTTCCACCTTTTTCCCATTTAATGGGTTTGGAGAAATCAGCATCTCCCAAATAAGTTGCTTGGATGTAATAATGCCCTTCATAAAATCCTAAATCAATAGTCCCCGGATTTCCGTTGTTGCTTGTAATACGCAAACTATTGCTTTGATTTAGCAAATCTTCAACTATCCAATTCTCTGCTTCCCATTTTTTGATGGCTTTTTCCCATAATGCACGATTAGGCATATCAGACGATTCCACAGATTGGGTATCTGCATTTTTTGATTGAATAGATTGATTGTCATCTTTGGTTGTCTGCGCAAAAGGATTTTGGGACAATACATTTAAATCAACAACAAGATGTTGCTTGTTATCTATTTGTTTGACATTCCCCTCTTTGGCGTTTCGATAAGCTTCTGAAAAATTGAGTAATGTTGTTTGTTTATGTTCTGAATCGAATTTAAAATCAGCACCATATAGGTCTTTTCTAAAGGCTTCAACCACGCAAAACAGATTTTCCAATAATGGCTCAGGGGTATTGCTTTTACCTCCTCCGTTGATTTCTTTGGATTCTTCCGAACAAGTGTATTCAATGATTTTCTTTACAGCGGTACTGACGGATGCTATGTAACAGGGGGAACAATGCATCGCTACATAAGAAGTTTGAAATTCCAACTGCATTTTCTCCTCATCTGAAAGACTTCCATCTTTTATAACATCATAAAGCGTTTGTAGATACTCCTGATAAATCCGCAGTTTTTCCTCAAAGACTTTTGAAGCTCTTTCTCGTTCAACATCATTGTCACTTTGTCCTCGAAGTAAAATCATAGTGATAATTGCGGTTATGATTACACCGAGAACGGCAGCAAACATTTCATACCATAGTTCTTTCTGTGTAAACAAGCGCAAATAAATAGCAAAAAAACAAGCCAATATAATCAGAACGGCTGTTATGCCTACAATTCTGTTTTGTGTTAGTTTCATATTACTCATGTGTATAAAGATAATAGAAAACCTGCCTTGAATGGTGGCGTTCGATTCCTTTCAAAGCAGGTATATCTATAATAATAGGTGATTATCGCTTATTCCAACTTCTACCTTCATTAGACGAATAATATAGCCCTTTGCTGGTTGTTGCTAAAAGGTAGCGTCCATCAGTACTCAGTTGTTGAAAAGTTCCAGCAGAAGAACCTGTATAACGAGAGTTCCAACTTCTACCTTCGTTTGTAGAATAATAAATTCCTTTTGAAGTACAAGCTAAGAGTTCACTTCCAAACTGAAACAAATCATAGAAAATTCCAGCAGAAGAACTTGTGTAACGAGAATTCCAACTCCGTCCATCATTAGTAGAATACTCGATTGTGTTTTTCTGAGTGTTAATGCGAAGCATTTCACGTCCATAATTAATTAACTGTGCCATACTATTTCCCAATGTCTACCAATACCCAGAAAAGACTTTTATAAAACCACGAAGCGTGGGTACTGTATATCCACGTCTCTGTGATAAGGTGGTAGGAAAACCTTGGAAAAAGAAATGGGAATAACAGCCCCACGCATATACGTGGAGACCATTACGACCTCTCTTGTTTCCTGTGAATCTAAGTTTCCTGCGCTTTTATCACACAAGTAGAAGACATAACGCCTCGATATTTTCAATATGTAATGGAAAGAGTTGCCTCAATCCAATACAAAAGTATGAAAAATCCGTGATATACCATTCTACTATCACGGATTCTTTTTGATTTACAGTTTCATACTCCTATTCTGTCTTGGTTTCGGTATTCCGATAGCTTCTCTAAACTCATTCATTTTCTTTCTGAACCAGTTCACGTGTGAAACCCCGTCTATCTTGAAATCGAATTTACCGCTTTCATCCTGTTTGATGGAGCAGACGGAGTGTCGGGTATCAAAACTTCGGTTAAATTCGGAAGAATAGAGTTCGCCTTTTATCCCGACTTCCTTGAACTCGCACAGTCTTCTGATTATTCCGTCATTGAATCCCAATCGGTCACGCAGGAAGTTTATTATAGGCATCAGCTTCTCCACATACGGGAAATAGCGTCTGACAAAATCCGTAAACTCCGACAGCTTGCGGTGCTGTTGCTCGTAAGCGTTTCTTATCTCCTGTATCTGTTCGGCTTGTTGCCGTTCCCGTTGTCGGGCTTCGTCTTCAAGTTCAAGGATGCGGTCTTGCAAGTCCTCGTTCCTGCGTTCCAACGATTTCATTCTTCCACTTCCGAAAAGAGAGCCCACACTGCTTGCAAGGGCGGTTGCCGTATCGGTGGCTGCGCTTTTGAGCTTGTCGGTACGGATTTCCGCTTTCACCTGCTTCAGTTCCTCCTGCGCCTCGGCTTTCTTCTCCTGTAACAGTCTGGTTTCGGTTTCAAGGGTTTCATTTTTCTTTTTCAAGTCCCGATAATACTGCATGGTGGTAGTGTGCCGTGCTTCCGAGCCCCGTACCCCACGTTGCAATCCGTATTTCGTCATCACCCTTGCGTAATTGTCGTGGTAGGCAATCAAGGTCTGGCG
>VSNK01000434.1 GCA_009774255.1 Faecalicatena sp.
CAATTCTTTCATCATCACAACTGTACCTGCGTCAAATTTTGAGATTTTCAGCAGGTTCTGCACCAGCGTCTCAATCCGTTCCAGTTCCTGTTCTGAAAAATCAGCAAACTCTTTGATGGCAGGCATACTTTCTGCCTCTCCCTGTATGATCCCGTTATAGATATTTAACGCGGCCAAGGGCGTCTTTAACTGGTGGGATATATCCAAAATTGTATTTTTTAAGAACTCCTTCTCCTTCCCCTCATTTTCAATATGTGCGTTCAGAATGGCAACCAATGAATTCACTTCATGGAACAGCCTGTACAGCTCACCCTCGTCGTTGCACTCAATCGTAACATTTTTGTTGCCGGATATATACTCTGTAATCTGCGCTATGGCATTTTCCATGATTTTATGCTGTTCCTTGAAATACCCATAGCAGAACAGCAGTATGACAGCCGCCATACACAAACCGCAGCCGATGATGTAATACACCGCATTTTTTACTTCAAAGGCCGCGAACAACACGGAAATCAGTGTAAAAGCTATGGCACACCATAAAATACCGGCAAAAAGAAATCTGATCTTTCTGTTTACAAATATTTTCATCCTGTACCTCAATCTGCCGTATTCCATTTATAACCCATGCCCCGTACCGTGACGATCCGTTTTGGTTCTCCCGGACTGTCCTCAATCTTTGTGCGGAGCCTGCGGATATATACCGTAAGAGAATTGTTGTCTATATAATTTTCGCTTAAGTCCCACAGCCTTCCTAAAATCTGGTCCGAAGAAAGTATCTGATCCGGGTTTTCCATGAACAGACACAATAATTTATATTCGCTTACTGTCAGGTCAAGCAGATTTCCCTGTTTATAGACCTCGCCTTTCAGAAGCTTTATATTGATGCCGCCTGAACTCAATTCTGTATCGGCTGTATTGAAATTTTCACTTCTGCGGAGCAATGCGTTAATTCTTGACAGGAATACCGCCAATTTGAAAGGTTTTGTAATGTAATCATCGCCGCCAATGTCAAGTCCCATGATAATATCCGTTTCTTCATCAGCGGCAGTGAGAAACATGATGGGTATTTTTGAAGTCCGGCGTATCTTCCTGCAGAATTCAAATCCGGAACCATCGGGAAGCGACACGTCCAGAATAACCAGATCATATTTTCCTTCTGTCCATAAATCATCCGCCTCTAACATGGTGCGGGCAACATCTATTTCATACCCCTGCTTCTTAATGGCAAAGGAAAGCCCGTTTATTAAACTCAGATCATCTTCCAGTAAAAACAGCCGTTTCATTTGTTACGCCTCCCCTTTTCCTTTTTGATATTCTATAGATTCTCCCAATCTTTCTGTAAACATTATCGTCCTATCATTATAATCCGACAACCAAATGATTTCAATGCAATTTTAATAAACACTAACTGGTTCTAGGGCAAAAGGAAAGCTGCCTGGAAGTTCCTTGTTCTACATATTTTCATTGCAATTTGGCAAGCTCATGAGTTGTATTCGCTCCTTCATCCATCCGTTTGGTGCATGGATTGCTAATAATTTTTCTCCACGAAGTCCTTCAAACACCATGCCGTGACCGCCATCCTGATTCATAAGAGGTATATCGTCATGTCGCCATGTTCCCGCCAGTCCATCCGTCGTATGTGATATTCCTATTGCATATCCATTTTTTCCATAACTGGACCATAACATATGATATCCTTTATAGCCATTTTTAATCACAAAAGGGCCATCTGTTACATACCCACTATGCCCAAATTCCTCATGCAATACAGTCCATCTGGCTTCCGAAGCCCTAAACAATACCTTGGGATTTCCCATTGGATATTTTAAATCATCACTTAATTGCAACGCACAGATTTCCCCGTCTTTCGTCTGTAACCATTCATGGCAAAATACCAAATAAACTTCTTTACCCAGCACCAGAGTTCCATCTAAACACTCCCACCGTGCCGGCGTTACAGGCTGATTAATTAAAGGTTCAAATGGTCCTTCCGGTGAATAACTCCACAATACCTGAACACCTCTGCATTTTTCTTCTGATTTAAAACTTGCAATCATATAATATTTGCCTTTATGTTTCCAAACCTCTGGCGCCCAAAAATTCCTGTCTGCCCAAAAGTCTTTTGGGGGGCGAAATGCCGGGTACGGTCCCTCAAACCATTCCAAATCATGTGATTTATAAAAATCGAATCCTACGCCTAAACCATCCCAGTTATTATAATCTGTCGTTCCATATAAATAATAACACTCCCCCTGCTTTAGAAAAAAAGGATCACGTATTCTAATATCAGACAACTTGTATTTTTTCATGTCTATCCCTTTACTGATCCGGCTGTCATACCAGAAATAATATGCTTTTGAAGTATCAAGTACACTACTGCCACAGGCAGCGTAGATAGTACGACATTAGCAAAAACTAACTGCCAGTCTGAACTATGATTTCCAAAAAAGTTGTACACTGTTAATGGCAGCGTGTAATTGCGGGCACTATTTAAAAAGTAGATGGAGATTCCAAAATCATTCCAAACTGCCATAAAGTTTACGATGATAGCAGTGATAGTCACTGGCTGCAGCAGTGGAAAAATAATCTTGAAGAAGAGCTGCATATGGTTTGCTCCATCCAACCAGGCAGATTCATCTATTTCAACCGGTATGCTTTTGATAAAACCTGTGTATAAAAAAACTGTAAAAGACATGTTCGCTACAACCAAAACTAACACAGCAG
The DNA here is from genome assembly GCA_009774255.1 of Faecalicatena sp. GTDB lineage: Bacteria > Bacillota > Clostridia > Lachnospirales > Lachnospiraceae > Schaedlerella. Next base: position 2,725 of record VSNK01000434.1, read on the forward strand.
CAACTTCATGTCTTAAATGCAGAAAGTTACATACGAAATATGTAGGGATAATCTGTACTGGAAGTACGAGCCCAAAGATAACAATCATATTAATCGTCTTCGAAAATATTGTTTTTTTCCTTTCCAATACAAAAGCCATAGCAGAACACAACGTAATCAAAAGAAATACACAAATCACTGTAATTACCATACTATTGATAAATCCTCGAAGGATTCCACCCTCTTCAAACATCTGTCTGTAGTTCTCCAGCATATGCCACGTAGTCGGAAGATCCATATTCATTAACGCTGCTTCCGTTCTATCTTTAAATGAATTGAGAATTACCATAACAATGGGAATAAGTATAATCAATGCGCATATCCCCAATATTATAC
>VSNK01000435.1 GCA_009774255.1 Faecalicatena sp.
GGTGCGTGGCTATTTGTATCAAATGATAAAAAAGAATTATAATATTATTGCTGCGGTGGCGGTGTCAACAGCGATATTTACCTTAGCTCATGGAGAGGCCTTTCAAGCAGGGATTATTCCAGTCATGAATGTTTTGACTATGAGTCTGTTTATGTCCGCAGTCCTGGAGTTTACTTGTTCGTTATTTGCTCCAATCATTATACATTTCCTGTGGAATAGTATCGGGGCAATTATTCTTGGTGGAGTTGCATTAGCTGATGACTACCCACATTTGTTAAATATGAAATTTAGCAGAAGTACATTGCTATCTGGTGGATCTTGCAAGATTGAGGGAAGTGTAGTTGTACTGACATTAAATATAATCTTTATGACTGTGTTTGTGTGGGCATTGCGAAAAAAGGTTGGCACAACTAAATTGCAGGACTATTAAAGAGAGAAAAAATTTAATAATTTAGTGTTTGACAGAACGGAAAATGATTATGAAAAAAATTTTAATTATAGAAGATGATTTAGATATACAGGAAATGCTCCGCTTTTTAGAAGATCAAGACTATCAGGTTGTGGCTGCTGGAGATGGCGTGGAAGGGATATCTGCTTTTAACAAGGAAAAACCGGATTTAGTTCTTCTGGATATATTATTACCCAAAATAGATGGATATGCAGTATGCGAACTGCTCAGAAAAGAGTCAGAAGTTCCTGTTATTATGATCAGTGCATTAGGCAGTGAAGAGGATCAGATTAGAGGATTTGAACTGCAGATTGATGAATATATACCAAAACCACTTTCCCTTCCCCTGATGATAAAAAAGATTGAGGCTGTACTGAGGCGTTATGAGAGAAAAGATATTGGAAATCCGGACAAACTACAATATCGAGATATTATATTGAGTATAGGAAATTATCAGGTTACAATACGTGGAAAGACGGAAGACCTGACGCAGAAGGAGTATGAAATCCTGGAGGAACTGATGGAGCATCCGGGTCTTGTAATCAGCAGGGAAAGTTTTCTGAACCGGCTATGGAAATATGATTTTTATGGAGATGAAAGGGCAGTAGATAATCATATAAATAATTTGAGGAGAAAGTTGGGAGATGCTGGAAATTATATCGAAACGGTGAGGGGAGTTGGGTATCGCCTAGAAAAATTATGTTAAAGAACATTTAACGATAAAAGTTTTTTGATGACATTTGCCGTACTGCTTGCTTTGAGCGCTGCAATCTACGGGATGATCGCCCTTGGCATGTCTAAAACATATCTGTCTGAATTAAACCGAAGTTCGTTTGAGTAATTATCAGTCATTACTCTGTGACCAATGTTCATATATCCGGTTTCTGACAAATACACCGTAAAAACATTTATGGTAAGTAGTCATCATATATGGTATACTACCTATAAAGGAAATGATAAGATTTAGGGGAGATGATGCCGTGCGAAAACTGGAATATACGTTTAAGTCAGATACATTGTTCAAGATGCTGTTTGTATAGTACGCGTAACTTTTAAAGAAGCTGATCGCAGACCTGCTTGGGATACCATTGGAAGGCATCGGGCAGTTCGTGATACGGAATCCGGAGATGCCACCGGAGAACCTGGGGGACAAATTCTGCCGGTTGGATATCAACATGACAGTGAACGGTCAGCGTGTGGATCTGGAAGTGCAGGTCTGCAATGAAGGGGATTACCCGGAAAGGGTCATGTACTACTGGGCGAGGGAGTTTTCATCATCATTGCTTACCGGACAAGGTTATTCCACGCTGCCCCGTACAATCATTATCAGCATCATAGATTTTCCGCTGTTTGAATGTGGGGAATACCATTCTTTCTTCCAACCGTTAGAAGTCACACGCCATACATTGCTGTCGGATAAGATGGGATTCCACTTCTTTGAGCTTTCCAAACTGCCAGATGATGTAAGGGATGATGACATGCTGTTGCTGTGGCTATCGCTGTTCAAGGCGGAAACGGAAGAAGAATTGGAAAAGATCAGAGAGATGGAGGTGCCAGTTATGAGCCAGGCGATCAATGCATATTATACGATTACTGCTTCATCAGAGTTCCGTGAGAAGGAGAGGCTCCGTGCGAAAGCAAGGCATGATGAGGCGCAGGCATTGTATACTGCAAGGAAGGAAAGAAATATTGAAATTGCCCGGAATATGAAATCGGACGGCGAACCGATAGAAAAAATTGTAAGATATACTGGCCTCACAAAAGAGGATGTAGAAAATCTGTAAGCATGGCCATACGCAAGCTATGGACAAAGCGGATACCTCAGACAATAGGGTATCCGTTTTTTGGTTCACCTGGTATGGGCGTGGCCTGCTTTCGGTTTTCCGCAAAACCCCATAACTTTTCCTGCACCTCAGGAATCACTTATAGTTTCAATGTGAAGGTGAGTGAAAATGAAAAATAAATATTTGTCTTATCTTTTTATAGTATTTGCTATTTTACTGTCAGACGTTATGTGCGCTGTGGTTGCTTACAATTACTGTAGCCTGCAGTGGGGGATTCAGTATACCGGATTCAGTGCTCCGGCAAGTATTGCTTTTTGGCTTATTATACCCTTTGCCATTGGAATTGCAATATGCGCCGTTTTAGCCAGGTATTTCCACAAACGGTGACAAATGCCGTACCGTTTTTTATAATGGAAAGAAATTAATAGTGAATTGAGCCTTTGCAGATGAGCAAATTCGCCTGATAGATGGGAACTTTCCGGAAATGGGCAATGAAGTAGTTATTAATCAATTTCTGGCAGAACAGAACCAGATGAAAATCGGGGATATGCTTACATTGCAGTTAGAATATGGAGGTATGTCGGACTTGTCAGGCGGTTCTTTGCGGTCGCAGTTAAAAACAGCGAGAATTGATACGAACAGCGCACAGTATAAGGCGGCTGTGAAACAAATGACCAAACATGCCGGATGGAGCAGGAGTTTGGTTTGGATAATGCGGCTATTTTGAAAAGGCTGTAGGAAAAAATGGGATATAGTTATGACAATAAAAAGTTTTATTTTAATTCAGAATGGCTTTTACATAAACTAAAATGTTAAAAATATAAACCACGTTATCTGAATGAAGAAGGCCCCTTTCTCCCACATAG
>VSNK01000436.1 GCA_009774255.1 Faecalicatena sp.
CACAGTATAACATGATGCACACAGCCGCATAAGGAATTATGCCGCTTCGCGGCTGCGGCTGGCGCGATACTCACGGCCGATGAAATCTGCCGTGAGTATATAATCCTTCTATAAAAAAAGTTTTCCCCAAAATATACAACAACATTCCTGCTATATTCAGAAAGTATAACCGGAAAAAGTCACAAAACAGTCTCAACTGTTACAGTTGAGACTGTTTTAAATCGCCTTCGGCGAGAGGCTGAATTCTATTCAAGGCACAGCATGCATCCTCCCGGCCAATCAGCGTGGTGATTGGCCGGGGAGTGAACTGTAACTCTCAACTTCCAAATATCACAAAATCGTGATAAAAGATATTGATTTTTCCCGGAAAATCTGTTTATATATATGATACAAGTGTCAAAAGGTCATGCGTTTCATGCCTGCATGAAAAAGCATGACTTTGGGACGCAAAAAACACCGAAAAGCAGCCATTTTTCGTAGAAAAATGAGCGGATTTGAGGTGTTTTAGGATTTCTGGAGCGCAAAGCGCGGAGAAATCCGTGTATCATAGATCCGAAATAAAAAGAGTGAGGTGCATACTTATGAAACCGATAAAAGAAGGAAAAGTCCGTGAAATTTATGACAACAATGACAGCCTGATCATGGTCGCTACCGACCGGATCAGCTGCTTTGACGTGATCCTCAAAAATGACGTGACCAAAAAGGGAACCGTACTGACACAGATGTCCCGCTTCTGGTTCAACATGACAAAGGATATCCTGCCGAACCACATGATCTCCACCGACGTAAAAGACATGCCGGAATATTTCCAGGAGCCCCGGTTTGACGGCAACAGTATGATGTGCCGGAAGCTGAACATGCTTCCCATCGAATGCATCGTCCGCGGCTACATCACCGGCAGCGGCTGGGCAAGCTATCAGGAAAACGGCACCGTATGCGGCATCCGCCTTCCCGAAGGGTTACGGGAATCCGATAAGCTGCCGGAACCGATCTACACTCCGTCCACCAAGGCCGAACTCGGAGACCACGACGAAAATATTTCCTACGAACAGAGCATTGCCCATCTGGAAAAATATTTCCCGGGCAAGGGAGAAGAATATGCTTCCAAACTCCGAGACTATACGATCGCCCTCTATAAAAAATGTGCGGATTATGCGAAGAGCCGCGGCATCATCATCGCAGATACGAAGTTCGAATTTGGGCTGGATGAAGACGGCAATATTGTACTCGGCGATGAGATGCTGACCCCCGACAGTTCCCGCTTCTGGCCTGCCGACGAGTATGAGCCGGGACACGGCCAGCCTTCCTTTGACAAGCAGTTCGCCCGCGACTGGCTCAAAGCCAACCCGGGAAATGACTGGACACTGCCTGATGAAATCGTGGAAAAGACCATCGCCAAATACCTGCAGGGATATGAGATGCTGACCGGGGAGAAGCTCTGAGAATATTCGAATGCCTGAAAACATATGTTAACTTAATTTCGGCATTTGTTGTTACTACACACAAACAAATGCCGAAATTACAGGCATAAAATCCAAAATCCAGGAAATGTAGAACTAACGTTTTAAAACTGTGTTAGGAACTGTCCGAAAATAACTTGTGCAGATGACGCAGGATAAATTCGTACAGGCAAGGCGGACGAGGGAGGCGTACCGGGGTACGCTGACTGATGACAACGCAGACTGTGCGGATTTAGACAAGTCAAATGCACAAGTTATTCATGGACAGTTCCTAACCTGGATAAACCAGAAAAGCACGATTCGAAAATTTTGCCATTTTGCGCAAGAAATTGTTCGTAAGTGCCTAATGTGCAGGTCAAAAAACGCAATGCGCCGAGGCTTCTTGACCTGTGCCGCCGGAGAAACAGACAATTCAAAATGTGTCCGTTATTTTTCTACAACTCCTTATTTCAGACCGCTCATTTTCTTATACACATCCCCTCGCGGCCCTGCGAGAAGCGTGCTGATAACAACAATCTTCCCATCAATAATTGCGTAAACAACCCGGTAATTTCCAAGAGTTATCCGGAAATAATCATTTCGCTTACCTTTGATCCGTTTCACATTGACCTTTTCAGGATGTTCGCCGGCAAGAAGTTCCTTGATGGCATCCTCATACTGCTTCCGCACATTTTCATGGGTTTTCAGAAATTTATCCGCCGCTTTAGTATACTGAATTTCATATGAAAATGTCTCCGCGTTTCTTTTTCCTCCCATTTCCCTTTCCTCCACTCAGACATTATATTTCTTTGTGGAGCTGATTGTCAGATCCTCATCGGTCAGCGTCTCCAGTTCGGACAGAATCTCTGCGGACTCTTCGGCGGATGCTTCTTTCACATTTGCTGTCAGGCGATAAAACGGATCACGCTTCATCCTGGGAAGATAGTCGTTCAGTGCCTCGTTAATCACATCGGTAATCGTCATGTGAAATACCGAAGCGACATCCTTCACCTCAAGGATTATTCCCTCATCCAGTTTAACATTCATTGCTTTTGTTGCCATTGACGACACCTCCATTTCACTTATAGTATACACTGTAAAGATGGTAAAGACAATAATTCCCGTAAAGATTGCTTGTAAATTTTCTATGAACAGGACGAGAGGAACTGTCCGGCACCCTACTTCTCCATCGAGGGATTAGGGATTCCCCCCCCTCCATCTGCCCGGCACTTTTATTCCTCAAACTCCAACACAACAATATCAAATTTATCCGTCGATTTGATTTCTCTCACGATCCCCTTCCTCGCTTTCAGCCGCTCATAACTCCGGTAATTTGCGCTCATTCCCAGCATATGCTCCAGTATATAATAGTAGGAAGAGGGCAGTACCCCTTCCGTAATACTCATCTCCTGCCCGATCTGAAAGGCATCCTTATCCTCAATCGTAAATTCCATCAGCCTCATGCTTCTGCCTCCGTACTGCCGGTGTACTCAACATTTTCCGCGCCTTCGCCATGCTCCACCGTCCCTGCATTCTCCTCGCCTTCATCATACTCCGCTTCCCCTGCGCTCTCTGCTCCTTCGCCGTATTCCGCTTCCCCTGCGCTCTCTGCTCATTCGCCCTATTTCGCACCGGCAGGCCGCCTCATGGTG
>VSNK01000437.1 GCA_009774255.1 Faecalicatena sp.
TTACGCAAGGACGGCAGGCTCGCGGTACTGGTGGGGGATATCCGGAAAGACGGCCATTTTTACAGCATGCAGAACGACCTGATGCGCATGGGCGAATTTGAATCTTTTCTTGTAAAGGGGCAGTTCAACTGCGTGTCAGATAACCGCAGGTATAAAAAGCCGTTCATCCCGGTCGTTACGGAATATGTGCTAATTCTAAAGAAAGCCGATTCCCTGACAGTCCCCTTTTCCTGCAGGCAGGACGGCTGCCTGTCGGTAAGCCAGACAGATCTTCAGACCATTACCTGGCACCATCTGATCCGGATGACCATGGAAAGCATGGGAGGGACGGCGGCATTATCGAATCTATACGATCTGCTTCGGAACCATCCCAAAGCGCGGAAGAACCCGCACTATGAGGACCGGATCCGGGCAACCATCTACGAGCATCCGGATCAGTACCTCCGGACGGCCCAAGGGCACTATCAGTTAAACTATGCAGTAGCGTAGATACGAAGAACTAAATCTCACGTGGAACTAAACAAATCCGCAATTCTAAGAAAGGAAACCATCTACTATGAAAAGACACCGAAAAGAACCATTACAGAATGTCAAGAAAACCATCGTCACCATGACCGGCACCCCGTCCCTGCCTCTCCGCATCGGAGAAAACGCATGGATCCGTACCCGTCACCAGTTTTTTACAACTTCTATGGTCTTAAAGATTATGGAAGTGGCGGAAAACGGCATAAAATTTGAGACCTGTAACACGATTTACCACCTCAGATACGAAACCGTTTCTGCTGAGAGCGGGGTGATGTGCGCTTGACAAAGATTCAGGAACTGGGAAGCAGCCTTCAAAAGCTGCTTTCCACCCTAAAGAAAAACCGGGAAATGATTCCACTTGAAGTCCTGAAATCCCATTACCGGCAGCCCTATTACGCTCTAATCCGGGAGATTAACAAAACAGCATCTGCATTTGTAAAGGCGGTTCTTATCAATCACCTTATCCTAAATCCAGATATTTCTTTAGATGGGCAGGCGGCTGTCATCAACCAGGTGATTGCAGAGTCCGGCATGGATTGGCAAATGAGTTCCTGTCTTTCCAGAACCTACAATGTTGAGCAGCTTTATCAGATGGCATTGGAGCTTCGGCAAAAGATTGAATGTGCCTTATGGCCATACATCGACCTGAAAACCTGCCTGGTGTTTGACTTGGACAATCCGGATGCGGAACCTGTCACCTATAATACCTTGATGAGACAAATCTGCAGAGACGGAATCTGGGAGAATCAGGAGTTAGATCTTCAGTGGAAATTTTTATTTTATCCAAATGCAAGGATTCATCCAGGCGATGAATCAGTCAAAGAAGAAAAGGAGAAGAATGGTTATGGAGACTCATATAGAACCAAAAACAACTGTACACCTGTCAGACCATGAAATGGAGACAATCTACCGCATACGGCAGTGCCTTTACTGGGAAATGGATTTTATCGGCCGCTGCAGGGAACGTAAAAAGGAAGGAATCGGCTTATGCAACCTTCCTTACCAAACGCTTTCCGAGGAGAAAAAGCTTCTTGATCTGGCATATGAATTATATAACGATATGGAAGATTCCAATACTGCCTATAATGTGACCCTCGATCTTGTCATTGATGAAATTGAGAAATACATAAGAGATAATCCATGCTGGAATATGGAATCGGAGGTGGATGAGTAATGGCAAATATCTGCTGTGATGATGTCTATTTCTATTCACAATCCAATCCTGAACATCTGGCTGCATTGTGGGAAGACCTGGAGACATCCATTGCCTTCTGCCGCAATGAAGACCTTGCGTGGATTGGGAACCTGTTTGAATTAAAGGATATCCCCACAGAAGGCATCTCCCTCCGGGGAACGGTCATCTATATGGAACGGAATCAGGACAACATCCTTCTCAGTACCTCTGCAGCATGGTCTCCGCTTTACGAAGCATACCAAGCGATTGCCAAAGCCTATCAGGTGGATTTTGTCATGCAGAGCATAGAACCGGGATGTAACACCTATATCAATACCGATTATTCCGGCCAGTATTTCCCAGACCATTATGCTGCGTCCGTGGAAGACGAAGCGTTCCTGACACCGGCAGGTATTCTGGCAGGTGAGAAACTGGAGCATGGAGAACTATTTACTACGGATGCTGCTCTGCTGGGACGCTTTGCCGAGATGGGATATCCTGCAGATACACTGGAAATGCTGGATACGCTTTTGGAAGATACAGGAATAGAGGTTCACTGCTTTGAAGATCCATATTCCCTGAATGAATTAACAGACGAGGAGGAATGATGTATGAAGTTATATGTATTATGCAGTTATGGAGACGGATTGAACGATCCCGATGTCTCTACCGATTATCAGGAACTCTATGAAAAGATGGCGAAAAGCTTCCGTATGACACTGGATCACGTTTCCCAGACAGAAGAAGAACAGGAAAATACCTATCTGAGCGGATACAGTGCCAGGGCTGTCATACAAGGTGACTGGATCGAATGGTCTATTACGGAGTTTGATCTGCCAGTTTTTACTAATACTATCGAAATTCAGGAGGGCAATAGATTATGAAAGAAACAAAAACATATGATCCACCGGAATGTTTCACTCCAGAACCGGATAATCCATATCCATTATGTATTGGCAAAGATATGAAGCGATGTAAAAAATGTCAGCTTTGGACAGAATGGGAACCGGAAGATCCGTATGTAGTTAACGCCTGAATACGGACTTTAAGAAAGTAGAAAAACAGACATACAGAACCAAAAGATTTCTTAAGAACCACCAAATACTATGAGCCGTCACTTTGGGCGGCTCTTTTCATTTATATCTCACATAGTAATCAGAAAGACCAATATTGCATTCCTCTTTTGCAGATACAAATTGATATTTCCTGATTAGTTTCTGTCTCTCCCCGGCATCCTTCTGAATCTTCATGATGATAGATGCAACCTCCAAATCCTCGTAGATGTGGCAGATTAATACATCCATCAGCTCTCTCAATACCGGCCAGCGTTCATACTCCGATTTTAAATCGATCCGTAGAATCCCCATCTTCCTTCCGTCAACCGCATAC
>VSNK01000438.1 GCA_009774255.1 Faecalicatena sp.
GGCGGCCTGAATACCAGCTTTTATGTGCATCCTCCCGACCAATCAGCGTGGTGATTGGTCGGGGTGTGACATGTAACGGATATGGAGAAAATGTGTCGGGTGTCTTTTGCGCGTTAAATGACTATTTTGTCACTTGAAAATTCACTTAGGTGTCAGATATCCGTTGTATAATCATTTATATCTTGACAGACAGAAAATCTGTCAGACAGGGTAAGGAGGAGGCAATGTTATGGAAATATTAAGGTGTGAAAATCTTTCAAAAATTTATGGCTCTGGGGACACCTGCGTGAAGGCGCTGGATCAGATTTCATTTTCTGTGGAGGCGGGGGAGTTCGTATCCATTGTAGGGCCTTCCGGGAGCGGAAAATCAACTCTGCTGCATATCCTGGGCGGAGTGGATAAGCCTACGAAGGGAAAAGTATTTATTGGAAAAACGGACATCCATGCGTTGAGCGAGGATAAGCTTGCGATATTTCGTAGAAGGCAGGTCGGGCTGATCTATCAATTCTATAATCTGATGCCTGTTTTGAATGTGGATGAGAATATTGTGCTGCCCCATCTCCTGGACGGAAGAAAGCTGGACCGGGAGCGGCTGGATATGATTGTGGAGAGTATGGGGCTGGCAGACCGGAGAAATAATCTGCCGGGGCAGCTTTCCGGAGGACAGCAGCAGAGGGTGTCGATCGGCAGGGCGCTTTATAACCGTCCCGCGATCGTGCTGGCGGATGAGCCTACCGGGAATCTGGACCGAAAAAATGGGGCGGAGATCATCCGGCTTTTGAAGGAATCTAACCGGAACCAGAAGCAGACCTTGATCTTGATCACCCATGATGAAAGTATTGCGCTGCAGGCGGACCGGATGATCAGTATTGAAGACGGCCGCATTACCAGAGACGAACGGATCCGGATGTCAGGAGGTGATCTGCTGTGAAAAGGAATATTGTATTTTACGTCACGAGAAAGTATATGAGGCAGAATAAAGGACGGACTTTTACGACATTTGCAGGGATTGTATTTATGGTATTGCTCATGACCTGCGTGTTCGTGGGACGGGATACGGGGATCCGCTATCTGGAGGATGTGGCATCCCTAAAGGACGGAAAATGGCATGTGAGTATGTATGGCATCACCGAAGAGGAGTATGAGAAGGTTTTGGAAGTGCCCGGGGTGAAGGAAACGGCAATTTCTACCGGATATGGCAGCTCAGAGTTCGGGGCGTCCGCGAATAAGGAACGTCCGTATCTGAATGTGAAGGCCTATACCATGCCGTGCTTTGACTGGATGAATATTGAGCTTTCCGAAGGGAGGCTGCCTGAGAATTCCGGGGAAATGATTCTCAGTAAAAGCGCGCTGGAAGACGGCTCAGACATATCCATTGGGGATCGGGTGGAGGCGGAGTTTTTCGGTCGGACCATTACCGGGATTGATCCGGAGGTTGAAGAGACGGTATTTCCGTTTCAGGGCATCAAGGTAAAGTATGGGGAGACAAAGGAAGTATCGGAGGAGTTTCCTTACTTTGGGGAGAATACGAGTTTCCGGGAAGACCGGGAATATACAGGACAAAAGTCATCCTATGAGATCGTGGGGATCATGGAGACGCCAGGCTTCGAGCAGTCAGGAGCGGCCGGATATACTGCCATTACCCTGCTGGACGAAAGCCAGGCGGCAGATCTGGAAACATTCAATTTATCGATGGTTCTGGATGTGGAGAAGAACCCGAATTTTGATATCGCGTCGCTGGTAACGATTGCGGGGGATCATGAGTTCGAAGTGAATGACTATTTACTGGCGTTCTCCGCAAGTACTTCGAATACCACATTAAATCTGGTGGTGCAGTCTATGACGGTATTTTTTGTGGCTCTAATTATGGCGGCATCTGTCATTTTGATATATAATGTATTCAACATGTCCTTCCAGGAGCGGAGCAGATATCTGGGGATGCTCTGTTCGGTCGGAGCGACCGGAAGGCAGAAGAGGAGCAGCATTTATTATGAAGCTTTTTTCCTGCTGATCTTCGCCCTGCCGGCAGGCATCCTGCTGGGAATCGGAGTGATCAGGCTGGCCATGGCGGCATTTCGCCCGCTGGTTGGTACGCTCCTGATGAGCAGCAGGATAACGGACATCTGTCCGGCAGTCATCCGGATATCATGGGAGAACCTTGCGGCGGTGTTTGCGGCCAGTACGGTGACCGTATTGATCTCGGCAGGGCTTCCGGCGAGAAAGATTGGAAAGATCGGCCCGGTGGAATGCATCCGTGGAAATATATGGAAGAGGAACCGGCAGTACAGGATGAATACTTCTGTCATCCGCTCCTTCGGAGCGGAAGGTCTGCTGGCAAAAAATATGCTGCTGCGCCGGAATAAAAAGGTCAGATCCGTGGGGGCTGCCGCCGCTGTTTTCATGGTAGTTCTGATTGTGACGATATTTGGTTCTGATGCGATTCACAGGATTATCAGCATAAAAGTGGATGAAGAAATGGACCTTAACGCGGAACGATATGATTATATGCTTTACTCAATATCGTCGGAACTGGAGACATTACGGGAGGAAGTCTTAAAGGATAAAGGTGTGGAGAGTGCTGTGGAATGGAGAGACGGCAGGTTTGGCGCGCAGGTACCGAATGAAGTGTATGGGAAGGAGTTCTGGGACGCGCTCCATGAGATTTTTAATCTGTATTATCACAGGGAATTGTCGTATGAGGAATTCTGTGAGAAGTCACCCTATGGGGCAGGCCTGGATATGACGGTCAATATTCTTTCCGTAGATACGGACACGCTGACGGAAATGGCGGAGGCCGTGGGGGCAGATACGGATCAGCTTTTGGATCCGGAGCATTTGTCGGCACTTGTGGTCAATACCGGGGGGCTTTCTACGTCCTCCCACCGGGTTAGCGAAATGGAGCCGGAGCGTTACCGTTATTTCCATATTTCAAAGATGACGGATCTGGAGAAAGGGGATACAATACCGGTCAGCGTTTATTCTCCGGAAGAAGAGGAATCTGTGGAGCTGCCTGTGGAGATCGCGGGATTTGCCGACGCAAAACAGTTGGAGGATTACGTATATTTTAGAAATAATAGTTATATGT
>VSNK01000439.1 GCA_009774255.1 Faecalicatena sp.
AGATATACTAAAGAAAAAACTTTAGAATGACCAAAAGTCAATTTTCATTATTGACTTTTGGTCATTTTTTGGTTATAATAAGTCAACACGCAGCAATCTGTGTGGAAACAAACTCGTGAATGATTAAAACATACGATTCGTATGCTGCTGAAAGGCTTGGTGTAAATTATGGGAAAAGTAGAGGAAAACAAACAATTAAAGCTGGATGCTCTGTTTGCAAGTGCATATGATTTATTTTTATCACAGGGGATTGTGAAGACATCCATTCACGACATTGTCCAGAAAGCCGGAGTAGCAAAGGGCACCTTTTATCTTTATTTTAAGGATAAATATGACATCCGTGATAAGCTGATCGCCGAAACTGCCGGCAAGCTGTTCCTGTCTGCCCACGAAGAGCTTCAAAAAGCAGATATTCCCGGATTTGAAGATAAGATGATATTTATTGTAGATTATGTGATCAGCAAGCTTGAAAATAATAAGCCCATACTTCGATTTATTTCCAAAAACCTGAGCTGGGGAATGTTCCGCCAGGCCGTGGCAAAAAGCGAAGATGATACCGGGATGAGCATTATGGATCATTTTCAGGAATTGATCAGGAATGATCCTTCCCTGCATATCCATGCACCGGAGACCATGCTCTTTCTGATTGCGGAGCTGACAAGCGCAGCCTGTTACAGTACGATTCTGGAAAATGAGCCTGTCAGCTTTAAAGAATTAAAGCCGGATCTCTACAATGCAATTCGGGCGATCATCCGAACCCACACACTGTCCGTACCGGAACAAGCCGCATAAGCAAAAAGTGTGCGTCCTGCCGCAAAACTCTCTCCGTCATAAATCCGGGAAAGGATTTTGCAGCAGAACGGCATTCTTTTTATTCGAATTCAATTCCTTTTTTCTCCAGCCGCTTATACACATCTCCGCGGAACAGAATATATACCACAGATACCAGCGGAATAAATACCAGCATTCCCACCACGCCCATCAGGCTGCCGCCGATACTGACTGCCGCAAGCACCCATATGGAGGGAAGCCCCACGGAATTTCCCACAACCCTGGGATAGATCAGATTTCCTTCGATCTGCTGCAACACCAGGAACATAACCACAAAAGTAAATGCCTGCACCGGATTCACCATGAGGATCAAAAATGCTCCCACAATACATCCGATAAATGCCCCGAAAATCGGGATCAAGGCCGTGAACGCAATCAATACTCCCACCAGCAGAGCGTACGGCAGGCGCAGGATTCCCATGGTTACAAAGAACATCAGGCCCAAAATCAACGCCTCCACGCACTGTCCGGCCAGGAAGCTGGAAAAGGTCCGGTAGGTCAGAGAGCAGATATCCAATATCTTTTCCACGACATTCTTCGTCAGATAGGCATAAAATATTTTCTGTACCTGTACACGCAGCTTTTCCTTCTGCAGCAGAATATAGCAGGAAAATACGAATGCAATAAAAAATGTGGTCACGCTGCTGATAATACTTCTTGCCGCCGACCTGGTCGTGGCCAGCACACTTCCCGCACCGTTCTTAAAGAAATCTGCCACGCTGTTCAAAATCTTATCCCAGTCCATATCCAGACTTTCGATCAGAGACATGACCTCCTTATTGTTATGGAACATATCCTCCATCCAGGCGATGGCAGTCGGCATGAAATCCTGAATCGTCTTGCCCAGCCCTACAAAGGTGGAGCCAAGCTGCGGAATTACAACGAACATCACCAGAGCGATCACTCCAACTACACACAAAATCGTCAACGTCAGGCTGCAGGGTCTGGCAAATTTTCGAATTGATTTCCGTATCTGCTTCTCCTCTGCCTGTTCATTTCCAAAAATCTTGCCTTCCAGAAAACTCATGGGCACGTTCAGGATAAACGCGATCGCGCCGCCCAGCAAAAACGGAAAGATAATGTTCAAAATAAATCCCAGGAAATCTATAACCAGATTATATTTCCATAAAGCAATCAAAATAACGAGCGTAAATAAAATCAGTTCCCTTATTTTCCGCATAGTTTCTTTATTCAGATCCATTCCTCTGCCCCTCCCATCGTATCCTTTCGTTCTCTTTAGCCGCCATGCGAAGCACTTTTTTGAAAGCTGCCGCATAGCTTCCCAGATGCTCTGACAGAGCACTTTCATTCCGAATCCGAATCTCAGTCTCTTCTCTCACATCTGTCAGGCAGTCATGCAGAGCGTCCAGATTCCGGCCATACCAGTCCGGAAAGTTCATTGCCAGCGCCATTGCGTCATGAAGCATTTCTTTATCCTTGATCATTTCCCCATCTATCATACATATACGCATAGTTACTCTTCTCCATATAAAAGTTCAAAAGTTTCATAATGATCTTCCGTATAATAAACCAATCCGTCATTGGAAAATACGATCCGTTTGGCGCCGCGTTTATCTGCTCCCAACGTGTCAATATCACATTCCGTATAGCTGCGCCCCTCCTTTTCCGGCAGAACACCTTCATAATTGCCGAAATGGCTCCCTCCGATGCATTTGCCAGGCGCATATGGTTCCAGAGAACCGCCTTCCCATCCCAATACCCGGGCGTCCTTTTTGGTAATAAAGTTAGACGGCAGACGGCCGTAAAGATAAATATATCGGGCCACATCATCCTTAGATGTATATGTGCCGTCCTCAGGCAGTTCTTTTTCCTCCCGGCCTGATTCATTCGAACCGTCGGATTCTGGAGGTGCTTCGTCATTTTCGTTGTCTTCCGTGTTCTCATCTGAAGATTGTCCGGATGCCTCTTCCGCGGTTCCGTCAACAGATTCATAAGCCGAATCGTTGTCCGAAGATCCGGACGCAACATCTTGCGTCAGCCCGCAGCCAGCCATGGTAAAGGCCAGGAGAAACGCGGCGAAATACTGCAGCCATTTTTTTATATTTATCGGTTTCAAAATAGTTCTGTTCATATTTTACATCATCTCCTTCTGGAATTTTTTTGCCACATTTTCTTGTTTCCTTTTTTACAAGAGAGTGTGCGTCCTGACGCACACTCTCTTGTAGAATATCTATATCATAAAATAATTAATCCTCAGAATCAAGAAAAACATATAGAAACTTATAAAT
>VSNK01000044.1 GCA_009774255.1 Faecalicatena sp.
ACCGTCGGTTAGCAGACGCACAGCTGACACGAATATCGAGCACTATTACTTCAAGATTAATGCAATGATGTACTAGTCAACTCATGTAAAGCTATCATTTTTTAGTAATAGGAAAAAATCCATAGTTAAAGTAATAAATAATCGAAAATAATTCTTTTAGAGGAGAATATTCAGAATGGATGAAATAGTGATATCCATCGTATGCATCACATATAACCATGAAAAGTATATTGCCGATGCGATTGAAAGCTTCCTGCAGCAGAAAACAGAATTTAAGTATGAGATCATCATCCATGATGATGCTTCAACAGATCGGACATCAGAAATAGTCCAAAAATACGAAACACAATATCCGGAGATCATACATGGGATCTACGAGAAAGAAAATCAATACAGCAGGAAAAAAATAGCGTTTATGAAAAATGTCTATTCCTTATGCAAGGGAAAGTATCTTGCGTTCTGTGAAGGAGATGATTTTTGGATCGACGTTGGCAAGTTACAGATCCAGGTGGAATGGATGGAAGCCCACCCTGAATATCACCTTACCTCGCACAATGCGCTCCTTTGGAATTATTCTGAGGGGAGTGTAAAGGCGATGAACCCGTATTCTTCCGATAAGGAGGTGTCGCCTGAAGAAATCATCATGCAATATAACGGGAACCTTCCGACTGCATCCCTGGTGGCACGTGCGGAAGTACTGCAGCATTTAAAGCTTTTTATGGGGTATTCCGTGGGGGATGTCATCCTGCAGCTTTGTTCTGCTGTGGAAGGAAAAATATATTATTTTAACCGTATCATGTCCGTATATCGGCATATGCATACAGATTCATGGTGTGCAGAGTTTTCTGGAAACCATGAGCACCATATATCCCATTGTGTTGAAATGATAAGGTTTCTGGAAGAATATGACCACTATACCCATTTTATTTACAGCAAATATATAATGAGCAGAATTCATTTATATATCCACAGCATCATACAACTGGGGCAGGAATGCTTTCTGGAAGTATTGGAGAAAAAGAGACTGAATACGCAGGACAGGGATTTTCCTTATTGGAATGAAATATTGCGGATATTTTTGCAGAGCTTTGATGAGAATTATTATGATCCGGATTTGCAGAAGTTTGTTCAGACCCATGAGCATCTTGTAATCTTGGGCGCAGGAGATTACGCGCAGCGGATGGCAAGACAGCTAGGACACAACCACGTGCATTTTGACGGATTTGCGGTTTCCGGCTTAGGGGAAAAAAAGCAGGAATATCTGGGAAAAACGGTTTGGAGATTAAAGGATATCCCTTTTATGCAAAAACAGACAGGAATTATCGTAGCAATAAACCCGATCATCTGGAATCAGATTTTGGACTCTCTGGAGGCGGATAATATCACAGAATACATCTGTCCTTTTTTATTCAAATATTGTAAGGAACGCTTATGAAAGTTTCCGGATATAGGCAGCACAGAAGGCGTCGTCTGTACAGAAAGGCAAAACTACAATGAAACAGATATATATTTGGGGAGCAGGATATGGCGCCCGGCAGGTTATAGATGAGATCGACAATACGAAAACAGCTATCCTGGGCATTTTAGACCATGACAAAAGGAAGCAGGGGGCGGACATATTCCCTGGAATTCCGATTATTTCCCCCACCGAAATTTCAGAAAAAGAGTTTGATTACATCCTTATTTCAGTAAAAAAATATGAGTCGGTTGAGGAAGAGTGTACAACACTAGGCATTCCGGCCGAAAAAATCATAAGCTACTGGAAAGAAGAGGCCAGTCCCATATTTAAGAGCCGGGCAAAGAGGATCGAAACGCTGAACCATGAAAAAAATCTATTTCGGAACCGTCTGGACAGCGCGCCATACGAGTGGGGAGTAAAACGCAGCCCGCAGATCAGAAGCGGAACGGAGCTCCTGAAAAAAATCCTGGAGGATCACAGCAGCCTGTGCCGGTTTGGCGACGGGGAGTTTGAGATGATCAGGGGGAAGGGGCGGCAGCCCTGGTTTCAGAAGCCGGATGCCGCCTTAGGCAGGCGGCTGAGGGAAGTGCTGCTTTCCGAAGACGAAGGAATCAACATCGCCATAGCCCAGTGTTTTACCGGGCTTGAACGGTATAAGGAAGTATCGGCAGATGTCACCCGGGAATACATGTTTGGAGATACAAGAAAATTTATACTCGGTCTGTTAAAAGAAGACAGGGTTTACTACGACGCATGTGTCACCAGGCCGTATATCATGTATAAAGACAGAAAGAATGCGGATGAGATTTTTCCCCTGTTCAAAGAAATATGGGACGGAAGGGATATTGTGCTTGTAGAAGGGGAATATTCAAGGGCTGGTATAGGAAACGACCTGATGACAAATGCACGCTCCATTTCCCGTATCATTTGCCCTTCCCGAAATGCATGGGGCAAGTACGATATGATATTCCATGCGATTCTGAAAAAAGTGACGGACAAGTCTCTGCTATGCATATCCCTTGGCCAGTGTGCAACTGTGCTTGCCTATGACCTGGCCCGGGAAGGCTTCCAGGCGCTTGATATCGGCCACCTCGACAATGAATATGAATGGTATCTGCGGGGAGCCGAAAAACAGGTGGAGATTCCGGGAAAGATGGTTGCGGAGCTTCTGACGGAACAGCGGCTGGAAATGGCCGATGAAGCAGAATACAGGAATCAGATCATTGCGAAAATTCTCTGAGAAAAGACAAAGAAACGGGAGACCAGCAGATGGATTACATTATTGTGCAGGCGGGCGGAAAAGGCTCACGTCTCAAAAACCTTACAAAAAACAGACCGAAGCCGTTGGTTCCGGTTGAAAACAGGCCCATGCTGTTCCATTTATTCCGCAAATATCCGGATAAGAAATTTGTGGTGATCGCAGACTATAAGAAAGAAGTGCTGCGGGAATACCTGGAAGCTTTTTCAGATGTAAAATACCTCATGGTCGAAGCCAGGGGAAGCGGGACCTGTGCGGGGATACGGCAGGCGGCGGAGTTAATACCGGAGGGCCGGCCGTTTATGCTCGTCTGGTCGGATCTCATCCTGCCAGAGACTTTCTGCCTGCCGAGAGAGTATGCGCAGGATACGGCACCGGAGAGGGACTACATAGGAATTTCGGAAACTTTTTCATGCAGATGGTCATTTATAGACGGGGAATTTGTAGAGAAACCTTCCCGTGAAAACGGAGTGGCAGGATTTTTTCTTTTTACGGATAAGAAAAAGCTGGAAGGAGTTCCGGACAGTGGGGAGCTGGTCCGCTGGATGCAGCAGGAGCACAGGCAGTATAAAGAAATCAGCCTTGCCGGGACGAGAGAATTCGGGCTGCTGGAAGAATATGAAAAGCTGCCTGTAGAGAAATGCAGGCCGTTCAACCGAATCACCATCGAGGGGGATGTGCTTATAAAAGAGGCTGTGGACGATCAGGGAGAAAAACTCTCCCGGCGCGAAAGCGCCTGGTATGCCAGGGCGGAAGAGAAGCAGATCCAGATCCTGCCTAAAGTGTATGCCATGCAGCCGCTGAAGATGGAATATATCAAAGGCAGGAATATCTATGAATGTCACCTGGACTATAAAGGAAAAAAAAGAGTGTTGGAAAAGCTGGTATCCTCATTAAAAGAACTCCATGCGTCGGAGCAGGCCGCGGCGGATCCGTTCAGCATGAAAGAGGCGTATTTTAATAAGACGATAGACAGGCTGAAAAAGGTTGAGGATCTGGTGCCTTTTGCCAGAGACCGGGAGGTTACGGTGAACGGGCGCAGATGCAGGAACGTCTTTTACCATAAGCGGGAACTGGAAAAGAGAATCGAAGAGCTGCATTGCAGCAGCTTCTGCCTGATCCATGGCGACTGTACATTCTCCAACATGATGCTCCGTGAAAACGGGGACCCGGTTCTGATTGACCCGAGGGGATACTTTGGGTATACGGAAATATTCGGCGACGCCCGGTATGATTGGGCGAAGATGTATTACTCGATTGTCGGCAATTATGACAGGTTTAATCTGAGAGATTTTGATCTGGACATTTCAGAGGACGGGGCGGAGCTTAAAATCGCATCAAACCGGTGGGAGGATATGGAGGAAGACTTCTTTGAGCTGACCGGGGCCAGCCGGGAAGAAATCAAGCTGATCCATGCGGTAATCTGGCTGTCGCTGACGACGTACGCATGGCATGACTATGATTCTGTGTGCGGAGCTTTTTATAATGGGCTATACCATCTGGAAGAAATACTGTAGGGGGAAAAGATGATAGGCTATTTCAAGAAACAACTGTCGGAATTTGAACATTCCATGGAATCACTGGACGAACAACTGTTTGAGCGCTGGGTGGACGAAGCGGTAAAAACGTTAAAGTCCGGGCACAAAATCATTGTATCCGGACTGGGAAAAAATGTTCCGATCTGCGAGAAGTTTGTGGGCTCCATGGTGTCCATGGGGCTGGAGGCCTACTTCCTGCATACAAATTCGGCCGTCCATGGGGATATGGGAATCGTAAAGCCGGGCGATATGGTCATCTTGCTGACGAAAAGCGGGGAGACGGCAGAATCCATCTGCCTGACGTCTTTCTTAAAAGAACGGGAAGTCAACATGTGGTTGCTGACCTTTGTAAAGGAGAGCACGCTGGCAAAAGAGATTCCCAACCATATCATACTGGATCTGGCACATGAGGGCGATCTGTGGAACATCATGCCCAACAATTCGACCACGATCAACCTGATTGTGCTGCAGGGGCTGGCGATGAAGATAGCCGACCGGATGGAGCTTAAGCTCGAGCAGTTTAAACAGAACCATCCCGGCGGGCGGATTGGCGAAATTTTATCAAATGAATCGAATGTATCAAATGGAACAGGAGGCTGTCATGGGCGTGAAGATGTGCATCTGTATGCCGACTTGTAACCGAAGAGAGTGCATAGGCAGGGTGCTGGAGGAAGAATTGGAGATTCTCAGGAAAACGGGGGTTGACCTCTGCATCTATGATTCCAGCGATGACGGTGCCACGGAGCAGTTGGTTTCAGGCTATCAGGACAAGGGATACCGGAACCTTTTTTATAGACATATGGATCATGCGGTCCACCCGAACAGAAAAGCCTTCCTGATTTTTCAGGAGGCGGAGCACACGGGCTATGACTATATATGGCTGCTCCATGACCATACATACTGCAGCGATGAAAAAGCAATGCGCCGCATCCTGGAAGCGTTGTCAGAGAATTTTGACTTTTACCTGCTCAATATGCAGGCCAGCGGTTTTAGGATGACAGAGATACGGAGTCTGGATGAATTTTTGGTGTTGGGAGCCTGGCCTCTGAACAGTTTTGGGACGTCAATAGTAAAGGTGGATTCCTTTCTGAAAGGGACGGACTGGCGGGCAGTTTCTGGAAAGTACCTGCGGAAGAAAACGCTGAATTATGCCCATGTCGGGTTTTATTTTGAAAGGGCATCCCAGATGGAGAATGTCAGGATCTGCAAGGTGGAGCTTCCGAGGGAGGCATTTCTGGATTTCCTGAGATATGGAAAGACGAGCTGGGATGAAGAGACGATCCGTATCTGCACGGAGTGCTGGGGAAGTAATATTTTCATGCTTCCTGATGTTTAC
Organism: Faecalicatena sp.; assembly: GCA_009774255.1. Classification (GTDB taxonomy): domain Bacteria; phylum Bacillota; class Clostridia; order Lachnospirales; family Lachnospiraceae; genus Schaedlerella. Next base: position 5,592 of record VSNK01000044.1, read on the forward strand.
AAAAGCAAGCGTCAGGCTCTTCAGACACAGGATAAATGGTTCCTGGCAAAATATAAGCTGATTTTTTATAAAAAAAGCGGACAGTATGGACTCAAAAGTTTTATGAGATACCAAAAATGGCTCAGGCTGATATCACCGGAATCCTATTGGCAGGATATGGCGATTGCGGTGCTGCCCTTTGGCGCGTCTAAATATATATTCTGCCATAAGCTGGTGAAACGAGTAAAGAATGCCCGGCGGAAACACCAGAAAGTATTGATTTACGGAGCCGGGCGGCATGCGGCCGAATGTGCGGATCTGTTAAAAAATATAGGGCTGGGATTTGACGCTTTCATTGTCACATCCAAAATGGGGAACCCGGAAACCCTTTTGGGGCATCCTGTCTGCGAGGCGGAGGATTTATTGAAACAGGATCCGGCATTTGTCATTATCGCAGTCCTGACGAGCGGGGCAGGCGAGGTAGAAGCGTATCTCGGGCGGCTTGGCAGACAAAACAAGGCATTGGATTCTATGGTTTTTGAGTAAAAAGGAAAAAAGGATATTGCAGACATGCAGGATGAGATTTTGAGTTTTTTCAGAGGAAAAAAGGTATTTATTACGGGACATACAGGCTTCAAAGGTTCCTGGCTGTGCAGAATGCTAAAGAACGTCGGGGCACAGGTTACGGGATATGCGCTGCAGCCTGCCGGGGAGCCGACGCTTTTTACCATTGCAGGTATAGAAGAAGGGATGCGTTCGGTCACCGGGGATGTCAGAGACTGCCAGCAACTTAAAAAGGCGTTTGACGAGGCGCAGCCGGAAATTGTTCTGCATCTGGCGGCACAGCCGATCGTCAGGGAGGGCTACAGGAATCCGGCCTACACCTATGAAACGAACGTGATGGGAACGGTCAATATTCTGGAATGCGTTCGGAACAGCCCGTGTGTGAGGTCTTTTCTGAATGTGACTACAGATAAGGTTTATCAAAATAAGGAATGGATATGGGGATACCGGGAAAATGAAGAACTGGACGGGTATGACCCTTACTCCAATTCGAAATCCTGCTCGGAGCTGGTGACGCGAAGCTATAAAAGATCCTTTTTTTCCGGCGCGGACCATGCGGTGTCGGTTTCAACCGCGCGTGCGGGGAATGTAATCGGAGGCGGTGATTTTGCAGAGAACCGTTTGATTCCGGACTGTGTGAGGGCTGCAGTAAAAGGAAGGGACATTGTTATAAGGAACCCTTATTCCACAAGGCCGTATCAGCATGTGCTGGAGCCGCTTTACGCATATCTTATGATTGCCGCGAGACAGTATGGGAACAAAGAATACGCGGGAGATTATAATGTCGGGCCGGATATGCAGGACTGCGTACAGACGGGAGATTTGGCAGATAAATTTACAGGATGCTGGGGGAATGGTCTGAAATGGGTCAGCAAGCATGACGGAGGACCACATGAAGCAGATATGTTACGGCTCGATTGTTCAAAGATGAAAGCAGTCTTTGGCTGGAAGCCGCGCTGGAATCTGGACAAGGCCGTCGAAAAGACGGTAGAGTGGACAAAATGCTGGAACACGGGCGGGGACGCAGGAAACTGTATGGACATGCAGATCCAGGAATTCCTCAGGTCGTGAAACACAGCAGGATGCATGGAGAGAATGGAGAAAAGTTGGATGGCTGTTTGGAAGAATGAGAAAGAGGCAAGGGAGCAGATTAAAAAACTTGTCGCGGATTACTATAACGATTTTAAAAAGCCGGAAGCCGAAAAAAGCTTTGTGCCGGGAGACAGGATTGCATACGCGTCCCGCATATATGATGAAAAGGAGATGTGCAGCCTGACAGACGCCGTATTGGATTTCTGGCTGACAGCAGGACATTTTTCAGAAGAGTTTGAAAAGCAGTTTGCAGAATGGCTGGGCGCGCGATATGTAAGTCTGGTGAACAGCGGATCGTCTGCCAACCTCCTGGCCTTTATGGCTTTGACAGCGCCGGAGCTTGGCGACAGGCAGATTAAGCGGGGAGACGAGGTGATCACGGTTGCCTGCGGGTTCCCGACCACCGTAACGCCGATTGTACAGTATGGAGCCGTTCCGGTATTCGTAGATGTTACTGTCCCGCAGTACAACATTGACGTGGCGAAGCTGGAGGATGCATACAGTCCGAAGACAAAAGCAGTCATGGCTGCGCATACACTTGGGAATCCTTTTGACTTAAAAAATGTGAAGCAATTCTGTAAAAGACATAATTTATGGCTTGTGGAAGACAACTGCGACGCACTTGGAACGAAGTATACGATAGACGGGGAAACGAAGTTTACAGGCACATGGGGGGATATCGGGACGAGCAGCTTCTATCCGCCCCATCACATGACAATGGGAGAGGGCGGCTGTGTTTATACGGACAATCCTCTGCTGCATAAACTTGTGAGAAGCTTCCGGGACTGGGGACGTGACTGCGTATGTCCGCCGGGGACGGACGGCCTGTGCGGACACCGTTTTGAAGGAAAGTTTGGCAGCCTTCCCCAGGGATATGACCATAAATATGTGTACAGTCATTTTGGGTATAACCTGAAAGTGACGGATTTGCAGGCTGCTATCGGCGTGGAGCAACTGAAAAAAATGCCGTCCTTTATCGAAGCTCGGCGCCGCAACTGGATGCGGCTGCGGGAAGAGCTGGAAGAGGTATCCGACAGGCTGATCCTTCCGGAACCGGCTGCGGGCAGCGAGCCGTCCTGGTTTGGGTTCCTGGTTGGCGTCAAGGAGGGCAGCGGTTTGGAGCGTGACAAACTTACCGCATATATGGAGGAACATAATATCCAGACCAGGCTTCTGTTCGGCGGAAATCTGGTTCGTCATCCCTGCTTTAGCCATCTACAGGGAACGGACGCGTACCGTGTGAGCGGAGGCCTGGAAATGACGGATTATGTGATGGCGCATACGTTTTGGGTCGGCGTGTACCCGGGAATGACGGAAGAAAAAATCAGCTACATGGCCAGGGTAATGAAAGAAGCGGTAAGATAGCGTGCGGGAAAAAACGAAGGTCCAGAAAAAATGGAATGTTGCATAAAAAATGGAGATCAATATGCAGGATAACACGGAGGATATCATAAAAAGTTTTTATAGATATTGTGCGAAGTTTTCAGAACTTGTGATCTACGGGGCCGGAGACGCAGGATGGATGGTTGCAGAATTCATGGAACATGAGAAGATTCCCATTGCATGTTTCAGCACGACTTCTGAGCCGGAACAAAAGATGGCAAGCGGTTATGAAGTGAAAAAGATTGACGCGGTCATAAATTCGGGTACGGATACAGGCATTATCGTAGCCGTTTCAAAGAAAAACGCAGGGGACATGCTCCGGCTCCTTGAAGACCAGAAAGTATCTTATTTTTACAGCCCGGAATTCCTATACCAGCTGTTCAGAAGGAAGTGCCGGGAATCTGCATCAAAGGTACGGGTACAGGACGGATACATCCGGAGGATTCCGGGGATGGAATTTGACCGGGATGTCCTGTATCTATGCTGTCCGGCAAGTATCGGGGACACGCTGTATACTGCGGCTCTTGCCAAAGCCTGCAAGGAACAGGACACGTCGGTTCGGAAAGTCTGCCTGGTACTGAAAGCAGGGCATGCCGAACTGGGGAAGCTCTTCTCAGGAGTGGACAGCTGGATTGTCTCGGATGAAGCGGTAGAAACACTGGAACACTACTCTCTGTATACACAGAACTGGAAACTGGGCAATTACATCTATGGGCATTTCAAAAAGACTCCCCGTCTGGAATATTACCCTGAGTACCATGAGGCGGGTTGCCGTACGATCGTCGAAAGATACGGCAGGCTGGTCATGGGTCTTTTAAAACCTGCTGAGCTGGAAGCATTCGCACCCTGCAGTCTTGGCGGTGAGAAAAAAGAAATGGGACGGGAAGTGGTAGTTATGCCTTATGCAAAAACAGCAGAGTTACTGCCAGAAGCGTTTTGGGAATCCCTGGTTTTCCGGCTGAAACAGGCCGGATATACCGTATATACGAACGTAGGGGGCGCAAAGGAGAAAGCCGTCCAGGGAACAAAGACGGTTACAAAATCTCTTTTGGAGACAGCCCGCTTCTGTGAAGGCTGTGCAGCAGTGATCTCTTTGCGCAGCGGCCTGTGTGATCTGCTCGGATTTACAAACACAAAGCTGATTGTGGTTAACACATCGGAAGAATTATCTGCTGAGTGGAATCTGAAGGATGTTTTTTCGAGAGACGGAATATATAACATCAATTGTTTTAACATGAAAAACTATGATAAAGAGATTCAGAAAATTATGGAAATAGTAGGATGAAAACACAATGAAGCAACTGGCCATATGCGTTCCAATCTATAATCAGCCTGAGATGCTCCGGGAGATGTTTGTACGCTGTCTGAGTAATTACGAAGATTTTGGAATTGACATTTATATTTATGATTCCAGTTCAGACAATGAGACAGAAAATGTCATACGGGAATACAGGGCAGATTATCGTAATCTTTATTATAAACATCTTTCCGCAGATATTTGTTCGAATATAAAAGTTCTGGAGGCATATCAGGAGATTATTGAAGCAAAAAAATATGAATACCTCTGGTTGTGCCCGGATTACATACAGCTTACGAGGCAGGGCACGGAAAGTGTGCTGGAACATTGCCGGGAGGGATTTGATATCTGTGTTTTGAACTATCGGGATGTAGAAAACATAGGGGAGAAAAGGTATACGGATATCAATGCCTTCTTCCTGGACTGCGCATGGCATATGACCTCCTATATGGCAACAGTGATCAAGCTGGCTTCATTTGCCGACGTGGACTGGGAAGAATTTTATAAACGGTATACGATACCCGGCAGAATGTTACATTCCCATGTTGCATTTTATTTTGAGCAGCTTGCAAAGCTGCCAAAGGTAAAAGCGATGCATGTGCCGGTATCTGCGGCACATTTGCGGGTTTCTTCTTACAGGAAGGATTCCCTCTGGAAAAAGGAAATATATCCTATCTGGTGTGATTACTGGCCGGATATGGTCCACGCGCTTCCGGATCGGTATCAATACAAAGAAGAGGTTATAAAAAAACTCGGTGTAAATACAGGAATCTTGTCGTGGAATAATTTTAAAGCGCTTCGCAGAGAAAATATTTATGACCTGGATGTTTTTCATACCTATCGGAACAAATGGAAAAATCTGTCAAATGTACCTGGCGGATTATTATGGCTGCTTGCCGTTATGCCGCCAAAACTGGCAGCTATATTAAAGAAGCCGAGTTTAAAACAAATTTTGCTCAAAAGGCAGTTGAAAAGATTTTGTAGGAGACACAAGGATATTTTTATTTATGGATGCGGGTTTATGGCTCAAAAAACATCGTCCCTGCTGAGGAAGCTTCAAATAAAACCCTGCGGTTATGTTGTATCTGACCGTTCCATTGAAAAACAGAAATTCCATGGATTGCCTGTGATCGAATATCAAGAGCTGCCGTCTCCAGATTCAAATCCGGACGTTGGAGTTATTATGGCGCTGAACAAAGTGAATACGGTTCAGGTGATGAAGGAAAAACAGGGGTTGAACCGTTATGATATTTTTTATATGCACAGGTATGAGGGCATGCTGTAACACGAATAAAAGCCTTTTGGACAGTCAGGATATAAGGAGAGTTGCGATGAAAGCAGTGATACTGGCAGGCGGATACGGAACCCGTATTTCGGAGGAATCCTATCTGCGGCCAAAGCCTATGATTGAGATTGGGGAAATGCCGATTTTATGGCATATTATGAAACTGTATTCTTATCACGGGATTCAGGATTTCGTAATCTGTGCCGGATATAAACAGCATGTCATCAAGGAGTGGTTTTCCGATTATTTCCTGCATACTTCGGATATTACCTTTGATTTTACCCAGGGAAATAAGGTGGTAGTGCACGACCGCCATGCGGAGCGATGGAAAGTGACGGTGGTAGATACGGGCCTCAACACCATGACAGGGGGGCGTATTAAGAGGATACAAAAATATGTATCCGATGAGACTTTTTTCCTCACATATGGCGATGCCGTGTCAAATGTGGATCTGAACGCACTGCTGAAATATCATAAAAGTCATGGGAAATGCGTTACCTTGACGGCAATCAATCTGGCGCAGCAGAAAGGGATATTGAATATAGATAAAAACAATACGGTTTTGGCGTTTCGTGAGAAAGATGATGCGGATGGAACCATGATAAATGCTGGATTTATGGTATGCAATTCTTTGATTTTTCAATACTTGAGAGATGACACCACAGTCTTTGAGCAGGAGCCTATGAGAAATCTTGCAAAGGATGGCGAACTGAAAAGTTATTACCATGATGGATTTTGGCAATGTATGGATACCAAAAGAGAAAAAGAAAAGCTGGAAGCTTTATGGGCCTCAAACGAAGCACCCTGGAAAGTATGGGGCGAAAAATAGAAGGAGATAAATAGATATGGATATGATCAATGTTCAGGAAATACGAAATGAGCTTTGTGCTGCGTTTGAAAAAAAGATTGATCTGGCGGATAGAGAGATCTTAATTTTCGGCGCAGGAAATACAGCATTGCTTTATGAATCCTGCTTTAAAACAGAAGGAATATCGCCACTATATTTTATTGACAACAATCCAGTCAAGCATGGAAAAACATTCCAGGGGAAAAAGATTATCAATCTTGAAGAAGTGAAATCGGTGTGCGGCAATCCGGTCATACTCATATGTTCTACTAAGCCTGAGGTATGTAAGAATATGATTGAGATGATAAAACATGACGGAGCATATGAATCTTATATCGTAGATGAGTATGTCTTTACAAAGCATTCCGAACAGATATTGCAGGTCTTTGATCTTTTGGAAGATGCTGTTTCCAAACAGACCTATGCGGATATGATTCTTTCAAGGATGTGCAGAAAAACACAGAATTACGATTTGGTTTTCGGGAACCAATATTTTGAATTAAAGGATTTTATGTTAAGGGATTCTTCGGAAATTTTTGTGGATTGCGGGGCGTACGTAGGAGACACGGTTGAACAATATTTAACAGTAAAATCCGGAGTGTTTGGCAAGATTTATGCTTTTGAACCCGATGAAATAAATTATAAAGCTCTTGGATACCGTTTAGAAAGGCTGAAAAAAGAATGGGCGATTGAAGACAATAAAATGATAATGATTTTCGGAGGTGTCGGAGGAAAAACAACGCAGATGCGAATGCGTCAAACTGAAAATGGGAAGGACAGGCTGGGCTCAGGATTTCTTCCTGATTCAGAAAGAACAGACGCAGGAATTCATATTTACGCAATTGATGATTATTTCGCCGAACTGCCGGTTTCCTTTATCAAAGCTGATATCGAAAGCTTTGAAGAACTAATGATACAGGGTGCAAAAAATGTAATTAAGCGTGATAAGCCAAAGATGGCAATCTGCATTTATCATAATCCATCAGATATGTACCGTCTGCCACTGCTTATAAAAGAAATAAATGAAAACTACAGATTCGATGTGCGGCAGCATTATTGTGACATATCCGAGACTGTTTTATATGTTTACTGATAATGACTGCATTGTACGACAAGGAGGTACATAACTATGATCAACGGCTTAAAAATATTTGACTGCACGCTTCGGGAAGTGGGCTATCAGACGGGGTGGCATTTCACGGACCGGTTTGTCCGGGATACCTACAAGTTTGCCCAGGGAAAAGGGATTGACTATCTGGAGTTAGGCTTTTTTCATCAGGAAGCCGCAGACCCGGACCGTGGGATTTACCGTTACTGCAGCACAAGAAACCAGGAAATCGCAGATGTCTTCAAAGCCTGCAAAAATGTCACAAAGCTTTCCGCCATGCGGGATATTCAAAGACCTTTATCGCCTCTTCTGCCGGCAAAAGAGAGTATTGTTGATACCATCCGTATCCTGACCCGTTCCCATGAGACAAAACTGGAAGTGCTGGAAAACTATGTGGATGAGGCTATGGGGCTGGGCTATGAGGTATTTATTAACTTCACCAGTGCGGGATACAATTCGATTGAGCAGAACGTCCGCTTTGCACAGTTCGCAAAGGAGAAAGGGGTACATGCGATTGAGTTTGCCGATACGGAAAGCGTAATGAGCAGGAGTTATGTTCAGGACACGATCCGTGAGTGCCATAAGATTGGTATTGAGATGGGCGTACATCTCCACGATAAGAACGGAACGGCAGAAGCCCTTGCGGATCTTGCCATTGCAGAAGGAGCTGACTATATGGATGTAACCCACGTTGGATTGGGAGGAAAATGGCGGGATGGCAATGTGACAATGGAATATCTGCTGCGAAAGATGGGAGTAAGCGGCGGATATGAAGCGACCCTGATCCGCAATGAGATGATTGATGAACTCATACAGTTCCACCCTTACAGTGCGGCGGAGTAAGTAACTGTACAGGTTATTGGTTCCCGCGAAGCAATGGGCCAGACAGCTATGTTTGCATGGATATGTGACGTATGCGGAAATAAAATACCAATTGAGACAGGAAGGATTGTAGGTATGAAAATCTCAGATTATGTAATGCAATTTCTGGCGGAGCTTGGAATTGGGCATGTATTCTATGTCAGCGGAGGCGGTGCCATGTATTTAAATGATTCATTGGGCCGCAGCACGCAGATCGAAGGAATCTGCATGCTTCATGAACAGGGGGCATCGATTGCGGCAGAAGCATACGCAAGGATCAGCGAAAACTACGGAGCCTGCCTTGTGACCTCCGGACCGGGAGGGACGAATGCCGTGACAGGCGTTGCGGGGGCTTATTATGACTCCACGCCGGTCATTTTTATATCAGGACAGGCAAAAAGGGATGATCTGGTTGGAAACCAGGGAATCCGCCAATTCGGAATACAGGAAACGGATATCTTGTCTATTGTAAAATCAATCACCAAGTATGCGGTTCAGATACAGCGGCCGGAAGAGATTCGCTGTGAATTAGAAAAGTCTGCGTTCCTTGCACGGCAGGGACGTCCGGGACCGGTATGGATAGATATTCCGTTAGATATCCAGGCATCGCAGATAGAACCGGCAGAATTAGAACCTTACCAGGCAGCGGAAGAATTGCTGCCGGGCGAAAAAAATCAGGAGATTGATCAGCGGATCTCACAGGTTTTCGGCCTGCTCCATGAGGCGCAGCGTCCCTTAGTCCTTCTTGGAAATGGCATCCGTTTAGCCGGTGCCGTAGAAGAGGCAAGGGAATTCTATGAGAAACTCGGTGTTCCTGTGGTGACATCCTGGAACGGGGTGGATCTGATTGAGGACAGCCATCCGCTCTTTTTTGGCCGTCCCGGTTCGGTAGGGCACCGCCATGCAAATTTTATCCAGCAGAATGCGGACTTTGTCCTGACAATTGGAAGCCGCCTGAACCTCCTGTCTACCGGATACAATTACGCTGGTTTTCTGGAAAAGGCCAAACATGTGATGGTGGATATTGATGAGAAGGAAATGCATAAAAAGAGTGTTCATCCATACCTGGAGATTCCCTGTGACGCAAAATATTTTCTGGAAAAAATACTGGAGAAGCGTGATGAACTATATACGGCACAGACAGAACGATGGATTTCCTACTGTAAAGAGATGAAGAAAAAACATCCGGTATTCATCCCGGAGGCAGAGCCAAGGGAGGGCTATGTGAGTACTTACCAGTTGGTAGATGAAATCAGCCGTCAGATGACAGGAGAGGATATCTATCAGTTTACCAGTTCCGGGACCTCCGTAGACATTGCAATGAAAGTATTTCAGGTGAAACGCGGGCAGAGGGCTTTTCTGACGAAAGGGCTGGCGGCAATGGGATTCGATGTACCGGCCTGTATCGGAAGCTGTATCGCCTCAGGCGGCAGACGGACTGTGTGTGTTACAGGGGACGGGAGTGTCATGATGAACATTCAGGAACTGGAAGTGATAGCAAGGATGGGGCTTCCGGTAAAGCTTTTTATTACGGATAACAGGGGGTACAGCATGATCTACAGCTCACAGAATGGGAATTTTAAGGGGCGCCTGACAGGCTGCACCAGGGAATCCGGGCTGACACTCCCTGACATGGAAAAGCTGGCGGGTGCATTTGGTATAAAAACGATTTGTCTGGACTCGGAGACAGAGCTGGAGAAGAAGATCAGAGACGTTTTGGAGTATAACGGTCCAATCGTATGCCGGGTAAGATCAGACATTGAACAGAAAATTTTGCCCCGACAGGCCAATTATATCAATGATAACGGACAGATCGCCTCCCGTCCCCTGGATGATATGGCACCGCTCCTCAGCAGGGAAGAGTTGGAAAACAGTCAGTGGAAGCAGGGATAGAGAGGCAGGTGTCCTTGACATGAAGATTGTGGTTACCGGTGCGACCGGGTTCTTAGGAAGTGCGCTTTGCAAGGAACTGGCAGAGAGTGGTCATCAGGTAACGGCTGTCGTGCGGCCGGAATCTGTGAAAAAAGCGAAATCCCTTACCGTCCATAAGTTGATCAGCCTTCCATTAGAGGAACTGGAAAAGCTGGGGAAGTATACGGACGGGCAGGATCTGTTTTACCATCTGGCATGGAATGGATCCGGGGGAAACGCGAGAAATGACTATGAAATTCAGTTGAGTAATCTGGTTTATCTGAAAAAAGCACTAGAGGCAGCAAAAGAATGCGGCTGCCATCGGTTGATTGGAGCAGGCAGCCAGGCGGAATACGGCGTAGTCAACAAAAAAACCGCAGAAAGCGAAGCAGTTCCAACCCCCTTTATGATGTATGGGGCGGCGAAGCTGTCCTGTCTTCATATGGGAAGGATTCTGGCAAAGCAGCTTGGCATTACCTTCATATGGCCAAGAATATACAGTGTATACGGCCCCAGGGAATGCGACCCGACGCTGCTTGGATATGTTGTCAGGACGCTTCGCGAAGGAGGCATTCCGGAACTGGGTGATTGTGACAATATGTGGGATTTTATGTATATCACGGATTTTACAAAGGCAATGCGGATTTTGGGAGAGCATCCGAAGGCGGAAGGAATTTACAATGTAGCAAGTGGGAATTCGGAGATATTGAGGAATTTTGTAGAGAAGACAAGGGATACCGTAAAGCCAGGGGCTGAACTGGGATTTGGCATGAGACAGACAGACGAAAAAAGTACGTTTTGGCTGGAACCTGACATATCCCGGCTGAAGGAACTCGGATTTCGGAGTATGACAGCATTCGAGGATGGAATCTGTAATCTATAAGTATAATCCTAACCCGGACAAGCCGAAACCAAAATTTTGCCAGAATGCGCAATATTTCGTTATTTAGTTCCCTAACCTGGATCAAACAGAAAACTAAAAAAATTGGATAGAAAGATGAAAATCTCAGATTATATAATCAAACATTTACAAATATACTTCATGTATGATTTTTCCGACCGTTTTCAGGTGCTGTCGGATAATCCACAGTACGGCAGCATTTTAAATTATGTAAAGGCCGGGAATTTAACGATGGAAGCGGCCTTTCAGACGCTTCTTGAACCGTGAGGTGGAATTACATGGAGGTGCAGCACTATAACGAGATGGTACAAAACTGTGAGGAATTGGAGCAATCAGGCCTGCTGGAGCATAAGCGTATTTTCCTCTTTGGCCACTGCAGTGCGTCAGAGAAATTGGCCGGGCTGCTGAGGAAAAAAGGATATGCCGTTGCGGCAATTCTGGATAACAGTAGAGAAAAGCAGGGCAAGGTATATCTCGGAATTCCGGTTGTTTCACCGGAGTCCATCTTGTCGGAACCGGCAGAAAATGTGATTATCTGTATCGCAACCCGCTTTTATGAATCGATGCAGGCTCAGCTCAGACAGCTTGGATTCACCGGGGATATCCGGAAGCTGGTGGACTACAATACCTATGCGGAATATTCACTTTCAGAGGAAACCATAGAGCGAAAGCGGAAACGTGTGGAACACGGCAGGTTGGTTGTGGAAGGGCTAGAAAGAAAATATCCGGGCCATTTCCGTGTTTTCTGCCCCTTCTCCGCACTGGGAGACGTCTATTTTTGTATGACTTATCTTCCGTATTTTTTGCAGATGAGAGGGAAAAAGGCTTATATCATGTGCGTATTGGGCAGTTCCTGTGCAAAGGTGGTGTCACTTTTTGACAATTGCCCGGTGGAGGTTATGCAGCAGAAGGAACTGGATGCCGCCATACAGGCCGAGCTTTATTCGCAAGATGAAAATGCATTTATCGCGCATCAGGACAGGCCCTATGTAGTGAATTTGTCCAAAGCGTTATACCGCAGAAAGATTCCGTTGGAAGAGATCTATCGCTGCGGAGTGTTCGGCCTTACGCAAGATATAAAGCCTGTGGTTCCGAAGCATTGGAATGAATATGCAGATTTAGAGCGGATCGAGAAAGGCCATGCGGTCATACTATCTCCCTATGCCAAGTCTGTGACGGCTCTGCCGGCGAAAATATGGGAAGAGATCATTTCTGATTATCAAAAACAGGGCTTTCAGATTTTTACGAATGTTGCAGGGGAAGAAAAACCGCTTCCGGGTACGTCTGCGATCAGTCCGGCGATCAGCGAGATGAAATCTGTTGTTGAGCGGGCGGGGATCTTCATCGGTATTCGGAGCGGCATCTGTGACGTGATCCGCACGGCGGACTGCAGGAAGATCGCGTTATATCCGGATTATAACTACTGCGATACAAAGTGGAAAGCAATTGATATCTACGCAATTGATACGTTTGAAAATGTTGTGGTAAAGGATGATTTTGTATGGAAAAGACATTAATCTTGTCCACGCTGCCTAAAACATGGATCTTTGATCTGGATGGGACTCTCGTGAAGCACAACGGCTATAAGCTGGATGGAAAGGACACATTACTGGAAGGGGCGAAGGAGTATATCCGATCGATTCCGGCGGAAGATAAAATCGTGATCTTCACTTCCAGAACGGATGTGTATAAGGCAGAAACGCTGTGCTTCCTGGAACAGAATGGCATAAGATATGATGAAATCCTTTTTAATATGCCGATGGGGGAACGGATTGTAGTGAATGACAGGAAACCTTCGGGAATTGAGATGGCGATCGCAATAAATTGTGATAGAGATAGGTTGAGATTGCCGGAGATAGTCCGAGAAAAGTAATTGGTTTTATATATCAATTTGGAACAAAACAGCGCATTTACTGTGATGTTTCGTGTGGAGAGGCATAAATCACAAGAGGAATCCATATTGCCTGAAAGCAATTTTTATAGGATAACATGTTTATCTGAGAGGGCTGAGCAGGTATAAATTTATTTTAGAAATAAAGCGGGGGTGCAAATGAACTTTGAATTAATGGCATCCATGATGTGTGCCGATTATGGAAATCTGGAAAAAGAAGTGAAGAATCTGGAAGAGGGAGGCATTGATTCCTTCCATATCGATATTATGGACGGGCGCTACGTCCCCAACTTTGCTATGTCATTGAATGACATGCGTTACATAGCAAGTGCGACAAAAAAGCCGTTGGATGTACATTTAATGATTGAACATCCGAATAACAGAATCCAATTATTTTTGGGAAATCTTCGAAAAGGTGACACGGTCTACATTCATCCCGAAGCGGAATATCATCCTTCCACCACCCTGCAGAGCATCATCAATGCCGGAATGATCCCGGGTATTGCGATCAATCCCGGTACATCGGTGGAGACAGTCATGGAAATGCTCCGTATCGTAAAAAAGGTCCTTGTCATGTCGGTGAATCCCGGCAATGCCGGGCAGATGTATCTTCCTTATGTGGGAAAAAAGATTACAAAACTTTTGTCCATAAAGGAAGACATGGATTTTGAACTTTACTGGGACGGAGCCTGCAGTGCGGACAAGATTCTGGAATACGCTCCGAAAGGTGTAAAAGGTTTCGTCCTTGGCACAACGCTTCTTTTTGGAAGGGATATGCCCTATGGGGAAACGCTGGAAAAGATAAGGGAACTGCAATTCTAAACGGGACAATAAACGGAACAAAAAGGAGACAGGAATCATGAGCCGTTCACTGAGAAAACAGATGCTTTCCATGGTGGATTTACTGGAGAAAGCAAACCGAACATTGAAAATAAACCTGACCGCAAAACAGATCAACGGGGAAGGGGTTCAGCAGCTTCTGTCGGACTGCCAGGAAACGGCGATCAGCATGGGGAGTGAGCTGGAGATGCTATACGGAGAAGGGACGGAGAGTGTCCAAAAGCTGGAGGAATATTGCGAAAGCCTGTACCAGATGACCCTGGTGCTGGACAATCCTGTGAAACGCCGTGAGCTGCTGAAGGAACTGATCAGCCAGGTCAGGCAGACGAGGAATCTAGTATGCGGCCAGATTCCGGACAGGCTGGAAGCCGTATTTCTTCCCTATAAGGCCTCCATGTGGGATTCCCTGGAAAGTGTCTGGATGGCGGCGAGAGAGGATGGAGACTGCGATGTCTATGTGGTCCCGATTCCGTACTATGACCGCAACCCGGACGGCACGTTCAGCCGATATCATTACGAAGGGGACGAGATGCCGGATTACGTGCCGGTGACGCATTATGAGAATTACGATATTCAGAAAAGATGGCCGGATATTGTATTTATCCACAATCCCTATGATCAGTATAATTACGTCACCAGTGTGGATCCGAGATTCTATAGCAAGGAATTGAAAAAACGTACGGACAAGTTAGTCTACATTCCCTATTTCGTCCTCGGGGAACCTGATCCGGACAACGAAGAGTCCGTCAAGGGAATGGCGCATTTCTGCACGGTCCCGGCGGTCCTTTATGCGGATAAAGTGGTTGTCCAGTCCGAGAATATGCGCCAGGTTTATATCAAGGTATTGACGGAAGAGTATGGCGAGGCGACCAGAAATGAGTGGGAAAAGAAGATTCTCGGTCTTGGTTCTCCGAAGTTTGACAAGGTACAGAGCATAGGGAAGAACGACGTGGAGATTCCGGAAAGCTGGCAGAAGATCATCCGTAAGCCGGACGGCAGCCGGAAAAAGATCATTCTGTATAATACCAGCGTCAGCACTTTATTACAAAATGAATATCAGATTCTGGCAAAAATGAAGTCCGTATTTCAAACCTTTCTGGAAGCGAAGGATGACGTTGCATTGCTGTGGCGTCCTCATCCTCTGATCGAAGCGACCATAAACTCCATGCGCCCCGGGCTGCGGGAAAAATATTACAATATTGTGGAAGAATACAAGGAGGCAGGATGGGGAATTTACGATGATTCTCCGGAATTGGATCGGGCGATTGCCTTGTGTGATGCTTATTATGGAGATCAAAGCAGTCTCGTGCAGTTGTGCCAGGAAGCCGGAAAACCGATTATGATACAGGATGTGGAAATTGTGTAACTGCTCAGCTATATGGATGTGGATAACTATCCAAAGTTTCTTCAAGGAAAACTCTGAAAAACTGGCTAACATTGGATACATACATGATGAGTTAAAACTAACTAAAAACAGCCTTTTAAAGCTGATGACCAGCCAAAGCGGTTGACAATTCTTTAAAAGGTGCGTATACTGTAACAAAGGAAATAAAATGTAAAAAAATTGACTAATGGGCATTCAAGGTATAGGACAAAAATCTAAAAAAAGGTTATAGAAAATTGACTAAATTGATAAAAATAGTTAACAACTATTGGAATGCGGAAGATACTAATATATTTAAAAACTATACGGATGCTTTGGCAGGTTTGGTAGTATTGGTAATTGTGCCAGCGTTATCTATTATTTTTGCAATCTGCGTAGAAAAATATACTTTCTGGAATTATACATTTCCATTGCTTTCCATTTCTTTAGCTGGAATATATGATACATACGGACGATATGAAGGTGAATCACCTAAAAATTTAAAACTTGCGGTTCGTATAATTGTTCATTGTTTTGCAATATTCTTTGCAGCTCTTTGTATTGGTGTGGAGAGTATAATATTGCCATTTGTTTCACCAATATTATTGTGTGTATGTGGTCTGTTGTTGATTTATGAAATATATAACCGGATAAAAACGGCTATTTTAATTAGTCGTTGGGGTATCTGATTAAAGAGGGATAGGAGTAATTTATCGTGATTTTCAGAAAAGAAAAGAATTTTACTGTCAGTGAAATGATAAGGATGGAAGAAGAACTCAAATGCAGTGCACTGTATACTCTGGGATTGAATGCTGATGATAAGGATTTATTTGCAAAGCTGCAGTTAGAAGTGGAATATGTTGATGACATGGACGATGATAACGAGGCGGAGCTTTTACCTGCAGATGATGGAAGACACTTAGGGTTGATCAGGCTTCGCAGGGAATTAGAAAAATATCGGTTTGCATATATTCATGAAATTATGCATTTTATATTTGATGTTGGTTACGGCAAAAAAGTTACTGAAACCTTTGCAAGAAAAAGGAAGGGAAAAACGAATAGTTATGATGAACAGAAAATCAACTATAAAGCGGCGGCATATATAATGCCGTATTCTCAGATCCTTCAGGCATTGCAGGAATACGATGACAGTGTTCCCAAAATGGATGAACTAAAATTTGTGCGTGGTCTGCAAAAACGCTATGAACAAAGTGAGACTGCTGTTATCAGAAGAATACGGGAGGTTCGAAGTTTAAAGAAATATGGATATTGCTGAGTGGAATGTATTCCCATCCGTTCCTGTCATACTGGCGGAAATCATATAAGGAACTGTAGAAAGGGGATTTGATATATGAATGTTGCATTGATTTTATCCGGCGGCACGGGAACGAGGCTGGGCGTGGATACTCCAAAACAGTATATAGAGATCTGCGGAAAGCCGGTTATTTCTTATTCTATAGAGCGCCTTTTTGCTCACGGCAGGATTGACGCGATCCATATTGTAGCAGCTCCGGCCTGGCAGGAGCAAATAAGGGCATGGATACAGGCATTGGATGCCGGAAATAAATTCAAAGGATTTTCCAGTCCGGGAGAGAACAGGCAGCTTTCAATCCTGAACGGATTAACGGATATCAGGGAATATGCCGGTGAGTTGGATCTTGTGTTTATTCATGATGCCGCAAGACCCATGCTTTCTGACAGGCTGATCACAGACTGTCTGGATGCGGCAGCAGGACATGACGGAGTCGTGCCGGTGCTTCCCATGAAGGATACGGTATATTCCAGCAGGGACGGAAAGAAAATTACCGCATTATTAAAGAGAAGCGAAGTTTATGCGGGACAGGCTCCGGAAGTATTCAGGCTGGGGGCGTACTATGAAGCGAATATCAGACTGCTTCCGGATCAGATACTGGAGATTAATGGTTCTACGGAACCGGCAGTGATGGCCGGACTGGATGTCGCGATGATACCCGGTGATGAAGGCAATTTTAAGATTACTACAAAAGCGGATTTGGAGAGATTTAAGAAAATTGTAGAGGAAGTATATTGTAACTGCTATGCTGCACGCCGTGAAAATTTACAGTAAAGCTCTGGTAAGGAAAGGTCTTAGCCGAAATAGTGCCTGATGAACTGTAAATCTGGCTGACGTGCAGTAGAACATAAATTGGCATAAGATTACCAATTAGGCGCTAACAACGAAATCTTGCACATTTTGGCAAAATTTTGGTTCCGGCTTGTCCGTGTTAGGATGTCAGTATCTTACCCATAATGCCGGCACTGAGAAACAGAAAAACAGGAAGCATTAAGGATTGCCCCCATTTGCTTCCTAGAGTTTTCGTCATCCTGACCGAAAATCAAAGTCTCCGGCTCTTCTATGACATGTGTATGGCGGATTTTGAAACTACACAATATCACTACCGTAAGGTTTTAAGCCCTGCGGCATAATCAGCGTGCTCGGCAGCAGGTATATTCAGTGCCGTCATAGCCTTTTCGGCTGTCCACTCCATGTTTTCCATTAGGCTTCTGATATTGGTAAGGACAGTCTCCTTTGCAGTCTTCTTCACTTCCCTTTCAGCTTTCGCTACCTTTATTTCAGCGGCCTTTTCCGCTTCTTCAGCGGCTTTTTCCGCTTCTTTAGCAACTTGCTTTATTTCCTTTGTTGCTTCTTCCACTGCTATCCGTTTTTCCTCTTCAATCTCATCATTCATCAGTTCCCTCAACGCTTCGCACATAATAGAACTCCTCCTTCTTATTTCTCTGTACAATTCCTTGTTGGCCGAGACGCTTACCTGCAGGATTGCGTCTACGTTGTTCCTGTCCCCGGGTATAACTACCGGAACAAACGCAAGAACGAAGTGATTTTATCTTGACAAAAATGTTTGCCAGGTTTATTATAAAAATAACTTTATAATATAAAG
>VSNK01000440.1 GCA_009774255.1 Faecalicatena sp.
GGCCGCCCATTGCCGTAGGCAATTCAAAATGCGGCCTGAGTTACAGGTCACGCCTGGTCAAGGTGTGACCTGTAACAATCTGTCTGCAAATATTTCCGTTGTGTCTTACACATAGTTATGCTATAATTATGCACATGGAAGGAGTGAACACTATGCCGCTTATAATGCCGATTAAAGATTTACGCAATACAACTGAGATTTCCAATATCGCACATAAACAGCAGGAGCCTATTTTTATTACCAAAAACGGATATAGTGATTTAGTTGTAATGAGCAGTGAATTATATGATAAATTTGCAAACATAAACCGCATCGACCAAATGATCTACGAATCCGAGCAGGAGATTGCTAACGGAGCCGAGGCGATTGACGCAGAAGTGGTTTTTGCTGAATTGGAGAAAAAGCATTTTGGATAAATACAAGGTTAAAATCAACCCCAAAGCAATACGCGAATTAGACAGTTTTTACGAATATATCGCAAATATAAAACTGGATCCTGAAAATGCTGAAGAACAGATTAGCAGAATTAAAAAGGCTATTTTGAATTTAGAAACCTTTCCACAGTCACACCAAGAGCGTAACGAAGGCAGATATGCAGGGAAAGGTTATCGTCAGTTGTTGATTGATAACTATATCACCATTTTCCGTATTGATGAAGCTGACAAGACTGTTTATGTTGTAACCATTCAATATCAGGGACGGAATTTATAAGAGGATTTTGTGCAATCTGCATAAAATCCTCTTTCTTTTTTTGTCTGATATCCCTATTGTAATACTAGTATACTAGTATTACAATAGGGATATCAAAAAGAAAAGGAGAAGAGTATGAAGCAAAAAATTGTATTGACAGGCATTTTGCTGGCGGCAGTGTTGTTTACGGCCGGGTGCGCCCATATGCCTGGAATGGGGGTCAAAAACATGGCCGGAACTCACGAACAGGACGTCTACGAACTGAAGATTTCCACTTCCCAGACGGAACAGTCTCTGATCACAAAAAATTATCAGAAGCTGGCAGACGAGTTAAATACCCGCTCGAACGGACGTCTTAAGGTGGATGTGCTTCCGGCAGGCCAGCTAGGGTCTGACGAGGACGTGATCGAGCAGGCGATCCAGGGGCTGAATGTGGCGGTGAATGTTGACGCGGCGCGTATGGGGCAGTATGTCAGTGATTTTTCTATTATGATGATGGGATATTTTACGGACAATTATGAGGAAGCCTACCGGGTGACACAGTCGGAAACATTTCAGGGATGGTGCGATACTCTGGAGAAGGACCATGGAATCAAGATCTTATCTTTTACTTTCTATGACGGGCCGCGGCAGTTTTTAACCAATAAGGAAATCAAGGAGCCGTCTGATCTGAACGGCCTCAGGATCCGTACCATTGGCCAGGAGGTCTGCACGGAGACCATACAGGCAATGGGGGCTGTTCCCATCGCGATGTCCTGGGGCGAGGTCTATAATGGGATCCAGTCGAAAGCGCTGGAAGGCTGTGAGGCGCAGAATACCTCAACCTACCCGTCCAGGCTTTACGAGGTGGCCGATTATCAGACGAAAACCAATCATTTCCAGCTGATGCAGGGATTGGCCTGCGGACAGGCATGGTTTGACTATCTTCCGGAGGATCTCCAGGAGCTGCTGGTAGAGACCGCGCTGGAAGTCGGAAAAGAGACGGCGGCCAGTGTGATGGATGAGGTGGCGGATTCTGAGAAAAAAATGGAAGAAGCCGGATTGATCGTATGTGAGCCGGATATCCAGCTATTCAAAGACGCGGTAGAGCCGGTCTATGACAAGCTGGGGCTTTCTGACCTGAGGGCGCAGATCTACAAAGAAATCGGAAAAACCGAATAAAAGAAGGAATCCGAAAACACTGCCTATCACATAAAGAAGGAATTCAGAAAACGGAATAAAAGAAGGAATCCAAAGATAGCGTATACAAGAAGATGTTCAAAAAAGCGTATACAATTTAAGAAAGGAATTGTCTGATGAAAAAAATATCAAATATGGTCTTAAAAGCGGAACTTGCCCTGACAGGAGCCATGCTAATCCTGATCTTTGTCCTGGTGCTTACCTCCGCTGTCGCCAGAACCATTGGCATGCCGATCAACTGGGCGCAGGATATTTCTCTTCTGCTGTTTGGATGGCTGACATTTATCGGGGCGGATGTGGTGATCAAAAACAACGGGCTGATCCGCATCGATATGCTGGTCACACATTTTCCGGAGGCGATGCAGAAGCTGTTTACCGTAATCTTTGATCTAATGATGATGCTGTTTCTGCTCGTCCTGGCCGTATATGGGTTTATCCTTGTAAGCCAGAGCTGGAGCAGGACCTTTAATACCCTGCAGTTAAGCTATGCATGGTGTACTCTGGCCGTGCCGGTCGGTTCTCTGCTGATGATGTTTTCCATAGCGGAAAAGTCGGCCGCGGACTGCAGAAGTTTACTCAATAAATAGGAAGGGGGACTTATTATGTTAGGAGCTATTGCTTTTTTTCTGGTGCTGTTATTTCTTGGAATGCCGGTAGCTTTTGCAATCGCGGCATCCGGTTTTTCATTTTTCCTGCTCCGTCCGGAAATGCCCTGGACGATACTGGTACAGAAGTCCTTATCGACCACCCAGTCTTTTACGATGCTGGCCATTCCTCTGTTCATTTTTGCCGGAAACCTGATGAACAGGACGGGGATCACGTCCCGGCTGGTCAAGCTGGCAAATGTGCTTACCGGACATATGTATGGGTCGATCGGACAGGTATCCGTTGTATTATCCACTCTGATGGGAGGCGTGTCGGGCTCGGCCGTGGCAGATGCGGCAATGGAATGCCGTGTCCTTGGGCCGGAGATGACAAAAAGAGGCTATGCAAAAGGATGGGCCGCCGCGATTAACTGTCTTTCCGGCCTGATCGTCGCTACCATTCCTCCGTCCATGGGGCTGCTTTTATATGGAACCGTGGGAGAAGTGTCCATCGGAAGGCTGTTTGTTGCCGGTTTTCTTCCGGGCTTTGTCATGTG
>VSNK01000441.1 GCA_009774255.1 Faecalicatena sp.
TTTTCCATTGCCATCTGCTGTGCGGGCTTCCCTTACCGCTTTACAATCTCCAGTAATTCTGCCGCAGCTTGGGCAGACCTGATTCGCATCAGATTATCCCACGCATCCTCTTTTCCCAACAAATTCATTCCTCCATGCCAGATAAGTTCATCATCTATGATTGCAAAATGCTCTGTCATTTCCTCTTTCACAATTACATAAATACCGCTTTCCCGCATGTTTTGTATTAACCTCTGGCAAAACTCTGGACTTCCATAAGATATATTCTGCGGTTCCATCGTTATAACCGTCACTGTTATTCCGGCTTCCTGCCTTGATTTTGCAAGATAGATAAAACGTTCTGTCTTATCCTGTGTAAGTTCCGGACTGGATACGATAATTTTCTTTTCCGCCTCAACAATATCCCGCTCAAATACATCCATATAGTTTCCAGAATCATAAATAGCATTTGCTGTCTGTTTTGAAAGAATACGATTCGTTATCAACTGAAAACCTGTCCGCTTATATGTGCGCAGCCTTTTTGCATACATATTGTCAAATACCCGGATATGAGAATCCACATAGTCATATACGATAACTTCCGTTTTACCCTCATAATCACGATTCAATCTTCCAATATACTGCTCAAGCCTGCCCGCAAAGGAAACTGGCGCCGCCAGCATCAGGGTATCCAGCCTTGGATAATCAAACCCTTCCCCAATCTTCTGCCCTGTTGCCACCAATATCAGGCTCTGATTCCCGGCTGCTTCTTTTAATCTTCGCCTCACCTCTGAATTTTCTTTATCACTGTTATCACCATATAAAATAAACACACAATCGGCATCTTTCTGCAGATGATCATACAAATACTTTGCCTGTTCTTTGTATCTTGTCAGAATTACGGGTGTTCTTCCTTCTTTCACACAAACTCTTGTGTCCTCAAGTATCATATCATTTCTGACAACATTTGTACTAATCAAGGAGTACGCCCCATGAATATCACTTTTGCTTTCATTTAAATCAATTACCCTCGTATAACGCGGATATACATAGTGCCCGATTCCCTGTTCTATTGCTCGCTCTTTTGCAGTATAGCTATGTCTGACTGGCCCTAAAAGCATATGAATGATCCTCTCCAGATTATCTCCTCTTTTGGGTGTTGCCGTCACGCCATAAACGTATCTGGCATTTACCTTCTGCATGACTTCAATTGATGTATTAGAACCGCAGTGATGACACTCATCCATTAAAACCATACCATAGGAATTGATCAAATCATTGAATTTTCCTCTGCCATACATGGAACCAACCATGGCAACATCAATAATGCCTGTCAAAGTATTTTTACTGCCATGTAAAATTCCAACGACACTCTTTCTCCTTCTTTCCCTTCCGCTTTTCGTTTTATAAACCGGCGGTTCCTCATCTATGATTAAAAATTTATTTAGTTCATCTACCCATTGTTCCAGCAAATCTTTACTTTGAAGCAAAATAAGTGTATTAACTTTTCTTTCTGAAATAAGATAACTACAGACAACCGTCTTTCCAAACGCTGTGGATGCGCTGAGAATTCCATGATCAAATGCAAGTAAATGTT
Organism: Faecalicatena sp.; assembly: GCA_009774255.1. Classification (GTDB taxonomy): domain Bacteria; phylum Bacillota; class Clostridia; order Lachnospirales; family Lachnospiraceae; genus Schaedlerella. Next base: position 1,577 of record VSNK01000441.1, read on the forward strand.
GGGCTGCCAAGTCTTGCTGCGTTTTTAAGTCTCCGTGAAAAGAAACTCTTATCGGCCTTCCCTTTTCCCTGTGGTCAACAAGCTCATACTCAATACCCGCTTCTCTGCATAAAGTAAGCAGGTTATCGCGAAGCCCCCTTGGAATACAGATATAACCATCCACATCTTTTCCCATGTATACAGCGCTAAAATTATAATAATTGGAATATCCAAGCCTCTTATTTTTGTAAAACACAGGATTGTCAAATGCCGCCATGCTTCGAATCTGATTCTGAAGACGCGGCATTAAATTTAATGTGTCGACATATATGCCATCTCCAAGAACAATATGAATTTTCCCAACAACATCTGATTTAACGAAATCTTCCTTTTTCTTCCAAGGCTTTGGACGATTCTGAGAAATGGAAGAAACCAACATTCCTCTTCCTTTCGCAAGTTCCTCCTGCCATTTTACCATATACTTTTCTATGTCTTTCTCTGACAGCTTTTCAGTATGATTAAGCAAAATATCCCACTGATCCGGATATGCATTCCAGTTTTTATCAACAAAAGCGCTATTTCCATTTTTCAGCGCCTGTCCTTGTAAAGGCAAAGCAATCAGATTCCCTATACTGCTTGCAACATCCTGGGACGGATACATCCGGTCATAATAACGAAAAGATTTGAGATTGATCAAGGACGAACCTTTATCCAACAACAAAAAACCAAAATTCCTTGCAAGAGATGCTGATATCCGGTTTTTAAAAAATATCCATACATGCGCGCCCCTGCCCGATCTTGATCTTTCTACTAATGGCGTTATCCCATTTCCTTCGCAGATAAGCCTCAACGCATCAACCTCTTTATGCCATTCATCGTTAGTGTTAGCAAAATCTGTTTGCTCAGCACCTTTCTCATGATTGTCAAAATCAAAGACAATAAACCGGCATGTACCATCCGGAAACAAGGGATACACACCTAATACATCAGCACCGTCTTCTCGGTATCCAAGAAGGTGCTTTATAATTTTTTCAGGCTTAAGTTCAGTCCACTTTTTATGCTCACAGGCTTCGCAATTGATTTTTTCACCACGTTGTTTCGGACATATCCGGCTATTCCATCTGTGATCGCACTGTGGAAAATATCCCCCTTTCGTGCCTCTTTTAGCATAGACATCCGTTCTTCCCCAGAACATTGCAAAATATTTATTCGCCAGTTCTTCGGTAATATATTTTCTTTGGATGCGTCCTCCCTGATCGGGATCATATTCCTCATTTGTTTCTATCTTTTCCTCAAACACATTCTCTGATTCATAAGCAATGTCTGCCCTATCCAGTAGTTCTTTCAGTCTTCTGTTTTCGTCCTGGAGATTTCGCACTAACTTCCGAAGTGAATCTAAATTATATGCTTCTACATTCATTTATCCCA
>VSNK01000442.1 GCA_009774255.1 Faecalicatena sp.
GCAGTTTTCCATGTATTCATGGGTATGGGTAGAAAATCCGGGATTCGTTGCTTTAATATCCGCAATAATTGACAAATCCTTTATTTCCAAAGCATGGTAGACTGTTTTTTCAGCTTCCTGTTCGTCCATTTTTCAATCCATCCTTTTTTAACTCAACCTATCGAAAACATTTATAATAGAATTTGCACAAAGTTCCTCCCCCAATGCACCACTGTTAAGGCATAGATCATAGTTCTGTGGTATGCCCCACGGACGGTCTGTGTAGTGCGAATAGTAGATTTTCCTCCGGGTATCTTTATCTGTAATCCGCTTTTGGATGGGCTTTTCACTATCTCCGTATCGTTCAAGAATACGTTTTGCCCGATCCTCCATATCTGAATAGATAAAAATATGCAGGCAGTCGCTATTGTCCCGGAGGATATAGTCGCTGCACCGCCCAACAATCACGCAGCTTTCCTTTTCCGCAAGGCTTTTGATAATCTTTGCCTGTGCAAAGTAAATCGTATCAGCAGGAGAGGGCTCCGTGCGTCCATGCAGAGAGCGGTTCATAACAACATTAAACAAGAGGCTGTTTTTTGCAGTAGAGTATTCTGCTGCTTCTTCAATAAATTCTTTTGAAAATCCAGTTTCCTCTGCAATCTTCTCCAATAATTCCTGATCATAAAATCCGATACCAAGTGTTTCAGCAACAATCTTTCCAATACTGTGCCCTCCGCTTCCAAACTCCCGGCTAATCGTGATAATTCTTTTTTTCATGGTACTGTTCCTCCAATCTCTTTTTTGTGTGTTCCTGCGTATCAATTAAAAGGCAGAAGATAAAGCCTTTATGTTTTTTGCTGTATATGCTTGCAAACAGATTAAAGGCGATTGCTCCGACAAAGGTTACAAATAAATCTTCCATTGTATCGTACAGCCCAATATCCAAATATCCGTCAAGCACAACTTCACCGTCATTGACTGACACCTTCTCAATCGGGGATATTGTGATAACCTCACCGCCAGTGCCGGTATCCAATGATACCGTAGAGATTTCACTTACCCATGTGTCCTTCTGCATATCCTTCTTCAAAATACGGTCAACTCCAAATTCAAAGAATTCCCATAACACTCCGATCAGCATAGAAAAGGAAACCGCAACAATCATAAGGAATACCGGGGACAGACGAAAAAGCAGCTTATCCTGTTTATTGAGTATTACAACCAATGACAGGCTTAATGCCGCACAGACTACACCGTTTACCGTATGTAATATGGTATCCCAATAGGGGAAGCGGACAAAAAAATTTTCAACTTCCCCTAAAACAATTCCGCAGACAATGAAGGCCACAATGACAATCTCCATAACCGGCGGTATATACAGCTTTAACCACCTGTTCAGCACATGGGGCAGCATGAACAGGATCAGTGTAAGTATACAGAGAAAAACATGCTCCATGTTCATCCGCAGGCACGAAATGATTAAGGATATGCCTACAATAGCTGCCATGCCATAGTAGAAAAAGTTTTTTTCAATCTGTTTCAACCATTTAAGACGCATTTTCGCTTATCTTCTCCATCTTCTTAACTTCTTTAAAGCAAAGGATCATACAGAGGATAAACGCCAATACATCTGCGGTCGGCCCCGCCATAAGAATACCTGTCAGCCCCCAAATCCTCGATAAAATCAGCATTGCAGGGATATAGAACAACAACTGCTTTGAAAGGGAAGCAACTGCAGCTTTGACAGGCTGGCCGATTGCCTGAAACAGTACACCTGCACACATCTGCACTCCATTTAAAAATGTCAGCAGAAGATAAATTCGGAAGCACTGTACAGCAAATTCCTCATACAGATTGGATTCTGTACCAAAAATCCGGATAAGCTGCAATGGGAAACACTGGAAGATCACCCATGCCACACATGTGATAATTGTACAGACACCTGCACTCAATAAAAATGTCTTTTTTACCCTGTCATATTTCTGTGCGCCATAATTAAAACCTATGATCGGCTGGCTGCCGCTTGCTACTCCGATACCTACGGAAAACGCAATCATACTCACCTTCATGCACAGACCGAACGTAGTCAGAGGAATATCCGGGCCATAGGCCGAAAGCGCACCATATTTAGTCAGCAGGTTGTTGGATACAAAAGCCACTACCGTTGATGTAAGATTATTAAAACAGCTTGCAAATCCAAGACCTGCCATCCTGCAGGCGACAGACCAGTTCATAACCAGGGAAGCCCTTCCAAACTGAATCGTCTTGAATTTAAACAGATAGGCAACATTGCAAAGCAGCCCCACAAACTGTGAAAGTATTGTAGCCGCAGCAGCGCCCTGAACACCCCAATGGAATACGAAAATAAAAACAGGGTCAAGGATTGTATTGATAATCGCGCCAATCATCATGGCAAACATAGCATAGCGCGGGCTTCCATCAGTACGGATTGCGGAATTGATAACCGTTGCCACAATCGCAAAAGGAAAGCCGATCACAATAATACGGCCATATCCGACCGCATACGGCAGCAAGCTGTCCGTTGCTCCAAAGATGCGGCACAGGGGACTTAAGAAGATAAAGGCGAACACAGCATAAAGTAAACTGATAATGCCGGAAACGATTACAGCAGTTCCCACGCCCTTTGCCGCCTTATCCGCATTGCCTTGCCCTAAATTCAGGCTGAAAAATGCCGCAAGGCCATCACCAAATAAGGTGGCGACAGCGATTGCTATCGTGGCAATCGGAGCGATAATATTTGTCGCACCATTTCCAAGAAAGCCTACGCCCTGACCAATAAAAATCTGGTCTACCATGTTGTAGAGTGAATTGATGATAAGAGAAATAATGCTCGGTATCGCATAGCTCGCAAGCAGTCTGCCAATCCGCTCATAGCCAAGTGGATTCTCTGTTGTCTGTGTAGTGTTCATAATAAATGCTCCTCCGTTAATTAGAATTCTAAATATAAGATTAAAAAATTAGATTCCGATTATTAC
>VSNK01000443.1 GCA_009774255.1 Faecalicatena sp.
GTAAGCGATGAATAACCCACCGTCATCCATCGCTATAAAAAATTCATCGCCAAAATAGAGGGCATGATCAGACTGGTATCTGTCCCCGATTTTCAGGCGTCTCGGTTTCTGTATTCATTACCCCCGAACAGCGCTCCTTTATGAATTCGCTCCATGGCATCATTGCTTCCACGCCTGCGGGCTTATTTTTGTAGTCCGGCATATATAGCAATAATGTATAGAGGTATTGAAACACGTTCAGGTGGTTTGCCTTCGCTGTTTCTACAAGGCTGTATATGATGGCGCTTGATCTTGCGCCGTTTACACTGTTATGGAACAGGAAATTCTTTCTTCCGGTTCCATAAGATTTCGCTCGACGCTCCGCACGGTTGTTCGAAATCTCACATCTCCCGTCTAACAGATAGTTCCCGAGCAGTTCCTGGTGGTTCTTCGCATAATTTACTGCTTTCTCAAGCTTGCTCCCACCAAGCGGCTTTAACGTTCCGAGCCAGTCCCAGAAATCATCCCAGACAGGAACTTCCAGCTCAAGACGTCTGGCTTTCCGATCTTGTGCATCCATGTCTTTCAGGGTCCGTTCTATGCGGAAAAGCTGGTTGCAGTAGCAAAGCCCGATCTCTGCGGAAGGCTGCTGCTGTTTCTTTGCCTTTTGGGGATCAGCTGTTTCTGCGGGAATCTCCTCCGGTGAGTTGATATCCAGCAGTTTTATTCTTCGGCGGCGGTTGGCAGGGATTGCTTCAAAGAAGTATCTCCGGCAGTGTGCCAGGCAGCATACCAGGATTACATTTTCCACACGATTGTATCCCGTATAACCGTCGCATTCCAGCAGTCCGCTGAAGCCTTCCAGGAAGTTCTTTGCGTATTCACCCTGCCTCCCCGGCTGGTATTCATACAGGATGATCGGGGCTAGTCCGTCGTTTCCGGTCAGATAGATCCACATATAGGAGTTCGAGGCTGCCGCCTTCCCTTCTTCGTGCAGGACCTGACAGACGGTCTCGTCCGCATGGAGGATCTCCCGTTTCAGAAGATACTCATGAAGACGGTCATAGACTGGCTGGAAATATTCAAATGCGCATTTGATGCACCAGTTTGCTGCTGTTTCCCTTGCAAGGGGAGCCCCCTTCTGCAGCCAGTCCATCTCCTGGCGGTAAAACGGGACTGAATTCATGAATTTCTGGTACATAACATATGCGACCATGGATGGGGAGGCTGGACTGTGGGCCAGCAGAGGCGCAGGGGTAGGAGCTTTGGTAAATGTCCCTTCGTCTTCTTCACGGCAGACGGGGCAGGCTAGGACTTCCTGCAGATAACGCACCCTCTCCAATTTCGCAGGAGTGATGCACAACTCTTCCCGGACATATGTCCATGCGACAGTTTCCATTGGCGTGTCACAATCCGGACAGAGCCGGCAGTCTTCCGGTACGGGGCACTTCACTTCCCTGACAGGCAGATTTTTATACAGCTCCTCCCGTTTGGATTTGGGTTTCCGCTTCCGCTCCCGGGTATGGCTTTTGACTGTAACTTTCTCCCCTTCCTCTTCTTCGTTGCTTTTTCGTCTGGTCTTTTCGCTGGATGAGCCGAAAAATTTCCTTCGGAATTCTTCGATGGTCTCATTGAGGTTAGCAACGGTGGCCTGTAGGTCAGCAATGGTTGTGCGTAATTCTTTGATCTGTTCATCTTTTTGTTCAATCGTCTTTTGCATGAGCCCGATCAATTTCTCTGTATGGTCTTCCACAGCATCCGTGCCTCCTCTTTTGTGTTTCTCTTATTATAAAGAAAAACGGAGCGGCCTGCAAACGGGTCTGAAAGAAGGATTGGACATTTTGACGAAGGGCTGATATGTGGATAACTCCTGGAAACAGCAGATTTCCGAGCCTTTCAGGGGATGTTATCCACATGGATTTCCAGAAACAGGAAAGCTGGCGTGGATAATCCCCCATGATCTGTGTCTGTTTGTGGATAACCGTTTTTTACAGGTATTTCCAGCGCAGAATAAAATTTTTCAATTCTCTGTTTTTCACAAAAATAATCAGAAATCCCTCTTTTGCGAAGGGCGCAGCGCCTTGGGCTGGTCAATGGAAAGTCCTTCCATGAGCCAGCGGTATTCCCGGCGGGAAAGGGTGCGGACTTCGGATGCATTGCGCGGCCACTGGAATTTACCGGAATCCAGCCGCATATATAGCAGTACAAAACCGGTCTTATCATGATGCAGTGCTTTCAGGCGGTCGGATTTCCTGCCGCAGAAAAGATAAAGCGCATTTGCATAGGGGTCCATCTGGTAGGTATCCCGGATGATCGCCATAAGTCCATCGATCGAGAGGCGCATATCCGTACGGCCTGTGATCAGATAGAGCTTTGATACTCCGGAAAGATCGCCTAACACGATCCCAGCAGGGCCTTTAATAGATTTGAGATGACTTCCTTCCCTGCATAATTGGTAACTTCCATATGGATCCCATGGAAGCTCAGACAGATGGCAGCCCTGCCCTCGTCTGTGAGGGGAGCGGGCGTTCTGGATCTGTCTGGGAAGAGGACTTCCGGAACGTCCAGGCAGACAACTTCCTGCTTTTCCTGGTGTAGATCTGTGGCAGATTTTTGTGGGATTGTATACCCTTTCTGCCGAAGCTGCCGTGTATGGTAATAAAGCGCCTTAGCCGTTATGCCATGTTGTTCACACCAGACTTTGACTTTTAGTTCACTGGTCCTGCATTCTGTGATCAGATCGAACCATTCCTGATCAGTACGTTTGATACGTTTTTGAGCCACTGACAGTTCACTCCTTCCTACTATATGAATGGAGCGTGTATGCATAGGGCAGATGAACGGCTTTGGAATGCCATGCCCTGGGTGCAAGACATCGAGAATCGAAGTAGAAGTATCTCCATTTATATAGAGTATTACACAGATTCATAGA
>VSNK01000444.1 GCA_009774255.1 Faecalicatena sp.
TTTTCGAATACTTTTTAAATATCCTGCAGAAATATTCCCGGTTATATCCAAAATGCTCCGCCACGGACTGTGTGCTGAGATTTTCTTTATAGTTCTCACTGATATATGCCAGGATTGCCCGCAGCCTGTGTTCCCTCTCGCCTACCTTCCTCGGCCCCGACGTATCCTTCACCCAAAAATGCTCCATGATATTCCCGATAACCTCAAACAGAACAGAATTAATCAGAAAATCGTTTGTGTCATCCTCCTTCTCCGCCTGTTCAAACAACCTTTCACAGAGCATGACCATATCTTCCCGCATCTTATCCGTAGTCCCCGGCGCATCCCTGGAAATCTCACAGTATTGTACGTTTGCATTGATCTTTGCAAGGCTCTCTACGTCCATTGTCAAAGACATGACCTGCATCTTCTCATCCTTCTGCTCCGGGATGACGGCATGCAGCGCATAGGGGCTGATCAGGATAAACTCTCCCGGACGGAGCATCTGTGTTTCCCCGTTTATAGAAATCTCCAGATTCCAGTTTCTGGAATAGATCAGCTCACCGCCATTGTGCCAGTGAAGCGGGACAGATACCGCCGGTTTTTCTTCATGGATGGTAATAAACGCAGGATATTTATCCGGGAATTCCAGATTCTCATAATAATCCGCACCGATCGCTTTTTCAAAATTGATTTCCGGCGTCGTAATTTTAATCCTTTTTATGTCATTGATCCCGATCACTTTATCCCCCCCAAGTTCAGGCATTTGCTCATAATTCTTCACTGTTATTCACTTGCGTCATATTGATTTTACCGCAAATAATTTCTTTTTTCAAGCAAAGAACAAAGAGTTTCGCTTGCGAAACTCGCGCCAAAGCGCGGCTGCGACAGCAGCCATTTTCTTTATGCGCGTAGTGCGCATCCCCCGGTGGGTTTTTATTCTATAGTAAAATTCGGAGAAGTTTCCTACATAGAATAAAAAAGATTTCTGCTAAAATCCCCAAGACAATGCTTTTGAAAAAACAGTCGATCCATTTCATATCTAAAATGGATTTCCGTATCTTTATCAAATCCTCCATGCACTCCGCCTTCTCCTTCCATAATTCCGCCCAAAAGGCAAAATCAGACCATTTTTCCGGGATATAATCCATTGGAATCCGTACCCATCTCTTTATAAGAAAAAATGCCAGCAAAAGCAAAACCAGCGCTGCCGCCGCCATCACCGCTTTCCCCATCCATCCCTGCTGCCTTTTACAGCAGTGATAAAAATACCGGAGGACAACTGCACATGTAAAAACCGGGACCAGTAAAACAAAAAATCCGCTCACGCCGCGCAGAAGCTGCAGATCAAGAAGTTCTGCATCGACCGCGTATTGGCCGCTCAACACCGATTTCAGATCATGCATCGACATTTCCTCCGGTTTTAGCACCGTAATCCTGCTCAGGCAGCGCTGTTCCTCCTGATTTTGTTCTTCCTGGTTTTGTTCTTTCTGGTTTTGCTCTCCCGACCCTTTTCCCGCCCCCCATCCACCCGAAGCACCTGACGTCCGGGCTGCCATGCTGTCCGCAGGAAACACCGCGAGTTTCCTCTCCCCCGGAATGACCTTCCTGATTATGTACGGTTTCTCTTCGTAAGAAATCTCTTTTCCTGTGATCTGGCTGTCTCCGAACAGTTCCCATGCCGTCCGCTCATCTACCAGGCAGCCCTCTGCATCATCCTTTGCCGGTACCCGGCAGCCCTCAAACAGCAATTCGATATCTCCGCAGAAAAGGATGAGATCCGCCTCCGTACTCCTTGACAGATGATCATTTGTCAGAGCTGCCTGCCTTTTCTCACCCCAAATACAGAATCCGGATATCGCTTCTGACTTTTCCTGGCTGTCATCCCTGGCAAATTCCTCATCCCGCCTCAGAATCTCCGCCGCTTCCCGGCCATTTATGGGCTGTTCCAGATAAAACTCCACCTGATCTTTGCTTTGCAGCAGTTCTCCCCAGAAAGCTGCCGACCAATAGAACAGAGAGAACCCGATTCCAATCACTGTCAGCTTCGCCAGAAATTTTCCATATGCTTTTATCCCGCTTTTTTTCATGTTTCCTTCCTTCTTACACGGTCCCCTTCCCGGAGCATCCTGCTGGAACTGCAGACCACTTCCTGTGTCTTAAACACATCTG
>VSNK01000445.1 GCA_009774255.1 Faecalicatena sp.
CAGAGACGGGTGCGTTTCAACCGTTCCAACATAGATACTATTTTTGTAGAAAAGGGACTTGATTACAAAGAACTTCCGGATGTGTACATCATTTTCATTTCAAAGTTTGATACTTTTCATGAAAACCGTACTATTTACCATATCGACCGTATTATTAAGGAAACGGGAACTGTCGTTGAGAATGGGACGCATGAAGTTTATGTAAATATTCACTCTTCTCATATCAAATTACTCATTTTCTTTATTCCTATGTTTACGGACTATCTGTCTTCCTCCCATCACTTTCCTGTAGCGGAAACACTTCTCCGTATGGTCATTAACGCCCCATTCCTCATCATGGTATTTTATCATTTTTTCATTGCACAGACACCAGGAACACCGCTCCATTTTCAATTCTCCCCATGATCTTCCTATAAACTCTTTCCTAATTCATACGCCTGCTTCGGGTATTCTGAATTTATAACATCATCAAGCACATAACAGCCTTTTGCGGAGACTTTTCATCTTCTCCAGCAGTTCTTCCAAATGATAATCTTCCAGCCTTCTTCCATAAACCGAAAAAGCCGCGTCTGTTATACTTTGAATCTTCATATACTTTTTCATCCTTTCCTTCCTGTACACATTCTCAAATCCTTCAGGGAGCTTCCCACCCAGACATTTCTATTTTCGGAATAATCTTCAATCCCAATCCGAAGCCTCTTTTTCTCCCCAGACTTCAAAAGGACTTTCTCAAATCCCTTTAACTGCCGTACCGGCTCGCCTTCCTTCTGCTCTTTTGGCCCCAGATAAATCTGGACAGTCTCTTTTCCATCCATCTTTCCGGTATTGGCAATCTGGCACTCCACATAGGCTCTCCCGTCCTCTTTTATCAGTTCTGCCGACTCGTACTCGAAAGAAGTATAGGACAGTCCATGGCCAAAGCAGAATTCCGGTTCCACATGATAGCTTTCCAGATAACGGTATCCCACAAAAACTCCTTCTGCATAGTCCGCCGTTTCCTTTTCTGCGAAATTCCCCCATGCATGTGCCGAACAATCTGTATGGGTCTTGTAAAAGCTCTCCGGCAGCTTCCCTGACGGATTCGTCCTGCCAAACAGCACCTCCGCAAGCGCTCTTCCGCCCTCCATTCCAGCATACCAGCTCCAGATCACGCTGTCCGCACGGTCAATCCATCTGCCCATTTCCACCGGACTTCCTCCTGCCATCACAACGACCGTATCCGGATTTGCCTCAAGCAGCTCTTCAATCAGCTGATCCTGTTCATAGGGGAGTTTCATATCAGCGCGGTCATTCCCTTCACAATCCTGTTCATGGTTCAGACCCCCGATAAAGATTACCTGATCGAATTTCTTTGCTTTCATCACTGCTTCTTCCCGAAGCAGCCTCCGGTACAGGGTAAGCGCTTCATCCGCCTGATTTACACACTCAACCTCTCCTCCGCCGTTTTCAAGGCTGTCTGCCTGCCAGTTCCTGTCCTTATCTTCTTCCCTGGGATCCTGGCAATACCCTTTCACATAAGTCACCTTTGCATTTCCGCCAAGCAGCATCTTGATCCCCATCAATGGGGTGATCTCGTACAAGGCTTTGATCTCAGCGCTCCCGCCGCCCAGGGCATGCATCAAATCTGCGTTCTCACCGATCACAAGAATCTCCTTTGTGTTCTCCGGCGAAAGGGGCAGCCTTCCCTTAGAATTTTTCAGGAGTACCACGGATTCCCGCGCCACATCAAGGGCAGCCTGACGGTGCTTGGGTGTATTGTATGCGCCGCTCTTTCGCTCTCCATTAAGCATATGGAGACGCTTCATCAGCATCAGGATACGGATTACTTTCTCATCGATCACCTTCTCGGAGATTTTCCCTTCTTCCACCAGCTTCTTCAAAGGCTCTGCCATATAATATTCATCAAAATGATCCGTTACCGACATCTCAATATCAAGCTCGGAATTCGCCGCTTTTGCCGTATCATGGACACCGCCCCAGTCTGAGATCACAACCCCTTCATATCCCCATTCTTTTCTGAGGATCTGATTCAACAGGAAATCACTCTCACAGCAATGCTCTCCGTATATCTTGTTGTATGCCCCCATGATCGTATAGGAGTCTCCTTTCTTAACCGCATCATAAAATGCAGGAAGATAGATTTCACGAAGGGCTTTTTCATCAATCTTCACATCCACCCACAGCCTCTGTGTCTCCTGGTTATTGGCGGCGAAATGCTTCACACACGCCGCCACATCCCATTTCTGGACTCCCTGAATATAAGGAACCGCCATTTCTTTCGTCAGAAACGGATCCTCACTGAAATACTCAAAATTGCGCCCGCATAAAGGGCTTCTTTTTATATTCACCCCCGGCCCTAAGATCACATCCTTGCCCCGGCCTCTGGCCTCCGCGCCCAAGACCTCTCCCGTAAGCCTTGCAAGTTCCCGGTTCCATGTGGCCGCAAGGGCGCTGTTACAGGGCAGGTAAGTCACATAATCATCATGGTTCCCCACACTCTTCCAGCTTGCCGGCTCGAATTCCTGCCGAACCCCCATAGGCCCATCCGACATGGTAAGCGCCGGAATCCCAAGCCGCTCTACAGGAGCGGTGCGGAATAATTCCGCACCATGGATCATGCCGATTTTTTCATCCAGGGTTAGCTGACGCATTAATTCTTCTGCTTCTTTTCTCATTTCCATATTATTTTTATCTGGCATACGTATACTCCTCATATAACTCTAAGGTCTGTACAGACCTGCTCCATCATTTTCTTTTAATTGTCTCTCGTGCAGATAAATGCCCCATGCCATTCTGGAATGCATAAAACGGAATCCCTGCCGTCCAACACTGTCTCTGCTCCGACTGCCTCCAGTCCATGCTCTCCCACAAACCGGATGTTCACCTTCGTTCGTCCCTTGACCT
>VSNK01000446.1 GCA_009774255.1 Faecalicatena sp.
ATGATATTCTTGATAGGATTTTTGAAACAAATAATGAAGCAGCTAAATATAGTATAGAATTAGAGGCATTGCTTGAAACACGAAAAGACAGTTATAACGTGGATGAAATATTAGCTAATGTTGCGCATTTTACCGATATGATAAATAATATGATGGATGTATATGAAAAAGTTATACATCTGCACTTTACAGATGAACAATTATGCACGCAATTGACGATAATGCAGGATGAAATTTTAGCTGAGGATATGAAAGTAAGGGAGTGTATAAAAACATCTGTTAGGGGAAATTTATTTTAATCTCTTAGCGGAATACTACTTTAGTTCAGGTGAATTCTTTCAGAGAGAGTGAAAGTTACACTCTCTCCGAAATTTATGCTAAAGATTCTGCCGGATAATCCGGGAAATCAGCCCCACCGCCACATTCCTCTCTTCATCAATATGCGTCACTACAAATGACACTTCATCCTTCTTTCCCACCGTCCGGCTGTCATAGCAGGAATGTGCAATGGCGTTGACCCCTATAGAAAGCCTGACAAATACCGTACCCTTGTGGATATCCTCCACGGTACCGGCATATTTCCCCTGTACTTTGCATTTCTTCATATTTTCGATACTGGTATTGCCTTCCACGCTTTTGACATCAGCCTTGACAGAGATTTTCTCCGGGTTTTCAGCAGTAACAGACAGGATGCGTACCAGGATGTGCTCTCCGACATGGAAACGTTCCCTCGCATCCCCCAGCCAGTCAAAAGACAGGTCGCGGGCCAGTATGGAGGTCTCCACACCAAAGATTTCTACCCGGACAACTTTTTCTGCCACAGCAACGACTCTTGCCTGCACGATACGGTCTACATGGATTTTCGTATTGCCGGATGCATCCCGATCCAGGTAAAAGATCTGGCGTTTCTTCAGCATGGCTTCCTTCCGGCTGGCAACCACACTCCTTGACTGGGCATCCAGCCCTTTTACAATAAAATCAATCTCACAGCCGAGCATATTGTTAAGCACCTTATTCTGACGTAGGGAAATTTCCCCATAGTCATGGGATTCATCCTGTACCAGATTGATCATCATTTCCATGATCGGAATCACGGTACGGAAGTGCTTATAATAAACGATAGCAATCAGGCTGCCGTTTTCCGTCTTTTCAATCCCTCCCAGTTTCCCGGTCAGGATCTTTTTTGTTCGGTATGCGTTCTGGATCTCATGCCAGACCAGATCTGCTTTTGATTGGGCAGTCTCCACCACGGCATCAGAATCAATGGTCAATACAGGGGCATTGGTTAATGTGTTTTGTTCGTTCTGCATAAATGTTCTCCTCTCTTTTTTGCTATGACATAATTGAGTTTTTATCTAATGGAACCATCTCCAATCCGTCCGGCCAAAAGCTGACTGATGGACTGTCTAAAGAGTCCGGATAGTCTGGTTCCTGATAAACATGTTTGCGGGCTGCCTGCTTTGGCATTGCAGGCGCTGATTCCCCTGATACCTTGCGTGAGACTGGTGCTGTACCAGCAGAGGCATTTCTTTGCCTGCGCGGTTTCGGTGGTGCTTTGGAAAGATAGTCATATTCCTCCGTTTTCCCCTCTTCCCTCCATTTTGGGATATGTTCCGCCGCTTTTTTCGTAACCAGTTTTTTGGCATCCGGGTGCAGCGTGTAGTCGTATTTCTGTACCTTCAGCACTTTCTGTCCTCTTAAAATAATGAGGGCAGTATCCAGCGGGAGCCGCAGGATTTCATCCGGTGTCAGAAGCTTCCGTTTGCCGATGGACTGGGTTTTCCGGTATTCCGGAGAATAGTCAGACACCCGCCAGGTATTGAGTTGCTTTGCTTCTGAACTGACACCCACCGTTACGTCTCCGGAGCGCGAACTGATAAATTCAGCCGTCACTTCGTCCGTGCATCCCAAGAATAACTGAGTGTCGCAATTCCCTATGATTTCCTGCCATTGATTAAAAGGATAGCGGTTCTGCATCTGAGGCAGGTTCTGGAAAATGCACGAAATACTTAAGCCTCTGGAACGGCAGACCGAAATCTTCTTATTTAACTCCAGAATAGCCCCGGTGTTCGCCAGCTCATCTGCAAGAATATGTACCGAAACCGGCAGATGCCCATCTACCCCGTGCTTATCCGCAAACCGCACCAGTTTGATAAACACGAAAGTCATAAACAGTGATGACAGGAAATCAAAGGTACTGTCCTGGTCGGAAGTAATGCAGAAGTAAGCGCATTTCTGTTTCCCCGGCAGTGTCAGGTCAATCTCATCATAAGAAGTGATCTGCCGGATCAGCTTGTTCTGAAATACCTGAAGCCTTGCACCCAGCCCGATGATTACTCCCGACCACACTGTATCGCTTGCCTGCTTGTAGATGCAGTAGGGAACCTTTGCCGGGTGGCTCACCGGAAGCAGGTCAAAGAGGCTGTTCAGTTCCTTCTCCGAGCTGAGTGTCAGTAATTTGTATACCTGCCCGATGTTCTTAGATTCCGGTGGAAATCCCTGCTCGACATAGAGAACCAGCGCTTTTAACAAATTTAATTCCGCATTATCCCAGAAATGATCCCCTTTGGCAGAACCCGTATTCTGGATGATGACGTCCGAAAAAACCTGTGCCATGGTCTCCTGGCCGTCAATCTCCATCAGGCAGTTCCATGCATCGGAGTTCTCCGGGTTTACAAGGTTAAAGCACCTTACAGTATAGCCCTCATTTTCCAAATAACCTGCCATACTTTCGTACAATTCGGATTTTGGATCGGTGATAATTAAGCTCTCACCGATTCCGTCGTTTTTCCCGCGTGCGACACACTGAAAAATCATATTACGGGCAAATGCCCTGGACTTCATAGAGCCGCTTGCGCCATAAACGGCAATGTTGCGGTTCATGCGTGT
>VSNK01000447.1 GCA_009774255.1 Faecalicatena sp.
CTGAATTCTATTCAAGGCGCAGCGTGCATCCTCCCAGCCAATCAGCGTAGTGATTGGCTGGGGAGTGAACAGTAACATTTGGTACAATGAAAATAACTCAATATACAGTATTTTCATATATAAGGGAGGCGATTGCATGAGTGACAAAGAAATGATTAAAATATCTATAGAAGAGTTTTCCAGACTGCAGACATATATGCTGTCTGTCGAAAAAGATTCTGACGGATATAAAATCATGAAAGTCAGGTATATAGAATTAAAAGTAATCTTAACTGCGGCAGGCGTGAATCTGACAGAGCTTGACAGAATAAAAGAGTGACCACAATCAGGGTGTAAAGTCTTTACTGGACTTTAGCCGGAAAAGCCAGGGAGCCTATATTTAGCGGGCTCCTTGGCTTGTTTTACGTTATATGATACTAATTTGATACTAATGCCTGTAATCTGTCCGCTACTTCATCATGCCGATTCGGGTACAGGTGGCCGTAGATATTGTTGACCATTTCCACCTTATCGCCGATCCGTTCCGCAATGAGCATTGCCGGGAAGCCCATGTCAATCAATAAGGATACGTGAGAGTGCCTGAGATCATGCACACGGATTCTCTTCACACCAGCCCTTTCACAAAAACGGTCGAGTATTTTACATACTGAAGCATTAATAAGCGGAATAATCCGGTCTGATACTTCCAGGCCGTAGATTTGCTTCATATAATTTTGGATATGGTCGCACAGAAATTCAGGAATAGGAACATCCCGGATACTATTTGATGTCTTAGGTGTGGTGATGATGTCCTGTCCGTGGTATCTGTGAAACGTCTTGGTTACATGAATAACCTTTTCTTCCAGATCGATGTCTGCCGGAGTGAGCGCCAGAGCTTCCCCGCAGCGGAGACCCGTATAATATAGTATGTTAAATAAAGTGCTATGCATAAGATTATCTACACCAGCTATAAACTTCTTAAATTCTTCCAATGTCCAGAAATCCATTTTTTCAGCTTTGCAGTTCCCGATCATACCGGTTACGCTACACGGATTCTTTTGAAGTCCATAATATTTGATTGCATAATTTAAGATTGCGTTTAACTGACTGTTCACCCTGCGCTGTGTCGTAGGTTTTAAACCATCTTCAATAAGCCCATTCTGCCATTTCCGGACGTCAGCCGGGGAAATCTCATTGATTCGCTTTTCTTTGAAATATGGCAGCACACGGGACTCTATGCACTGTTCCTTTGTTAATAATGTGGATGGTTTCAGCCGTGAACGGATATCTTCCAGGTACAGGTCATAGAGCGCCTGGAAGGTCATATCCGGGCTTCCGGACTGCTTCTCCAGAAAATTACGCTCCCAGTCCTTCGCTTCCCTCTGGAGCTTAAAGCCGCGCTTCATCTTCTGGCGGCGGGTGCCTGTCCAGTCTACGTAATAGAATTTACAGTACCAGGTGCCGGTCTTTTCGTCTTTATAAGCTGGCATTTTATCATCTTCCTTTCATTCCTGCACGTGGCGGTGCCTTTTGAAATGATTGGAAATTCGTTTGACAATGCGCATATTATTGGATATAATATACCTGACAAGAGAACCGTTGGCCAGCGTACACCTGACCGCCGGAAAAAAATAAGTGTTATAAAGAATAGCGCCTTACTTTACCAGAGCAGGGGCGCTATTTTTTACGTTTAATGTAGATAACAAGAGTTATTACAGCGCAAAGCATAATCACAAACTGGAATAAATCCGAATATGTAACCATAAGCACCAGCCCCCTTTCTTTCATTCGGCGGCTGACATAACGCCCCAACGGTTCCCTTGGCAGATATACTATTTTCAATGTGCGGACCCGGGATCAAATATGATCAGGTCTTTCAATGTTGAAACGGACAAAGGGGGAGCTGATCAGACCCCACCCTTAAAATGAAGGGTGCCTCCGTCCCGACTCAGGGTACCATCCGGAAATTTCGGGGGACCTTATGTATGATGATTCCTTAACGCAGGGAGGCATCCTTTCGTCAATTCATCAATTTAAAATCGGAAAACAAACCGCATTTGACGGGAGCAAGATTGAGTTGGTCGATACATTCCACCTTTAAAATGCAGAATGTACCCTGTGGCTTGTTCTGCCGTCCATATTCGGGCGTGATGGCTATGTATGGATTTCTTCAATGACAAGCCAAAATGTCCTGTATGGGGCAAATAGAGCTTTGCTAGAGCAGCTCTGAATGGCGGCGGTTACAACCTTTTGGTTGCCAGTACGTTTCATTCCTCATGTATGACGAATGGACCGGAAAATTCCGCTGAACCATCAAACATAGCCATTTGTCCGTGATAACGCCAATTTTTGCTTTTACTGGGAACCAATTTGGCCTGAGTGAGGGAAATTTTACCAGGTATCTCTATTTTGGAGATGCCCCAATTTAAGGCATCCCTGCTCCATAATTACGGGCACCCCTGCACCATATCTGCCGCGCCCCTGCTCCTGATTTGCCGTACCCATTTGGGCCTATCCTGTCCGGTGGCGAACCCGATCCCGCCAGCAACCAGACAGATTTTTATAAGTGCGACTTCAAATTCACGCTTATATTTAATCACCAAAGAGTCCTTGTCATGATGCTTGCTCACAGATATTTCCCTCCTGATTCTCTTCATCTTCGCTTTTCCGTATTGCTTTTACTGTGATTTCAATTCCATACTTTCTGGAAAGTATTCTTGCAAATATATCAAAAAAATTTTGCACATCAAATGTTCCATTGACCTTAACTCCCTGCGATCTCAATCTATCCTCAAGTGTCATCTCTTCACCTCCCTGCAAAATAGGAGTACTCTCGGAAAGTCGCAGCCCATGAAAACACAGGGTTTCCAAAGCACCCCTTTTTTCTTCACCTCCACTTTCC
>VSNK01000448.1 GCA_009774255.1 Faecalicatena sp.
GGATTGGACAAGGGGCCCAGGATATTGAATACGGTGCGCACCCCCGACTCCCTCCGGACCGGAGGCGCATATTTCATGGACGAGTGGTACACCGGGGCAAACATGAAGCACATCCCCGTCCGGTTCAGGATCGTCTCATTCTGCTGCGCGTTCAAGGATACATTTGCCCCCAGCTTTTCCAGCACATCTGCCGCCCCGCTCTTACTGGACACACTGCGGTTTCCATGCTTTGCCACCGGAACGCCGCCTGCTGCCACAACAAACGCGGAAGTTGTGGAAATATTGAATGTCCCCACCTCGTCTCCGCCGGTTCCGACAATATCAATGACTTCCCTCTCCGGATGGATCTTGACTCCCTTTTCACGCATGACCTCCGCAAATGCAGTGATCTCATCAATACTTTCCCCCTGCATCCGAAGAGCGGTCAGAAATCCTCCCATCTGCGCCTGGGTAGCCGTGCCGTCCATCATTTCTTCCATGACTTTCTTCGCGGTATTGTAGTCCAAATCTCTTCCCTGCAGCAATTCATAAATCGCCTCTTTAATCATAACTTTCTCTTCCCTTCCTGTTTTTATATTCAAAAAATTGTTTAAAATCTGGATTCCATGCTCTGTCAAAATAGATTCCGGGTGAAACTGCAGTCCGTATACCGGATACTTTTTATGCTGCACCGCCATGATTTCCCCTTCCGGCGAGACTGCCGTGACCCGCAGCGTATCTGGCAGGGTTTCTTTTTTTGCCACAAGAGAATGATATCTTGCCGCGTCAATTTTCTCCCCTAACCCTGCAAATAACTCACAGTCCTGAACAAGTGCGATCCTGCTTTTCTTTCCATGCATCAGCTTTTCTGCCGGGGCGATCACCGCCCCATAGACCTCACAGATTGCCTGATGACCAAGACAGATTCCCAGAATCGGGATTTTTCCCTGAAATGCTTCTATCACCTGCTCGCAGACACCTGCGTCCTTCGGATATCCCGGACCTGGTGACAACACGATATGGGTAGGATTCATCTTCGCGATTTCCTCCGCCGTAATCATATCATTTCTCACCACACGGATATCCTTCTGCAGTGTCCCCAAATACTGCACCAGATTGTACGTAAAGCTGTCATAATTATCAATCAATAAAATCATGTCCTATTCGCCTCCCTCTGCTTCTTTGGCACGCATGACTGCCTGAATGACCGCTGCCGCTTTATTTCCGGATTCCTCATATTCCAGCTCCGGCACACTGTCCGCCACAATGCCGCCTCCCGCCTGCACGTAGACCACATCATTTTTGCGTACGGCCATACGAATCGCGATGCAGGTATCCATATTTCCTGTAAAATCAATGTATCCAAGAGCACCTCCGTAAATCCCCCTCTGTTCCTGCTCCAATTCTTCAATGATCTGGCAGGCACGGATCTTCGGCGCCCCGGACAGCGTCCCCGCCGGAAGCACAGATGCAATGGCATCCAGCGCGTCCTGATCCTCCCGGATGTCTCCCTCCACCTGGGAGCAGATATGCATGATTTTGGAATATTTATGAATCATCTGATATTCCGTCACCTCAACGGAGCCAAACCTGCTGATCTTTCCCAGGTCATTCCGCCCCAGATCGACCAGCATATTATGTTCTGATAATTCCTTTTCGTCCCGCAGCAGTTCTTCTTCCAGCGCCGCGTCTTCCCTCTCCGTCTTTCCCCTGGGCCTCGAACCTGCCACGGGAAATGTGACCAGCCTTCCCTTGTTGAGCCGCACCAGTGTCTCCGGCGACGTACTCATCAGCTCCTCGTCCTCCGTATGAAGATAAACCATATAAGGAGAAGGGTTGGTAGTGCGGAGCACCCGGTATGCATTCAGCAGGCTCTGTTTCATAGGGCTTCTAAACTGCCTGGATATGACCGCCTGAAAAATATCTCCGTTGCGGATATATTGCTTTGTGCGCTCTACTTGTTCACAATACTCCTTCTTTTCCGTCGTGCAGACAAAATGAATTTCTTCTTTCTCAGAAGACGCGGCCGCCGGAATCTCCTGCCCCATCAAAGCCGTAAGCTTTTCAATCTCCGCGGATGCCTTTCCATAATTTTCCAGAACACGATCCGTCTTCATATTGACAATCAGGATCAGCTTCTGCCTCAGATGGTCGTATGCGATCACCTTGTCAAACATCATCACATCATAGTCTGAAAACGCGCCCTTTTTTATATCCAGCACCGGCTCCGCATACCCGATCATCGAATAGGCAAAATACCCTACGAATCCTCCGGTAAACGGCGGCAGTTCCGGAAGTACCGGGGCCTTGTAACCCTTCAGGATATCCCGCAGGACTTCCAGCGGACGGTCCGTGATCACCTGGCGCTTCGTGCCATTTTCCTCAATCGTCACCTCCGCGGTTCTGCCGCCAGGCTGCGCCGAATTCTCCCTGTTCTTCCCCTCTTCCGGCAGTGCCGCCTTTATCCGCTCCGAATGTTCCCCGTTCTTCCTCTCTTCCGGCAGTGCTGCCTCTCTCCCCCGGCATGTAACCCGCATGACCGGGTCACATCCCAGGAACGAATATCTCCCCCACTTCTCTCCGCCTTCCACGCTCTCCAGCAGGTAATATCTGCTGCTCTTCCGCGCAAGCTTCCGAAGAATCGCGATGGGCGTGGTACTGTCTCCATATAATTCCCGGCTGATCGGAATCACCGAATATTTTTTTGCAAGCTTCATAATTGTGTCACTGTCTGGTCTCAGCATAATCTCACATTTCCTTTCCTGTGCAGGCTGGCTGCCTTATATTTTTCAAAAACTCGTAGAATTGTCCTGATTATTTCAAAACAAGAAAAGTGTGCGTCTCGACGCACACTCGCGCCGAAGCGCGGCTGCGGCAGCAGCCATTTTCCTTATGCGCGTA
>VSNK01000449.1 GCA_009774255.1 Faecalicatena sp.
CATATACGACGTATGAAAATACTGGATTTTTGAGTTTGGATAGAAATACGGATCCAAAAATAATTGTCGCGCCTTTAGGAAAGCCAATGCCTCCAACACCAGAGCATGAGTGGGAAAATAATATAATTAGTGTAGATGTTGGAGAAGTGGTACGGTTTAAACATAATGCAGTTAAGATGCAAAGAACAAAAGATGGAACTAAGCTAATAGGAAAGCTAAGCATTTGCTGAACGAGTACCTGTTCCGGTAAGCAGCAGGGCGGTTGCGGCACCGGAAAACCCTCCTGCCAGTTTGGATATGAGAAGCGGAAGAACCAGATCCGGTTCCGTGCCGAAGGTGAATCCCATATGCGCCGCCAGGGCGGAAGCACCGCACACCAAAAAGGCGGCATTCACTACCTTGCCCCGATGATCCATTTCCTGCATCATGGCAATGGCGGGCACGGGACTTACGATTCCCATAAGAAGCCCTGCCACACTGTTTCCGTTCATGCCTGTTTTTTGGCCGGCCCAATTCAGAGGCTTTTCCAGAAGCCGCCGCAGGATCTCTGCCACGGGGAGGCTTCCCAGCATCACCACGCCGATGGAGGATACCACGGCCATTGCGTCCTCGATGGGGGCAAGCCCTTTCAGGAGTTGAAAGCCTGTCATATATTCCACCGCCCCTGCGGTTAGCCCGACGGTGGTAAGGAATCCGATTCCCGCGGCAAAATATCCGAAGCCTTTTATTGCCCGGTCGGGAAAAAGACGGATTCCGGCCATGAACAGAAGGGACAGCAGAAGAACAGGAAGGCTCTGCAGCAAGATCTCCGCAATATGCAGACCGCAGAACAGCCCGCCGATGAGCAGCGACACAGGCATCATGCCCAGGCCGATCAGCATTCCCCGGGCAAACAGAGGTCGCTCCTGCCGGGAGAGCATCCCCATCCCAACCGGAATGGTAAAGGTGACGGTGCATCCAAAGGTAGCGCCTGTCACAATCCCGGCATATCTTCCCACCTCAGGCGCGTTGGCCAGTTCCATGGAAAGCTGGTATCCGCCCATGTCGATTGCCAGGATTCCACCCAGGATTCCCGGATCTAGCCCGGTCAGAGCCCACAGCGGGACAAAGAATCTTTTCAGCAGTCTGGAAAGGAGCGGGGTCAGGCAGATGATCCCAGCCATGGAAAGGGCGGTGGTGCCCAGGAGCATAAAGCCCTCGTCGAACCGCTTTCCAAGACCGAGACGGTTCCCGCAAATCCTGTCCAGGCCGCCGACTGCCGCGCCGGCCGCCATGATCCACATAATGATCGTATTCATGGTACATTCCTTCCCCTTTCTTTTTGACAATTTAAGTATACTATATTGACTACAACCTTTTCAAGGCTTGATAGCGGAAGATTCCTTCTTATTTGAAATTACGTTACAGTTCACTCCTGGGCCGTGCACCATGCTGCACGGTCACAGGCCAGTACGTACTGGGGCTGGAATCCGGCCTTTTGCCGTAAGGCAACTTTAAATAGGCCGGATTCGTTACAGTTCGCTGGCTGGCCAGTGAACTGTAACGAAATTACGGGTAGTCTGTGGTTACTGCAGCTCAAATGGAATTTCCGCAGCTACAAGGGGCATATCATCGGTACCAGCAGTTTTATCGACGATTTTTACGACAAATTTAGAGGCTTTCGCAGCATTTGCGGTAATCTCCATAAGGGGCTGTCCGGTTGCCGGATCGACTGTATAAGAAATATGTTCCCAGTCTATCTTTCCACCGGTGGAATCAAAAATCTGAGGAACCAATGTGCTGACATCCCATCCGTAGGGGATCAGGATTGTCAGGTGAAAGTTGCTGGGAGTTGCGGCGGCCTTTGCAACAGTGAATCCCTGATTTTCCGAAGGACTGATCAGGCTTCTGGTGCCTGACAGATCTGCGGACGTCCGGAACGCGAGCTTCCAGTTTCCACGCACGGTCTTATGTCCCATAGCCTCCTGGTATGCTCCGTCATAAGTGCCGATATCTTCCAGCTTTGTGCCTCCGACCGCATTAAAATCCAGCCTGACATCCAGAGTATCCGTGGAAGTGAGATTCGCAGAATCCATGGAAATCCGCACCAACTGGACAAAAGAGCCGTCTTCGCTTTTCCTCGGCTGCATGAGTACGGATGTAACCTCGGTTTCATTTATGAAGGCAGAGGCAAAGAAGGGGAGTGGATCTCCTTCCATAAAATTTAATGGAGTAAGGAATTCAGAACTGTTTAATTCTTCGTCTTCTGTCCGTACGGCAAGAGTGTAGTACAGGTCATAGCCGTCAAAATATACATCTGAAATCATGACCTCTATACCACTGCTATCAGCAATAGTCCCCGCTTCTGTACCGGCGTCCATATTTCTTTCAGATTTTGTGGTGTCGGTGTCCGTAGCCCCTTCAGATTTTGCGGTGCCGGTGTCCGTATTACTGCCGGATTTTCCGGGATTACCGTCTGTATTATTTCCCGAAGCGGTTGCTTTTTTCGAATATTTTTCAATATTCTCATATGCCGTTTTATCCTTAGGATTTATACGGATGTTTGTATCCTGAATTTTTTTAAACAGATTCCCAATAATTGGAAGCTCTCTGGCAAGGGAGGGCTGACTGAAGAGAAAACCGCCCGCAGTTACTACAATCACAGCGGCTGCGGCTGCGATCCATGCTGCCGCCCTCCTTACAGTACGTTCCTTTTGCACTTTGCCACTCAAAATCTGTTGATAAACCAAATTCAGTTTTTCATCTACCACATCAGGGATGACCAGCTCCTGACAGAGCTCCTGCTTCATTTTTTCTTCTAGCCTCATCCATTACACCTCCAAATTATATTGCCGAATAGTTACGACAATGCTTTTAAATAAACTCTCTTGTACATATC
>VSNK01000045.1:0-21241 GCA_009774255.1 Faecalicatena sp.
TATAGGAAACTTCTCCGAATTTTCCTATAGAAGAACAACCCTCCGGGGGATGCGCACTACGCGCATAAGGAAAATGGCTGCTTCCGCAGCCGCGCTTTGGCGCGCGTGTGCGTCAAGACGCACACTTTTCTTGCATGCAGTTTCATAGAGTATATAGGCAGGACAACCAAAAATAGGCAGAGCCACTGACTTGTAATCCTTTCACAGCAAAAATCCTCCCGTTCAGACAATAGGCTTGTATCCGCCTCTTATTTTCACTATAATTAAGATAGAAAAATAAGAGCAAGGGAGGTCTTTGCGAATGATCCGGATTGCAATCTGCGAGGACGAGCAGATCCTGTTAGAACGGCTGTCAGGCCAGGTGTCAATGATATTGGATCAACATTCCATAGAATACAATATGGATTCCTTCCGGAGCGGCAGCGCTCTCCTGGCACGGGAGGCATACGACATCCTGCTGCTGGATATCGAGATGGAGCCTATGGACGGTCTGGAACTGGCTGGAAAGCTGCGTATGCGGGGGGACAAAAGCTATCTGGTATTTATTACGGCCCATCAGCAATATGCGGTCGATGCGTATGATGTGCATCCATACCACTATCTGGTGAAACCTGTGGAACCGAAAAAACTGGAAGCGGTACTCCTGCAGATCTGTGCTTCCCTGCGCAGGGAACACAGCCGCGCGGTCATTGTCCGCCAGGGGACGGCGGTTCGGCGGGTGCCCCTGGAACTGATCCTTTACCTGGAAGTCCTGGACCGGAAAATCTATCTGCATACCGTAGAAGAGACGTTTCCTTTTTACGGAAAACTGGAAGATCTGGAACCGGCGCTGACCCGGCCGGAGCCTGTGCCTGGAATCGCCGCCGCCGCGCTCCGGTCGGAACCTGTGTCTGAAATCACTGCCGCCGCGCTCCGGCCGGAATCTGTGTCTGAAATCACCGCTGCCGCGCCCCGGCACAGAACTCCGGCCGATGCCTCTGATGTACCGCCGCAGCAAGACCTTGCATCTGCCGCCGCCGCGTCTTCGAATCACCCGCGGCAGGATTCCAAAAACATCAGTCTGCCGGACACATTTTTCCGATGCCATCGCAGCTATATTGTAAATCTGCGTCACGTACAGCTTTATGACAAGAATGAGATCTGTCTGGACAACGAAGAACGTATCCCTTTGTCCAAGCGCAGATACAAATCCTTCGGCCTGGCATTTATGCACTACTTAAAAGAAAGCGGGGATGTATTTTGAATACATGGATGGGGGAAGCCATCTGGAGACACTC
This sequence comes from Faecalicatena sp., assembly GCA_009774255.1. GTDB lineage: Bacteria > Bacillota > Clostridia > Lachnospirales > Lachnospiraceae > Schaedlerella. The sequence continues at coordinate 1,278 of VSNK01000045.1, forward strand.
ACTCGCACTGGTGGATCTCTTATTTGAATATCGTTTTCTGAAAAAAATGTTCGGTACGAAATACCGCTATACATTCGTCTGGTTTTACCTGGGGTCCTTCATTTACGGATATATCAACAGAACCTTCGTACTGGCAGGCACGACATTGGGAAATTTTATCTATCTGTCGCTCTGCGGGCTTGCGCTCAATATGCTGCTGTTCCATGGCAGCGCGGTAAAAAAGATTTTTTTTACATTGTGGATGTACTGCGCGCCGGAGCTTGCGTTCTGCTCGATCTTCCCGCTCGTTCATACAGCGGCTGCGGCCAATGGATTGAGGTATTGTCCGGATGCGGTGCTTGATGTGATGAGCTATGTCTCCTGTGTGGCGCAGTACCTGATGATGGAGATCCTGCTGAGAAGGCTTCATCTGCTGCGGCGGGATTTTTCGGAGAAGGATGCCTTTTACCTCATGTATATCATTGTATTTATCTATGCTGCGGTTATCACGATGACGGATTTATTTCTCGGAGTCGGGGATTGGGCAGAAGGGACGATGTTTCCGGTGGCCGTATGCTGCAGTCTGGTCGCTGCAGCCGGGACGGGGCTTCACCTCTTCTGCGTCATTATGCTGGAACGGCGTCTGCTGGAGCGTCTGGCGGAGCAGCAGTACACAATGCTGAGCCGCCATCTGAAGGCTGCGGGGGAACAGTATGACCAGCTTCGTAAAATGCGGCATGACATGAAAAATCATGGCCTGTGCCTGGCTCATCTCCTGGCCGACGGCAAGGCAAAGGAGGCGGCTCATTATCTGGAGGAGCTGGACATCCGGACGGATCAGGTACAGGCGGCGGTAGAGACCGGCTCCATCTATGCGGATGCGCTGCTGAATCCGAAATATCAGCAGGCCCGGAAGCTTGGGATCGACATTTCTATCCGGATATCCGTGCCGGGGGAAGACAGGCTTGCGTCTGCGGACCTTTGCTGTATTCTCGCAAATGCATTGGATAATGCGGTGGAAGCGTGTGAACGCGGGCTCCGGGCGGGAGAGGCGGCAGGATGGATCCGGATGTACTCACGGATGCATCCCAATTATTGGGTGCTGGAGATCCGCAATAGTATTCACGAGCCGGTGGCTGTGGAGCATGGAAGAATCCGCTCTTCCAAGAGGCTGCAATTTCGTCGGCAGCCTGCGTACGGGGTGGGGCTGCAGAACATCCGTGCGGCCGTGGAACGGTACGAGGGTGTCATGGAAGTGAAGACAGGAAAGGAATTTTCGCTGAATATTATGCTTCCCATGGAATCCCAATGAACAGTAACTCAGGAACAACAGAAAAGGAGGAAAAGAATGATGGGAGAGTTGTCAAAACTGCCTAACATTGGAAAGGTGGTAGAAGAGCAATTGAACCAGGCCGGCATTTTTACGGAAGAGGAACTCAAAGCCGTCGGCTCAAAGCAGGCATGGCTGAAAATTCAGGAATTCGATGAATCTGCCTGTATTCACAGGCTGCTGGCGCTGGAGGGCGCGATCCGGGGTGTTAAAAAGACGACGCTCCCGGAACAGGTAAAAGCGGATCTGAAAGAATTCTATGAGTGGAATAAAAAATATTAAACTACAAAAACAGGCAGCAGCTTCAATCAAACAGAAAGGACCGACGACTGAGTCCGAACGGAGCATCTTCTAACGAAGCTTTGATGTGCACTCAGTCCAATATACAGGGAGGAAAAATCAGTATGAATTACACGGGAGCAATCTTTGACATGGATGGGGTGTTGTTTGACACCGAGCGAATCTACCAGCAGACCTGGCATGAGCTTGCAAAAGAACGCGGGATTGAGCTTGGCGAAGGATTTCTAAAAGCGATCACAGGCACAAACGGAGAGCGTATGCAAAGGGTGGTGGAGACATATTACCAGTCTGACGACGGGGCGGCTATTGTGAAGGAATGTATGAAACGGATGCGGGAAAAGCTGTCCGCCAGCGTCCCGGTGAAGGAAGGGGTGCGCGAGATCCTTGGATTCTTCAGGGAACGCGGCGTGCAAATGGCCGTGGCCAGCAGCAGTTTCCCACATCAGATCGAAGCAAACCTGCGGAGAGCGGGGCTCCGGGATTACTTTGATGCGGTGGTCAGCGGCACGGAGATGAAGCATGGGAAACCGGCGCCGGATATCTTTCTGTGTGCGGCAGAACGGATCAGATGCAGGCCGGAGGAATGCTTTGTATTTGAAGACAGTGAAAACGGCATCCGGGCCGGACATGCGGCGGGCTGCATCACGGTGATGATCCCCGATCTGATCGAACCCTCCGATGCGATCCGGCCGTACTGCTCCTGGATATGCAGGGATTTTTTTGAAGTGCGGGAGCGCTGCTGTCCGCGAGGTTAAAGCACTTCTGTCTTACAGGAATGTTTCTTTGACTTTTTATTATAGCTGATGCCGACAGCCAGAATTCGATCGGTATTTTGGCTGTTCGCCAAGCTTCCCTTTGAAGCGGAGGGCATATTTTTTCTCTTTGATCTGTTGAATTGCATCTTCGGGAGTACTGTCAACCTTTAATTCAAGAATATCATAGCGGCAAAGCTGTCCGACAGTTCCTTATTTGGAATGGATACAAACCCATCCTTATAGGTAAGCAGCCCATACACCACCATGGCTGAATAGATTTCGTCTTTTGTTTCGAGATGCATGGAGGTTGCGGCATACTCGCAGATGTCCGAGGCAATCCGCCCGCCTGCAAACAACAGAGTTCAATAACAAATGGGATTTTTATGGAGGTATATCATACTGGTTACTGGGGATTTACTTGACATATGAATATTACGGATGTAAGATTATAGAAATAAAAGGTATTATCCAATCGCACAGATGGAAATTTTTTAGGAGGATGGAGGCAGATATGGAAAGGAAACATCATGACAGGAAGAATAAAACGCGTCTTCACATCGCTGTGGCTGCCTTGTCTGTAACCGTTGTAATGGCTGGAATCTGCGGGGGTGTCTTTTTTACCGGGGATGGCGGGCGGGGAGCGCAGGAAGAGCTCCTTGTCAGATATATGGAACAGATTGAGCGGCAGGATTATGAGGAAATGTACCGGATGACGGATCCGGCCCATTCCGCATACGCGGACAAAGAAGCTTTTATAAAACGGAATTCTGCCATTTATGAGGGAATCGAGGTCAAAGACATTCGGGTCGAGATTACGGAGCATGACAGAAAAAAGAACAGGAAAAATGAAGGAGAACCGGATGCCGTAGCCTATCGGATGTCCTTCGATACGATCGCCGGCAGGCTTCATCTTGATAATGAAATGTATTTTACAGATACGGAGAACGGATATAAAATCCTCTGGAATGACGGCCTGATCTTCCCGGAACTGACCTCTGAAGACAAGGTGCGTATCGAGCCGCACCCTGCGGTGCGTGGGAAAATATTGGATCGGAACGACCGTATGCTTGCAGGGCAGGGGACTGCCTCATCAGTCGGACTCGTACCGGGAAAGCTGGCGGATCGGGAAACAGCATTCCGGCAGTTATCCGAGCTGCTGGATATGGATTCGGAGACAATCCGGAATTGCCTGGACGCATCCTGGGTGAAAGAGGATTCCTTTGTTCCTGTCAAGACGATTCCGAAAGTGAGCGAGCTTGACCTGATGGCGCTCAAGCCGCGGGAAAAGGTGCTTGCGGAAAAAGCAAGGCAGGATGCGCTGCTTGCCATCCCGGGCGTTATGATCAGTGACGTGGAGGTACGGACATATCCATTTGGCGCTGCGGCCGGACACCTGACCGGCTACGTGGGAAATGTGACCGCCGAGGATCTGGAGGAACATGCAGGTGAGGGCTACAGTGAAAACAGCGTGATCGGCAGAAGCGGCCTGGAAGGGTTGTTTGAAAAGGAATTGAAGGGCATGGATGGATGCAGTATTTATATAGAAAGAAAGGACGGCAGAAAAAAATCGGTACTGGCAAATCTCCCGGTGCAGAACGGGCAGGATATCCGGCTGACCATCGACGCGCAGCTCCAGGAATCGCTGTATGAGCAGTTTCGGGAAGATCCTGGCTGTTCCGCCGCGATGGATCCGTATTCGGGAGAAGTACTGGCGCTGGTCAGCACGCCATCCTTTGACAGCAATGATTTCATACTGGGACTGTCCGATGCCCGGTGGAATTCCCTCAATGAGGATGAACGGAAGCCGCTGCTGAACCGTTTTCGGCAGATATGGTGCCCCGGCTCTACATTTAAGCCGGTCATTGCAGCCATCGGTCTGAAAACAGGCACGGTCAGCTGGCAGGAGGATTTTGGAAATGTGGGGCTGAGCTGGCAGAAGGACGATTCCTGGGGGGACTATTATGTGACGACACTCCATGCGTACGAGCCGGTGACCATGGAGAATGCCCTGATCTATTCGGACAATATTTATTTTGCAAAGGCAGCTCTGAAGATCGGCGCGGATGCATTGGAACGGGAGCTGAACACCATGGGTTTTGGGGAGCAGATGCCCTTTGATATCGAGATGCCCCCATCGCAGTTTTCCAATGCGGAGCATATAGAATCGGAGATCCAGCTTGCGGACAGCGGCTATGGCCAGGGACAGGTTCTGGTTAATCCGCTGCATATGGCCAGCCTGTATACCGCCTTCTGCAATGAGGGAAATGTGCTGAAGCCGCGGCTGGTATATGAAAAGGAAGCCGGCGGAAACGGGGCAGGCGGAGGGAAGAGCGCAGGAAGTGAGGACGAAGAGCATGAAACCGAAGAGAATGAAAACGGTACGGAACAGAGCGGCAATACCGGCGCCGAAATCTGGCTCCCGCAGATTTTTTCAGGGGAAACTGCGGCGCAGGTTCTGGAAGGCATGAAAAAGGTGGTGAACAACCCGGAGGGAACCGGCTATGCGGCACATCGCGAGGATATCGTGCTGGCCGGAAAAACCGGAACCGCGGAGATCAAGACATCTGTGGAGGACACCGAAGGGACGGAGATCGGCTGGTTCGCAGTATTTACCGCAGAAAAGGACGCAGAGGATCCGCTGCTGATCGTGAGCATGGTGGAGAATGTAAAAGAAATCGGGGGCAGCGGGTATGTGGTTCATAAGGACAGGAGCGTGCTGGATGCGTATTGGGGGAGCGGGCAGCATAACTGACTGTCATTTCCGGTACTGCTTCCGTTATTTTTGAGACCGGCGGATTGGTAAGAAAACAGACTGCAGCCGCGGCGCAGAGGACCACCGCCGTTACGACCAGCTGAATCTCCGGTTTCTTATATTTTAACACAGCGTCTACTCTTTTTTTCACATCAATCGCTCCGAAGGCAGGCGGGCAGATCAGGACCACTTTTCGTTGTATACCGCAGGAAACCAGAGCATTGGCATAGGCTTTCTTTCCTGTGAGATCATAATCTCGGATGACCTTTTCATCACAGGATAGTTCCATATCCCGGCAAAATACAAAGTAGGCCGCCCAGACAAGCGGATTGAACCAGTGCACTGCCAAAAGGAAATACCCCAGCAGCTTCCACAAATGGTCTTTCCGCTGCAAATGTGCCTCTTCATGTGTGACCACATATGGCAGAACCTCCTCTTCGATACCGGAGGGCAGATAGATTCTGGGCTTTATAAATCCGAGAATAAACGGTGAGCTGACTGCGTCACAAAGCCAGACCGTGGCATTTTTGTTCGTGCCGGACCGGCCATCATTCATCGGGAAAAGAGGGAGTGCCTCCCGCACCATGCTTTTCAGCCGGAGATAGTGGAACAGCGCATAGCACAGCATAAGGACGGCACCCACCGCCCAGATCATTCCGGCAATGAATATCCAGACATACAGAGGGTTCACGCTTGCGCCGGGAGAAGGAGCAAAAGCCTCGCTGATGGCCGGATTCAGAGTTCGGTCAAGAACCGGGACTCCGGTGTGGATGGTAGGATTCGGCGCGTATTGTACCGCATGGATATCCAGTACCTTTGCGCTGGGAATCAAACTGAGCGGTGAATTCAGGGCAAACGGGCAGATCAGGCGCAGGGCGGCAATGCCCCATAGCACACAGCTGCTCCATTTGGGAGCCCTTTTCAAAAATATTCTGAGCAGCAGGGAGGCCAGAATGGGCCAGACTGCCGTGAGACTCATATTAAGAAGATTTACAAAAATCACTTCCATTGTCAGCCCTCCTCCGCACGGTCGATCATTTTTCGGATTTCAGCCGCTTCCTCCGGTGATAATGCCTTATTTTTTGTAAATGCGGCAATAAACGACGGAAGAGAGCCTCCAAAAGTATCTTCCACGAACTTCTGGCTCTGCAGGGCATAAAAATCCTGCCGTGAGATCAGGGAGGTAACGGTTCCCTTCTCATTCTGAAATAATCCCTTATCACACAGCCGCCGCAGTACATTGTGCGCGGTAGTGCGCTTCCAGTGAAAAGCAGCGGCCGTCAGCTTTACTAATTCGGAAGAGGTAACCGGCTCATGCTCCCAGATCATATCCGCATAGCGGGCCTCGATTACGCCTAATTGAATTGCTGCCATCGTTGATCACTCCATTCTTTAATTCCCGCGAATCAACCAGCCAGGTATCCATGCCTGCATGGATATTTGACTCATGTAGTTGCTGTAAAAAAGTATGTAAAAAGAGACTACTTTATGTGGTCTTTGTGTATAGACTACAGTATATGGTCTGTCTTGTCAAGCAGAATGAAAAGTTTTCCAGTTATGTGGTTGCTGATTCACCAGGTCATGTGCATTGCAACCGCACAGCTGGAAATCCTTTTTGGAAAAAAATAGATGTAACTATTGACATCACAACAAAAATGTGATAGTATCTCAAATGTAACAAAGAATATTACATCTGAGAGAGGAAAAAAGAATGAACGAAAAAGCAAAGAAATATGTGGATTTATTTCGGAAGGTTAAGATTGCTTCAGCGGCGACCGTAGATCAGGACGGACATCCGCGCAGCAGGATCATCAATGTGATGATCAGCACAGACGAAGGAATGTACATTGTCACATCCAAAGGAAAGCCATTTTATGAGCAGCTCATAAGAACAGGAGAAATTGCGTTAAGTTCCATGTGTCCGGATTGTCAATCTTTGAAGTTTTATGGTAAGATAAAGAAGGTGGATAAGCAATGGGTGGACAAGGTCTTTGAAGAAAATCCGGGAATGAATGAGGTTTATCCCGGCGATACCCGATACATCCTGGATGCGTTTCTGATCTACGAGGGAAGCGGGGAATGGTTCGACCTCCTGCATTATCCGATCAGCCGTGAAACGTTTTCCTATGGAACCGAAGAAGAAAGGGCCGGATTTGAGATTACGGATTCCTGCATTGGCTGCGGTTCCTGCCGGGAGGTATGTCCGCAGAAGTGTATTCAGGAAGGCAGCCCATACCGGATTGATCCCGCACATTGTCTCCAGTGCGGCGCGTGTAAGGAAACGTGCCCGGCAGATGCGGTGAGAAAGCTCCATTGCTGAAATCTGTCTGTCGGATGCGGTGAGAGCACTTCATAAGATATATGGAAAAAGCAGAAATATGCGATATAAAAGAGGTGATGAAGGGAATGCTATTTGAGGAAGTCATCCGGACATATATTGAGAGAAAAGAGTGGTTCCTGGAGCTGATGCTTCAGCATATCATGTTAGCGGCCGTTTCCATTGCCCTGGCGGGAGTGATCGGACTGCTGACAGGCATCTGGATTGCGGAGCATGACAGGTTTTCCGCGCCGGTTCTTGGAATTGCCAACGTATTTTATACCATCCCGTCCATTTCCCTGCTGGGCATGCTGATCCCGTTTCTGGGAATCGGAAATAATACGGCGGTGGCGGCGCTGACCATCTACGGAGTGATGCCTATGGTGCGCAATACCTATGCCGGGATCCGGGGAGTATCCGCGGACGTCATCATGGCGGCAAGAGGGATGGGGAGTACGGATTTTCAGATCATGACAAAGATCAAGCTGCCGCTGGCAGCAGGCGTAATCATAGCAGGCGTGCGCAATATGGTCGTGATGACGCTTTCAACCGCGGCTATCGCCTCCTTTATCGGAGCAGGCGGCCTCGGCGTGGCAATCTACAGAGGCATTACAACGTATAATATGGCCCTCACCTTTGGAGGCAGCTTTCTGATTGCGCTGCTTGCGCTGGTCAGTGATCTGCTGCTTGGAGGGCTGGAAAAAAAGATAAAAAAGAGGAGTGGAAATTGAGATGAAGAGAAAACAGACAGCAGCGTTTTTGTTGGCAGCTATTCTGGCATTTGCCGGAGTGGGATGTGGGAACAATGGAGGAAATCCCGATTCCGCAGGCAGCGGGAGTGCAGGTGAGGAAACTGTGGAAAATCAGGAATCAGGCGGGGATAGTGACAGCATGGATACGGAAGAGGCCGGCGGCGAAAGCGAAGAAAGCGCGGGGAAACCTATTCAGATCGCTACAAAGCCTATGACGGAGCAGTATATCCTGGGAGAAATGCTGAAGCTTCTGATCGAAGAAAATACGGATTATACGGCAGAGATCACAAAAGGAATCGGCGGCGGCACCAGCAACATTCAGCCGGCTATGGAAAAGGGCGAGTTCGACCTGTACCCCGAATATACGTCCAGCGGCTGGGTCATGGTATTGAAGCATGATGCGGGTGAAGTGAGCGATGAGGAAATTCTGGACAAGCTTAAGGAAGAATACGAAGAGCAGTTTGATATGACCTGGGTCGGACTCTATGGCTTTAATAATACCTTTGCGGTGGCCGTGCGCAAAGAGGCCGCGGAAGAATATCAGCTCAAGACCACTTCGGATCTGGCTGACGTATCCGGCGAGCTTGTGTTTGGGGGAAATCCGGATTATATCGAGCGGGAGGACGGATTCGGCCTGCTGTGCAGCACCTACGGACTGGACTTCAAGGAAGTGCGGGACATCGATATCGGTCTGAAATATGAAGCCATGGAACAGGGAGACATTGACGTGACCAATGGATTTACCACAGACGCACAGCTCAGCCGCGACGATATCACGGTGCTCGAAGACGACAAACATCTGCAGGTAAATTATTTCTGTTCCACGGTGGTGAGAAAAGAGGCCCTGGAAAACTACCCGGGTCTGGAAGATGTGCTGATGAAGATGGATGGTATTCTGACAGACAAGGAAATGGCATCGCTGAATTATCAGGTAGAAGTAGAAGGACAGGACGAGGCGGAAGTGGCGGAAGCGTTCCTGAAGGAAAAGGGACTGACAAAATAGATATGATTCAATTAGAACATGTGACGAAAAGTTTTGGTGAAAATTGTATACTGGATGATTTCAGCCTGCAGGTGCGGGAGGGGGAATTTCTGACAGCCATCGGAAAATCCGGGTGCGGAAAAACCACGATGCTGAAACTGATCAACGGCCTTCTCACTCCCGATTGCGGCCGTATTATCGTGGGGGGAAAGAATCTGGCCGAGACGGACCTTGTGGCGCTGCGGCGGCGTATCGGCTATGTGATCCAGAACGGCGGAATATTCCCTCATATGACTGTGGAGAAAAATATTACCTATGTACCGGTTATCAGCGGCAGAAAGAATAAAAATGAGAACCGGCGGCTTGCACTGCGTCTGCTTCGGCTAGTAGGGCTGGAGGAAGAGATGGCGGACCGTTATCCTGCGGAGCTTTCCGGCGGACAGCAGCAGAGGGTGGGGATCGCCAGAGCGCTTGCGGCAGAGCCCAGGATCCTGCTGATGGACGAGCCCTTCGGGGCGCTGGATGAGATTACAAGACAGACCATGCAGGATGAGATTCTGCGGCTGCAGAAAGAATTAAAACTGACCATCGTATTTATCACCCATGACATCCGGGAAGCCATGAAGCTGGGGGATCGGATACTGGTCATGGAGCAGGGAAAGGTCCGTCAGCTCGATACGCCGGAACAGATCAGGGAAAATCCGGCAGACGCATTCGTGCGGGAGCTGGTGAGCGGATTTGGGATGCCGGGAACGGAAAGAAAGAGGGAACAGGATGCAGATTTCAAGTAGGTTTACGATTGCAGTGCATATGCTGTTGTGTATGGATATATTTCAGGAAGAGTATAAGGTCACCAGCGATTTTATGGCATTCAGCATCGGGGTAAATCCTGTGATCATCCGGAAGCTGCTGTCCCAGCTAAAGGATGCCGGCCTGGCAGAGGTGAAGCGCGGGCCGGGCGGAGCTGTCCCTGCAAAACCGCTGGAGGAGATCACATTTCTGGATATTTATCGGGCAGTGGACTGTGTCGGGGAGAATACACTCTTTCATTTTCACGAAAATCCGAATCCAGACTGCCCGGTCGGAAAAAACATCCACCGAATTCTGGACGGAAGGCTGGTTCAGGTGCAGGAGGCGATGGAGCAGGAGCTTGGGGCGATTACCCTGGCGATGGTGAAGGAAGACCTGGGGAAGATATGAAAACAGAAAACCTGCCGTCGGCAGGTTTTCCGATTCTTATTCCACTGTCTCAATTGAATCTACGATACTCATCTTCCCGATCCCATACAGCGGAACAGCCGTCGCGATCATACATGCCGCTACGGATACGGCCGCCGCTTCGAGGATCGCGGCGATCGGAACAGCCGAGAGTCTCAGCATATCCAAGGCGGCCGCGTCGATCAATACCGTACAGATATATCCGCAGACTCCGCCGATCACCGACGCGGTCAGTCCATAGTAAGCCCCTTCCCACAAAAACGTCTTATAGAGGCTGCGGGCGCTCATCCCGATGGCCCTCTGCATCCCGATTTCGCTGACACGGGTATGGATATTTGTGTAAACGGTGTTGATAATATTCAAGATACCAATCAGGCCGATAAATAAGATCAGCCCCCAGCAAAGCAGCCGGATCTGCTCAAAACTTTCCTCCATCTGTGCGTCGGATTTCCGGTAAGACAGCCAGTGGCTGCCCGGATTTTCATTGCACCAATTGTCCAGCCATGCCTCAAAGCTTTCCGTGTCCGCACCTTCCGCCATAACAGGATATACTTCGGAGAATCTGTTTTCCCCCGTCAGGCTGTCGTACACGGAATCCACGGCTATCATCTGTATCCCGTTGATGAAGCCGCCGTTATTCACAGTTACCACACCGTTTGTGATTTCTGCGACCCGCAGAGGGGTTCCGCCGACCGTAATCATGTCGCCTTTTTTCAATTCTGTATGTTCGATTTCTTCTCCTTCTGTGGCAAAAGGAATTGGATTTTTTACCAGGCAGGCTTTCCCATTTTGCAGATCCGCCAGATCTTCTTTCGATAGGCCGGGAGCCATACGTTCCATAAGGTTCAGGTCTACTGCCGCAATCTGGAAGGTTTCTCCGGGATAAAGTGAAAAGTCAAGTTTCGCCATATCCTGCTCATTCGAATCGTAAACCTTCAGCTTCGCAGTAGACAATTCCGATACCGCGTCCTGTTCTTTCAGTTCTTCGACCGCTTCCGGTGAAATGCCGGAGGTCTCGTTTGTCACGGAATAGTCGCCGATATGCATATCCTGTACGTCACTGCTGGCATCCAGCAGGCGGCTGAAGCTCTGCAGGGCAACAAAAACGGTGATGCTCATTACGATCGACAAGATCGTGATTACGGTACGGCTGCGGTTCCTCTTTAAATTCAGCCGCGCGTAGAATGCTTCGAAATTGCGGATCTTTTTTTGCTTCCGGTGTCTTCTGCGGATTTTCACGGACTGCCCGCTCATGGCCGCCGTGGGTGATATGCGGGAAGCATACCGGGCGGAAGGGTAAGCTGCCAGTACGGCAAAAAGCAGTGTGACAAAGATGCTGAGGAGTAAAGGCAAAGGACCGCCCGTGCTGCTTTCAGCTACCATGTGATTCAGTTCCTCTATATTTTCCGCCATAAATAAATCCGGGTTCAGTACGCCGAGAGCCGCAGTCAGAATTCCTTTCGCCGAAAGACTGCCCAGGAGCACGCCCAGCGGCAGTCCGGCTCCGCAGAGAATCAGAAGCTGTACGGTGACCAGCATATAGAGCTGTCTGCGTTCACTTCCGATGGCGCGCAGGGTGCCGTATTCCCGGATCCGTTTTGTGACGGCGACCTTCAAAATATTGTAGATTACCAATCCCGCCGCCAGCAGGATCAAAGCGCCCACCAGAATACAGGCTGCAGCCATAAAGGGAAATCCGCTGCCAGTGTCCGAGGCTGTTTTCTCATCGTAGCGAATACCCAGCGCATTGAGCAGAATCCAGTTGTATTGAATATCATTTTCCGGAACATTTAGTTTTTCTGCCAGATCATACACAATTGACTGAAATTGATCGCGGTTTTGTGTCTTGAAATCGGTGGAATACAAAAAATATCGCTCCGGGAGCACTTCGGCTGCGGTTCCTTCTCCGACAACAGCATCCAGAATTCCGCTGGCATAGCCCACGTAGTTATCTTCCAGAATTCCCGTCAGCACAAAATCCTCAGTATATTCATAGGGAGGCTGGTCATCTCTCATCAGGCTGATACTGACCGGCAGCGTAATGGTATCCCCCAGGTCTCCTGTAAAGTCCAGATATTGCAGGGCATCTTCCGAAAGGGCGATCTCTCCTTTCCCTGCCGGAAGCCGGCCTTCTTTGACCGTGCTGACCGTAGGGTATGCCTGCAGCGCGTTTTCATGATATTCCCGCAGGAAAAGTGTCAGGCCGCTGTTCCCTAAAGGGAGAGAGCCAAGGGTGATCCAGCTGCCCGTATCTTTTAATCGAGAATCGGACAGAAGGGCGTTCTTCTGTTCTTCCGTCAGTTGATGAAATGTCGCGTAACGGTCTCCGTTCAGCCCGGCCGCCTGATCTACACGCATGGCCTGCAGAATACCGATAGACTGTCCCAATGCAGTAGTCGCAACGGTTGACAGGATGACCGCTATGAGGATGAGGATCGAAGTGATCTTCTGCGCCTTCAATTCTTTCCATGCCAGAGATAAGTAGGATTTCATTTTGCATTCACCTCCGAAAGTGTTCCGTCTATGATCATGAACTGACGTTCCGCCATCTGCGCGATCTGTCTGTCGTGGGTAATGATGACAAGCGTTTTTCCCATGGAATGCCAGATACTTTTCAGCAGTTCCATGACCTCATTTCCGCTTTTGCTGTCCAGATTGCCTGTCGGTTCGTCGGCAAAAATAATCTCCGGCTTCGCGATCAGGGCCCGCGCAATTGCGACCCGCTGCTGCTGGCCTCCGGAAAGCTCATGAGGGAGATGTGTCAGGCGGTCGCGGATCCCCAGCAATTCCGCGAGCTGTTTCAAATAAGCTTCATCGGGCTGCTTCTTATCCAGAAGAAGGGGCATGGTGATATTCTCCCTGGCGGTCAGGACAGGGAGCAGATTGAACTGCTGAAAGATAAATCCGATCTTCTGCCGCCGAAACGCGGAAAGCTCTTTATCACCTAGACGGTAGATATCCTTACCGTCATAGGTCAGGCTCCCGGAAGTGGGCTGGTCCAGCCCGGACAGCAGATGAAGCAGGGTGCTTTTGCCGCTCCCGGACGGTCCCATGATGGAAATAAAATCGCCGGATACGATTTCCAGATTCACCCTGTCCAATGCGGCTACCCGGTTCTCACCGACACCATAGATTTTAGATAATTCCTTAGCTTCAATATTCATAAAAAAACCTCCTCAATTGGTATGTGGAGAGTGTACGGAATAAATCTCAAGAAACGCTCAAGGTTTTAAGAAATATTTTCACAGGTTGCTGAATCGTATGAAGATTGGTATAATACAAAAGAGGAATACAAATCATTATCTGTATAAGGAGGCCGGCATATGTATATTCACCGTATTATGGAATCAAAGCTGAAATATTTATCAGAACATTTTCCGGTTGTTATGGTCTGCGGTGCCAGGCAGGTAGGAAAAACTACACTGTTAAATCAAATAAAAGAGGAAAAAGAAGACCTACGGTATGTAACGTTGGATTATCCGAGAATCAGAGCACTTGCAAAAGAAGATCCGGAGTTGTTTCTGCAGCAGTATCAGGCTCCTCTTATCATTGATGAAATACAGTACGCAACGGAATTACTGCCTTATATAAAAATACGGGCAGATCAGGCGCGGCGGAATGGCCTGTATTACCTGACCGGCTCGCAGATGTTTCATATGATGAAAAATGTGAGTGAATCGCTGGCGGGCAGGGTGGGGATCTTGTCCATGTATTCCCTGTCACGGGCGGAGATTGAAGGCAGACAGTCCGTTCCTTTTCAGCCGGACAGGATTCGAATGATGGAGTCGGACGATACGGTTACAGATATTTTTGAGAAAATATACAGAGGCGGGATGCCCAGGATGATAACAGACCGGGAACTGAACCCGGAGGATTACTTCGGCGCATATATGCAGACTTATCTGGAGCGGGATATCCGTGATTTGATTACGATAAAAGATGAAAATAAGTTTTTAAAATTTCTGTCGTGTGCCGCGGCGAGAACAAGCCAGGAGCTGAATCTTGCGGATCTGGCAAAAGATGTGGAAATCGACCGGAAGACAGCAGAAGGATGGCTGTCGGTACTGGTATCGTCCGGAATTGCATATTTGCTGCCCCCATATTCGGGAAATACGATAAAAAGGATTATAAAGCGTCCGAAGCTGTATTTTATGGATACCGGGCTTGTGTGCTATCTGGCCATGTGGAATAATCCGAGAGCCCTGGAACTGTCTGCCATGGCCGGTGCAATGTTTGAAACCTATGTGGTATCCGAGATCATAAAGGGATATGTGAATCAGGGGAAGGATGTCCGAAGCCGCCTTTGCTATTACAGGGATAATAATGGCAGGGAAATAGATCTGATGATTCTGGAAAATGGAAAATTATATCCCATAGAGATCAAGAAGAGCGCGGACCCGGGCAGAGCCGCATTAAAAAACTTTGGTATCCTGAACAGTCTTACGGAAAATATTGGTGAGGGGGCAGTGATCTGCATGACACCCATGGTTGTTCCGTTAGATGACAGGAATAAACTGGTGCCTGTGAAATGTGTTTGAGGAGAAGGAGTGCTTAGGAGTTGTAGAAAAATAACTGATATAGATTGCGCAGGTTATTTCTTCGGATGTGCAGGTCAAAAACGCAGTTCTACACTCCGTTTCGGTCCTTGCTGAACAAGCGTCACTGGCGCTTAGCAACGTAGTGGGCGTTGCCCTAAGGGGGATCATGCGCAGCATGGTGGATTCCTTACGGCCATCGTCGAGGCTTTTTGACCTGTGCAGCCGGAGAAATAGACAAGCCAAGATGTGTCAGTTATTTTTCTACAACTCCTTAGACACTTAGGAACAATATCTTGCGCAAAATGTTTCTATGAAAAATATGCGTCTGCCTTTGCCCCTCCGGTGTCCATATTTTTCAGCACGAGCTTCCCGCCGTGCTTGATACAGATCGTCTGACAGCTATATAAACCCATCCCAAAATGCGCAGCGTTTTCCTCCATTTTTCCAAAGGGTTTCGGTCCGTCTCGAATCAGTTCCCCGGGAAAGCCGGGCCCGTCATCCATGACAGAGAGCAGCAAAGATGAACCACATATCTGCAAATGGATCTGAAGCGTATTTTCAGAAAAGCGTGAGGCGTTTGAGATCAGATTTTCCGCAACGGTCATAAATAATCCATGATCAATTTCCACGCTTCTCTCCTGCGGAACCGTGATCTCACACGAAAGCGCAGGAGCCAGTATCCTTGCGGTATCAGCCAGCTCGGCGCGGAGAAGGCTGCATGCCAACTTCTTTTTTTGTACGGGTACCTGTTCCAGTCGCTGGATATTGCTCATGCTTTCTATATACTGTTCGATACGGAGAGTATAGTTTTCCAGCCTGGTTATGGTCTGTTCATCACGGATCCCCTTCCGCAGCAGTTTGACCGTTCCTTTCAAAACCGTAATAGGATTCCGCAGATCGTGGGCAAATGCGGCATTCAGCCGTTTTCGTTCTTCGGCCTGCCTCCAGAGTGTCCGGCTATTTACCAACAGGCTTTCCCGCATTTTCTCAAATGCTGTGCAAAGCTCTCCCAGTTCATCTCCGCTTTGGGATGTCGGAATCATGAAATCGAGGTCATTTTCCATGATGCGCTCCGCGCCGCTCTTTAAGATATGAAGAGGGTCTTTTAATTTGATCCGGTAGAACAATGAGGTGGTCAGCAGGATCACGATGGTAAAGATCAATATGGGCAGGATGATCTGAAGGATACTCACGATATTGGCAATCGCTATTGCCTGCTTTGATGGCTTCGGAAGCCAGGTGACAGGCGGGGAAGAGTGAATATCGAACATGATCCCGCTCGGGGCAATGGTACTGCTTAAGAGTATGCATCCGTAAAAGACTCCAATGGAAAGGAGAGACGCGAAGGTCAGTCCGAGGAACATCATCGTAAATAACGCGCTTTTCAGGCTCATTCGTCTCAGCCAATCCATTTGTATCCCACCCCCCAGACAGTTTCGATATAATTGTGAAGCGAGGAACAGGAAAGCTTTGCGCGGATTTTTCGGATATGTTCCATCACAGTATCACTGCTGCCTGCCCCGTCCAATCCCCAGACCAGTTCATAGATCCGTTCTCGGTCAAATACCTGGCCCGTGTTCAGGGAGAGCAGCTCTACAATGTCAAATTCCCGTCTGGACAGGGCGACGGCCTCATTATTGAGCCGGATTGTCCGGGCAGAGTAATCAATCGTCAACTCCCCGAAAAAGCGCACCGCAGGATTGCCCTGCCGCCGCTGTTCCCTCCGCAGGTGGGCGGCAATCCGGGCTCCAAGCTCATCCAGATCAAAAGGCTTTACAATATAGTCATCGGCGCCGGCCTGAAAACCAATGATCTTATCCGCAGATTCCATGCGTGCCGTCAGAAATAAGATCGGACAACTGACATGCTCCCGGATCTGCTGGCAGACCGTCAGCCCGTCTATCTCAGGCATATTGATATCCAGCAGGATCAGATCCGGCTGTCCGGCTGCCTTTTGGAGCGCCTCCCTGCCGCCGTACGCGGTCAGAATGTCATATTGCGGCTCAAAATAGCTTTTGATCATATCCACGATGCCGCGTTCATCATCAACAATTAATATTTTTTGCTTCATCATTATCACCCGCTATGATATGTATTTGTTCATCCGTGTATCAAAGTCATGTTTTTTCATGTAAGGATGAAACGCATGACTTTTTGCCGCTTGTATCATGATATTACACAAATCTCAAAAAACTCTCAAGGGGAAAGATAAATTTTTTCCAGCTGTGCGGTTGCGATTCGACAGGTCATTTTCATGCAATTTATTGCGATGAAAATGACCTGTCGAATCAGCAACCCACTTATTAATGAGCAAAAAGCGGCTGCGTTAGCAGACGTAAGAGTGCGTCAGCACGGTTTTTGCGAATGGATAAGTGGGTTGGATGCTCCTTGGAGCATCCAACCGCACAGCTGGAAATTTTTTTGCCAGGATGAGCCGGCCGGTTACTATTCACGGTGCCTTGCACCTTGTTGCAAGGCATCCGGCCAGTAAAGTGGCGGCTTTAGGCATCCAGCCCGTCTACACTCCGTTTCGGTCCGTCCTAAACAAGCGTCACAGGCGCTTAGGACCGCCGAAGGCGACTTTTCGATGGGCTGGATGCGTTACAATTTGCGGCCGGTTAGGCCGTGAATTGTAACGCCGGCCGACTTGACTTTTAAATCTGACTGTTGTAGTATTGTGTATAATCTTACGAGCGTAATATAAAAAATGATTAATCCATTCTCCGAACAATATGGAACCGATTTATCATAAAGCAGGGAACTGGCATGAAAGTTCATTTCATGCGGCTTCTAAGGATCTGTAGGAAAATAACATTTACAGATTGCTGGATAAACCAGAAAAGCACGATACGAAAAGTTTGCCATTTTGCACAAGAAATTGTTTTTATACTCACAAGAGGTAAAATCTGCCAATCCGACAAAGCATATTTTACAGCCCATCAAGGCATTTTGGCAAAGTTTAGTGCTTGTGAGTATAAATGCCTGAGATGGATAGAAGAAAGGTGGAATTTTATGGAAAGATTTAGAATATGGATCATTTTGATTTCCCTGGCAATTGGTATTTCAGGCTGTGCCTTTACAGGTCAGGAGACTTCGAAAATAAAAAATATCTCCGAAGAAACAGGAGAAGGTTCTGCCGAAAAGAGGGACGTATTCGGGGAAACGAGGGATAATCCAATAAAAAAGGAAAATTCTGAGACAGAGAGAAACCCGGAAAAAGGATACAACCTGCCGCTGGAACCTGCCGCCAGGGAAGAGGCAGAAGAGGACTGCATGCAGGCGATGGAAAAAATCGGATCTATTTATATAGAGGCAGAGAAAGGAGAGATGTTCAATCCGGTATTGAAGAAGGAAACAATCCTGCAAATGTATGAAACTCTGCAGGAGACAGGCTGCCCGGTGACGGCTGTCAGTTTTCATTACTCCATGGGAAATTATGAAAAAATGGAAGCATTTCTGTCTGACTGCCTGAATGGCAGGGAAAGCGATATCACCCTCTACAAGATCTGTATAGACGGAGGAATCAACAGAAGCAAGTTCATTTTTGACGGAAGCGATATGTATGTGGTAGATACGGTGTCGATGTGGAACGAAGAAAATAAGCCCCACATTGCGAACCACTCTTACACGCGGATCAAAGCCTGGGATTATACGGAAAAAGGCTGGTTTTCGTATGAATATTGCGTGCCGGAGTACCCGGAGGTGACGGAGATGGTAAACGGGTACAATCTGCTCAGGGTAAGCCCTATGAAGGAAGAATATATCAGAATGGCTGAAACATATCTGCTCCCCATCGGGTATCAGGGCAACAATCTTATGCGTTCGGACTGGGATGCGGACCATATGGAGGAACTGGATTATAATGGTCTGTACGAGTACTTATATTCGATGAAATATCAAAATACATTCGAATCGAAAAAATATTCGGACGGAATCCCGAAGGAAGAGTTTGAAAATCTGATTACCGAATTTTTGCCTGTAACAGCGGAAGCACTTGAGCAATACGCCGTATTTGACGCGGAGAAACAGACCTACATATGGAAGCCCCTGGGACCGGTGACTTATATGGCAAACAGTTTTAGCTGCTCCATACCGGAGGTGACGGATATCACGGAACAGCCGGACGGGACGATTGATGTTTCAATCGACGCAGTATGCCCGACGCGGGGAAAAGACTTTTTTATGAGCCATGTACTGACTTTACGGATATTGGAAGATGGAAGTGTGCGGTATATAAAAAATCAGATTCTTGGGGATGAGTTAGAGAAGATTTCCGATTA
Organism: Faecalicatena sp.; assembly: GCA_009774255.1. Classification (GTDB taxonomy): domain Bacteria; phylum Bacillota; class Clostridia; order Lachnospirales; family Lachnospiraceae; genus Schaedlerella. Next base: position 20,481 of record VSNK01000045.1, read on the forward strand.
TCAATATCGTCTGCCAAGGTAAAACATGGATTTATGAGTAAGGAGTTGTCACGGTTATAATTTAAGAAACTGCATGTAGATTTTTGTGTCAGTTCCTTACCTTTTTACCTGGAATTTCTTGACAGGAAAATCAAACAGTGGTATTCTATAAAAAAAGTTAGTTTATGCTAACTAACTAGCAGACTGACAAACAGGAATGAAGCGGAAAATACATAAGTATTTTCATAATAACAATCGTATCTGTGAAGGCTCGGATCAGATACGATTATTAAAAAATTCATGGTTAGTTATTACTAATAAAAAGGAGATAAGACTAATGAGCGTTGTAATTATAGGCGGACACGAGCGTATGGAGACACAATATAAAGAAATATGCAAAAGATACCATTGTAAGGTGAAGGTTTTTACAAAGATGAAAACAGATTTAAACCACAAGATTGGAAATCCGGATCTGATGATTCTGTTTACGGCTACTGCGTCTCACAAGATGGTGCGCTGTGCGGTTGCGGAATCAGAACATACCAATGCGATCCTGGAGCGCTGCCACAGCAGCAGTGCGAGCGCCCTGATTAATATACTGGAAGCCTACGCGTAAGGAATTGCCGGAACCGGAACTGCCTTTGGAATATACGGAATGCAGGGGGGCAGAAGAAAGCAGGGCTACAGTCATTTTTCTTTTTGAAAAATCAGGACTTCAATCATTCTAATTTTTTTCACAAAAACGTGAAATGATTTTGACTTTTTTCTGAAATATACGGATG
>VSNK01000045.1:21251-23659 GCA_009774255.1 Faecalicatena sp.
GAATATAATGTTGAGAAGCAAAGGCGAAATAATATACACACGGTCGATGAAATCTGCCGTGAGTATCGCGCCAGCCACAGCCGCAAAGCGGCATATTTCCTTATGCGGCTGTGCGCATCATGTTATACTGTGCGGCAGATTTATCTGGCGCGCAGTATAACTGCGGATCACAGAAAGGAATGACAGTATGGAATACAAATTGAAAAATGATTTATTAGAAGTAAAATTGCAGTCATTTGGCGGAGCGCTTTCTTCCATTCGGGATAGAGATGGGGGGGAATATCTATGGCAAGGAGATAAGGCATATTGGAGCGGCCAGGCTCCCGTGCTTTTTCCAATCTGCGGAAGCATCAGAAATAACGAAGCAAGAAGCTTAGCAGGTAAAATGCTGAAAATGCCAAGACACGGGATCGTGCGTAAGAGAGAATTTTCCTGTATAAATCAGACAGAACAGGCAGTTTTATTCGCGTTGGATAGCGATGAGAGGACGCTAGGCCAATATCCGTATCCGTTCCGGTTGGAAATTCAATATACTCTTACAGAAAATGCAGTAAAGACGGGATATCGGATAATAAATAAAGGCAAGGAGGATATGCCGTTCCTGATTGGAGGACATCCTGGATTTAACTGCCCGCTCTTTTCTTCAGAAAGCTATAAAGACTATTATCTGGAATTTGCAAAAAAAGAGACTTGTGATGTTCCTGCTCCCATAACGGAGACCGGGCTGATAGATGTTTTCAATAGAACCCCATTTCTTTACGAACAGGATAAGCTGCCTCTGAGCCATGCATTGTTTGAACGTGATGCGGTGATTTTAGACAAACTGCAATCTAAAACAGTAAAGCTTCTATCTAAAAATCACACAAGGGGAATACAGCTTGATTTTGCAGATTTCCCATATCTGATTTTATGGTCGAGTGCAAACCATGGGCCGTTTATAGCTTTGGAACCGTGGCTGGGGTTGTCTACCTGCAACGATGAAAGTGATGTGTTTGAAGAAAAGCGGAATATGCAGATTGCGGCGGGAGGGACAGAGAAGGAATATTCTTTTAATATTCGTGTTTTGGAATAAAAATGACTGGTACTCTTCCCAGCAGGCGGCGGAACTGATCTGTAAAGATGGGGAACTGGTCTGTGACAGGAATCATGTGGAGATGGATTTATCAAATGGCGCATTCTCTTGAAGCTATAGGGGATGCGCTTTTTTTGATTTACGGTCACATTTAAAAGTGTGATCCTGGCCGCCGATTCTCCGATAAATGGAAGCACATAAAATTATGGGGAGGAGATATTATGATTGCGATTCCTAAAGCTAATTCTATGGAATTTGTCAGAGGCTTGGACGCAGCTACCCTGAACCGTCTGATCAAAGAAATCGTTGTCCACGAATCTAAAGACAGTGGCAAAACAAAACACATTTCTATTAAGATTCATTTCAATCTAAAGCCTATACCGAAGGTGGAACAGGTCATGGCTTGACCAATTCCCATCCCGGGGAGGGCCTTAAAAACTCCATAATATATTTTTTGACGTGCCGTTGCCCGCCGGAAAGCGGAATTGTTTCTGCTAATTGGGGATGGCACATATCATTCAGGAAGTGAAACGGAAGAACATGGTATACGAAAAAAGGCTCCGGAAAAGAAAAATTTTCGTAGAATATATATTTCTACGAAAACGACATTATCTGACAATATTCAAAAACGACACGCTTATTATAAACAAAAGAATGATATCTGTCAATATGTTTATACAATTTCGTGGGTTTTTATAAAAAAAATTTTATGTTCATTACCTATATCGGCTCATTCTTACGATTTCTTTAGCGAAAAATTCAATTTTTTTGCTTTTTCGAAGCTATTCGCCGTCAAAATTCTGGTCAAAACAGAGTGCCTGGAAACGCCGTAAAATGGGGCGTTCCCGGCAAAATCAGAAACGCTATTTTTTTGCTATTCGCCGTCAAAATTCTGGTCAGGCAATTTGAAAAGCCCGTAAACACGGGGCTGGGGGCACTTTTTCCTAGAAATATATATTCTACGAAAATGAGCGTGAAATTAGCTTTCATTTTTTATACCGCAATATTATGAACTGAAGGTTTTTTTCCACATTGTTCCAGCGCATATTCGTGCATGTTATGATCATGCGGAATTTATTTTGACGGCTTAAGTTCATAACATTGGTTTGTGCCAACAGCGTAAACAGTCATAAGCCGTTCTTCAAAAAAAGAAGACGGAGTATTGTTTCAATTGATATTTTGCCGCAAGATTCAGGAGAGGTGGACTCAGGTTGCCCGACAAGATATGCAAGACCATTCACCAGTATAATAAGGAACCAATCCCGGAAGCCGACATGCAAAAGCTCCTGGAGATCGCGGAGGATTACAAAACGGTGAAGAATTACGTATATCACCG
>VSNK01000450.1 GCA_009774255.1 Faecalicatena sp.
CTTATCCTGACCGGGAAATTGTGGACATACCTTGCCGACCTGAACGAGCAGGCGGAGGAACGGCTGGACTTAATCATTGAGCAGATGAAAGCCGCAGAGGGAGTGACCGAGGAACTGAAAGCCCAAAACCAGCTTGAATGGGTAAGGAAAATCCAAAAGTTTTGATTTTCCGCAAAATCCAAACTTTAAAGAAATCCAAACTTTTGCTCATAAACCCCAATGAATGCGGTGTTTTGAGAATAAAAAGTTTGGATTTCTTTTGGAACTTATACTACAGTCCACAGAATTCAGACAATGTTCCATCCTTGTTTTTCCACTTCTTATTCGGACACTTTTCTCTCTCCACCTCCAAAGTGGCAAGAGCATTTGCTTTTTCTTCTGTTGTTATATCAAGGTATTTCATTGTTGTTTCTAACTGCTCATGGCCAAGCAAAAAGCTGATCTGAACGATACTAATACCGTCCTCAAGCCAGTGGGATGCCTTTGCGTGGCGGAATTGATGGGCATGTGCGTCAAGCGGCACCTCCGGGCATTTTTCATGAGCGATTTTCGCACACAGCTTAATCCGCTTATCAAGCGCAGGTTCAGAAAGTTTTGTATTCCGCCCTCCCACACGGGAATAAAAAAGATATGCTTCCGGCTCTGGCTTCTCTCCATGGAATTCCTTCAGATATATACGGATATTTGCAACAGCACGCGGAAGGAGATACGCTGTCCTCATTTTTGCGCCTTTTCCCAAAAGTATAAGGTAAGGCTTCGGATCATCCAGATGGATATGGGATATCTTTATGGACCGTATCTCGTCAAGACGCCCTGCGGTAGCATAAAGCACAGTCAGAAATACAACATCCCTTTTCCCTGTCCGTGTTGAGAGATCCGGCGCAGAGAGCATTGCCGCAACGGCATTCCGTGTGAGCCCGCATACTTTCTTTTTGGTGCATTTTTGCCGTTTGATTTTTTTTGCCTCTTGATAAAGATATAAGTATTCGATGTCCTTCTCTCCCAGATATTCAAGGAATACCCGCAGGGACCCCAAGCGTACATTGCAGGTGTCCGCACTGCACAGGCGGGTTTCTTTCAGCCAGAGCATCCATTTTTCAATCCATGCCCTTTCAAAGCATTTCCGGCTAAAGCAGTCAGGCTTTATATCCTCCGTTTCCAGAAATGAGAGGTATAAAACCAGGCTGTCCTTGTATGATTTCAAAGTGTGTCTGCTGTTCGTAAGAAAAGTTGGGGCATATGTATTCAAAAAATCAGAAATAAAGTATGCAATTTTTGCAGGTTCATCATTCTTTTTCATCAGGTACCTCCGGTATGATCTCATTGAATCCGGTTTCCGTTTTTTCCCGAAGGATATCAGCCATTCCCGGCACAATGGAATAATAGTATAACGTTGCATTTATTTCGCTATGCCCCATGGATTTTGAAAGATAAAGAAGTTTTTCGCTAAACCCAAAGGCATCTTCCTCCCACCGGTTGATGTTTTCCACTGCATAGTGATGCCTGAGCCCATACGCCACGGGCCTGTTGTCTTTGCCATTTGCTTTTTCCCACAGCTTTCGGAATATATAGACTACCCATTGTCTGGAATAACCGTTGCCCATTGCATTCTCAAAAAAATACGTCCTCCCAGGATAAATTTTCTCCACCTCTTGGTCGTACTGTCTCAGCAGGTCTGTCATGCTGGCGTGGAGAGCCACGTAATGCTGGGCGTATCCTTTTGTTTCGCGGATATCCAGAATGCCATGTGCCAGGTCGGCTTCGCTCCGTTTCAGTTTCCTGGCTTCTGTTGTCCGTATGCCGCTGCTGTATAGAAGCCTGAAAAATACAGGGCACGTCATTTTGGGAAGAAGAAATTTGGGGGAGGGCTTATAAGGAACTATGCTGTCGCATTCATGGAAAAACTTTTGCAGTTCTTCTTTTGTGAATGCATGAGGAACCCGGGTTCTTTTTTCCGCCTTCGGAACCGGCACAGGCAGGACATCTGTCATTCCGCGTTTTCGGAGATATTTGATAAAGCTGCGGATTACCCCCGTCCGTGTAATACAGGAGGATTTCGACTCTGTATTACGTTTCCCGCACCACGCGTCAACCATTTCCTGGCACAGGGCCCTGCCTGGGAAGCATTCTGCGCAGAAGCGGTCAAAGTACCTTAGATTACGCGCCCTTACCTCACTCCAGGAACCGGATGATTCCTGGTAAAACACATATTTTTCTATAAGGTCAGAAAAACCAGATTGATAACTCACCATCGGAACACCTCCTCACTGACAGGGAACTCCCTGATGCTGATTGCGCATTCCCGTAAATGGCTGATATCCGCCGAAAGATAGTGGTTCAGCGAATCTGGGTCGCTGTGCCCAAGAGTGGAACTGATGATGGGACGTGGGATGCCGGAGCCGGCAAATGAAGCCGCCAGGTTATGGCGGAACAGATGCGCCCCTTTCCTGTCGCCTTTGTTTTGGCGTATGGCGGCAGCTTCATATACTTTTTGGGCTGCATTCCCCACTGTTCCTGGGCTGATCGGCCTGCAGGGTTTTGTCCCGCAGAGAAAAATATGTTCATCGGCGCTGTCGGGACGTTCTTGTGTAGCATAGTCAAAAATAGCATTGCCAACGGCTGTTGTGAGAGGGAGAAGCAGTTCTTCGCCAGTTTTTTTCTGGATGATTCGAATCTCCTCTTTCTCCCAGTCTATGTCAGAAAATTTCAGGCCAGCTACATCACTGGATCTCATCCCGGTAAAATAAAGAACGGCGCCAATGGCACGGTTGCGCAGGCAAAGGCCGCCCTCATTGCCGGAAAGCACGCTGCGGATAGCCTGCGTTTCCTCTTCTGTAAGATACTGGATATTTTTTCGCCGGCGGTG
>VSNK01000451.1 GCA_009774255.1 Faecalicatena sp.
GTGAAGAAAGAGTGGCTTCACTGATATTGATATTAAATGATGGTAATAGGTCATCAGATGCTATTAGGGCATTACAAGATAAAGAATATCGTCAGAAACTTTATGTGGAATATCACCTTATCTAAGAACAGGAGTATAACAGGGCAGAGCATTTCAAGTGTTCTGTCTTGTTTGACAGAATAATACAGGGATATTTTTCGCACTTAGGCATGCTATGGGTCGCCGTACCATAAGTAAAGGCGAAATTGTATACAGTTGCAGGAGGCAGAACAGGGATAATATATGTGCTGTTTTCTCAGGAGTATACGCACTTGGGAGTGTTATGGAGAACCATATCACAAGTAAGGGCGAAAAGTCGAATATTGCCAGAAAATGGATTAGAGGCTCATTTTGTACTGTATTCGATAAACATATCTGGGATTATGGGCGGTACCATCGCAAGCGTGATATTAGAGAAAGAATATACGGTTCTGTAGTGTAGCAGCAATTAGGAGAGAATAAGATGCTTAATAGCAAAGGGTTTGATTTATGGGCAGATGGATATGATAAAAGCGTGGGCATGTCGGACGAAGATGGAACCTATCCGTTTGCAGGATATAAGCAGATATTAAATGCTATTTACAACAGGGTGCTGACAAGCAAAAGTAATACTGTTCTGGATATTGGATTTGGTACTGCTACCTTGACTGCTAAACTGTATGAGCAAGGGTGTTACATTTGGGGACAGGATTTTTCCGAAAAAATGATTGAGTTGGCAAAGAAAAAGATGCCGAAGGCAGAGTTATTTCAAGGAGATTTTTCAAAGGGGCTTGTAGATGAATGCATACATAATAAATATGATGCAGTTATAGCCACTTATTCTCTGCATCATCTGTCAGATGAGCAAAAGATTCACCTCATTAAAAAGATTCTGCCATTATTACATGAGGGAGGATGTCTGTATATTGGAGACGTAATGTTTGAAACACGCGCAGAGTTGGAGCAGCAAAAAGCATTGATTGGCGAGGAATGGGATGATGAAGAATTCTATTTTGTAGTGGATGAATTGATGAAATTTATCCCACAGGTGAAATATGAAAAGTTTTCATTCTGTGCCGGGTTGTTGTCAATAAAAGGATGACCATAGTACCAGCCCAACACCACCAGAGGGCTATGTCAATACTTTGGACAAAGGAAGTTGAAAGATTATGTTAATTTCTTCAGTTGGCAGTGTAAATTAGTTTGTGTTTTAGGAAAAATACAGTGCTGAGACAGTAAGTTGGACAGGTTAAGAAAATATGGAAAAGGGAATAGTTGAAAGCTATGTTGAAAGCGGTTGCGTTTGATATCGGACAGACACTGGTTGATTACAAAAAACCATTGAACTGGTCGAAGCTTTACAGACCGGCATTTGAACAAATTGCAAGAAAATATCATTATTATTTTTCGGAACAGCATTATAAAAATGCCGGGGATGTGCTTACAAAATATAATACACGGATAAACCCAAGGGATCGTGAAGTTTCCTCTGCGCAGATTTTTGCTGAAATATTGAGCGGAATGGATATAGATCTGGAAGATATGGAGCAGGTGAAGGAAAGCTTTTACACATATTTCAGACAGGACTGCTCTTTGTTCCCTGATGTTGAACCAACCTTAAAAAGACTTTCGGGGAAAGGAATAAAGCTGGCGACCTTATCCGATGTGGCATACGGTATGGATAATGCTTACGCGCTGGCAGATATAGCATCTGTGATCAGTTATATAGATTACCCATTTACGTCAAACGATACCGGATACAGGAAATCTTGTACAAAGTGTTTGGAAATATTGTGTGAAAAAATGCAGATAAACATATCGGATATTGTGTTTGTGGGCGATGAAGAAAAAGATATGGTCTGCGCAAAAAATGCCGGTGCGTATGGGGTTCTTATCAATAGAGGCGATGCGCTGAAAAATTATGGACAGGCCCGGACGATACATACTTTAACAGAACTGCTTCCGTTATTTGACGCAGAAAGAGGAGTTCACTAAATATGGAATATAAAGGTATATAATATGAGTTGTCATGAATAATAAATGATAATGGGGGCAGTGTGAAAATGGTATTAGGAATCTGTTGCTGCGGTACGTTACTTTGCGGAGAATAAAGGGGGAAATCCAGCAGAATTATTTTTTTGCAGAATGCCGGAATATTAATAAAAACGTTATGGAGCGCCGTACCATAAGTAAGGGCGAAATTGTATACCGATGCAGGAGACAGAATAGGGATAATATTTGTGCTGTTTTCGCAGGAGTTTACGCACTTGGGGTTATTATGGAGAACCATACCATATATGACGGCGAAAAGGCAGATGGATTGTATAAGACAAAACCGAAAGATGTTTGAAAGGAAATCAAAATGGAAATAAAACCGATTGAAACTTCAAGGCTTCTATTGCGGGGTTTTATAAAAGAAGATGCACTATGGGCCTATAGTATATGGAATGACCCTGAGATGGGTAAATATTTACTTGACGAGTCAAAAGAAGAGATTGACCTTGGATATATAAAAGAATTAGAGGTACTTGGAGAAGACGAAGAGTGCTGCTATTTAATTCCGGTGTTGAAAGGCTCAAAGCAGCGTATAGGAACCTGCAGCTTTATGATTAGTGAAGATAAAAGAATCTATGATATTGCTTATTGCGTACATAAGGATTTCTGGTGTCAGGGATATGCCACTGAAATAGCGCAGGGAATGATTGAGTATGCACGTACCCAAGGTGCAGAAAAAGTTACTATTTGGGTTAACAAAGAAAATGTTCCCTCAAATCGTGTTGCGGTGAAATGCGGTGGAAGAATTG
>VSNK01000452.1 GCA_009774255.1 Faecalicatena sp.
AATCATGACCACCGGCTTAGCCGGTGGTTTGTTCTGCGGCTATAAGCCGCTGTTCCCTGCCTGCGTCTAAAGACGCTTGAAATAGTCCGCCAACCGCACTACATTTACTGGCTGAGCCCCCTGGGCTCTTTTCTATTTCTTATTGCCCCAGGTTACCTGCTCACCCGTAAACGGGTCTACGTACTCTTTCAACGACATTTGATCATACTCCAAATCTTCTTGTATCTGATTCTTTATATATTCCTGTATTTTCTTTGCATTTTTTCCTACAGAATCCACATAATATCCTCGACACCAGAAATGTCTGTTCCCGTACTTATATTTCAAATTTGCATGCCTCTCAAATATCATAAGGGAACTTTTCCCTTTTAAATATCCTACTATCTGAGATACACTATACTTTGGTGGTATTCTCACAAACATATGCACATGGTCTGGCATACATTCAGCTTCTATTATCTCAATTCCTTTTCGTTTGCAAAGCATACTAAGAATATTTCCCACATCCGCTTTTATCTTTCCATAGATTACTTTTCTACGAAACTTCGGTGCAAATACAATGTGATATTTACATTCCCACTTTGTATGTGCTAAACTATTCATGTCCACTCTTGGATACCTCCTATGTTGTTTTTTGTATGGTTGGCGAACCAACACTATTATACAACATAGGAGGTTTTTCTTGTAGCTAAAGCTAATGCGGGTCACACCGGCATAGCCGGTGGTTTATTTGTAACCTTGATACAACGAAGGGGCTGTCGGGAAATGACAGTTCCAAATCAGGGAGACGATGCCCCGGAATGGGAACCGTCTCCCTGATTTTATCAAAAAAAGAAAAAAGATGGCTAACGACAACCATCTTTCCTCCGTTACATGTTATAATGTAACTATGATAAACAATAAACATTATAACGAATTTTTTGAATTAGGGCAACAAAAAATTAACTTCAGTTTCTTCGAATTGAGTTTACCAGACGACGATCCAGTCTATACCCTGAAAAAAATAATGGAGGAATTAGACTTTTCCGGCTTATTAGCCAACTGTTCACAACAGGGAAGAACCGGGTACAACCCAATTATGATGTATGCTGTAGTTACCTACGCAAACATGCGCGGGATCAGGGCTGTCGACCGCATTGTGGAATTATGCGAAAGAGACCTTGCCTTTATCTGGCTTACAGGCGGCAGAAAACCAAAACGGGATGCATTTTATGAGTTTAAAAACAAAAAACTGACAACAGAAGTAATGGAAGACCTGAACCACCAGTTCCTGCGCCGCCTTCAGAAAGAAGGGCTGGTTACCCTGAAAGAACTCTTTATTGACGGCACAAAAATAGAGGCCAACGCTAACCGTTACACCTTTGTCTGGCGGGGGAGTATCAATTACCATCTGGCCGGTCTGCTGGATACGGTTGACTCACTGTACCAGAAGTATAATGCATGGCTTGACGAAACCGGGTATGGCATAACATATGACATCCCCCATGCCCATATGTTTGTAATCGAAGGCATGGACAAAGTGAGGGATGTGATAAAAAAGAACCGGGAGCGAAAGCGGGCAAAACATAAAAAGCTGTCCAACAATACAGTCATCGAGATTGATAACTGCTCCCCGCTGGAAATTTTAAAACTCCAGAAAAACCTTATCCGGATCGCAGATGGTGAACAGACCGGGTTTGTTTATGGGAAAGGGAAAAGAAAGCCGGAGCTCCAGCAGCTTTACGAAGAACTGGAACACTGCGGAAACCGCCTGATGGGATATAAACAATGTTTTGAGATCATGGGAAAAGACCGCAACAGTTACTCCAAAACAGATCTGGAAGCCACCTTCATGCGGATGAAGGAAGACCATATGATGAACGGGCAGTTAAAACCGGCATATAATGTCCAGATTGCCGTGGAAAACTATTTCATTATCCATGCCTATGTGAGTAATGACCGTACGGACTACAATACGCTGATCCCGGTTTTAGAAAAACATAAAAGGGCATTCGGGGATATCCTTGAGGAGGTAACGGCAGACAGCGGTTACTGCAGTGAGAAAAATCTCCTGTACTTAAAGGGAAATAAAATATCCGGTTACATCAAGTTACAGGATCATGAAAAGCGGAAAACACGTGCATACAAAGAAGACATTGGAAAATATTACAACATGAAAACACAGGTGTGCGGAGATGAACGGTATTATGTCTGCCATAACGGAAGGGAACTGCATCATATCCGCACAGAGACCAAAACAAAGGATGGTTATACACAGACCTTTGAGGTGTATGGATGTGCAGACTGCAGCGGCTGTGAGCACAAAGCCAAATGCTTATATAAATATAATGCGGAAAAAGATGCCGGGAAGAATAAAGTCATGAAGATCAACGAGCAGTGGGAAACATTGAAAGAAGAATCCCATGCAAACATCCAGAGTGAGAAAGGAATCCGAAACCGTCAGATCCGTTCCATACAGACAGAAGGACATTTCGGGGACATCAAAGAAAACGACAGCTTCCGGCGGTTCAACTACCGGACATCAGAAAAGGTGTATAAAGAATTCATGCTGTACGCCATTGGCCGGAACATAAATAAATATCATCGTTTTCTTCATGATAAGATCCAAAAATTTGAAAGAAAAACGGAAGAAAAGGCTGCTTAGAAAAAGTGTACTTTCAAAAAAGCAGTCAAGGGGTATCTGCGCCCTAAAATACATACGGAAAAGAAAAAATACGACTCTCCCGCAGAAGGTCAGGTATTAAAAACACTGATTTCTACGGGAGATTCGTATTTTAAGATTGAGAGCTTAAAAATCGGTATTAACCGACAGCCCCTT
>VSNK01000453.1 GCA_009774255.1 Faecalicatena sp.
AATAGTTCAATAAATAATGATCTCAGTATAGCAAAGTTTTGTGAGATTTACCAGACGCCATCTTTTGAAGCGCTTACGTGAGATTTACCAGACGCCATCTTTTGAAGCGCTTACGATTCTATCTATTCTGCAGGAGTTGATCTGCCTGGAGATGATATCGAAGAACGAGCCAAGAGCATCGAACGAAGCAACCGAATGCTAAAAATGCTAGATTCCTCTGTAGACTTACTTAGAACCAATCATAAGTACGGAGAAGAGTATTACTGGATCCTCTATTATACTTTTCTATCTCCTCAAGCGCTAAAGGGTACGAATGAAATTATAGAGAAACTGAGACCTCATATTCCCAACATTTCCTATCGTACCTATTATCGGAAACGCCATGCTGCCATTGAAGCACTGAGTACGTTATTGTGGGGATTTACAGCAAGGGAGACCATCGAAATGCTAAACAAATTTTTCCCTAAAGAATAAAATAATCAATATTTCATACTTGTGAGTAAAAAGTTAGTACCATTAAGAAGCCAGCGAATCCCAGTAAATCCCTGACTTATTCTGTTGAATTATTTGCGTTATGCGTAATTCCGACTGTTTTTCCATAAACAAGAAAAAATATTTCCTCAAATGCACTATAAGCGCAACCTCTGATACTCTTCCTTTGGAAGGGGTTCTCTGGTAAAGCAGCTGCTCCGAGGACAGTTTCCCTATCCAGCAGACAGAAATACTCTGGAGTATTCCCATGGCAATACAGGATACTGCCATATGCATTTCCATAGTCCGAGCCGTTTTCAGAATGTTCCGGCGGCTTCTTTCGCTCTCTATCTGCTCCAGCAGGCCAGGTTCCCCGCTCTTCTGGTAATGGTTCAGTTTTGGCATATGCTTTGACTAGAAACGATAACAAAATGCCCCTATTTGCTGTTTTAGCTCACAGAACATATATTCGATTCTGTAGCGGTAGCTGTACAATCGGATGATAGAAAATGGTTCCAGTTCTAGGCTGGTACTGGCTAGAATACTCTGGATCCCATTGATTTCCACAAGGATAAAACGCAGCTCCTGATACAGCTTCTGTCCCCAGAGCAGATCAATGCTGTAGTAGCGTATGATTTCCTGTTTCCCATAGATCTCTGCCTGAATTTCCAGGAACTGCTCCCTTCGTGAGAAAAACAATTCTTTCAGGTGGACGGCAGTTCCTTTTTTGGGCGGGCTTCCCTTCTCGTCCTTTTTGGTACAGGTTTTTCAAAAGCAGTGCAAGACTTCTTAGCTTTGGTGACGATTTCCAGCCGGAACTTTCCGGTGCTGTTAAGAGCATTAAGCCTTTCTAGGGTGGGAACGGTAAGAAATACCGGTCCAGCAAAAGCAGGCAGTTTCCAAAGGTTTCAGCAGCGCGCCAGGCATCCTCCACCATTTGCACCACATGAGATGCACAGGAAATGGCGGCTTCCTTCCGGTGACTGGCAGCCTGGAGGCCATCATGGAGACGAATGGACAGAGGAATACAGGCCCAGTTTCTGATGCTGCCGGCCAGGATTCCAAGGCCGCCGAACATATGGCCATGGATATACTGGGGCTTTGCGGAATTTTCAGATTCCTGAAAGAGTTTTTTATGCCAGGCATACAGCGACCTTCTTTAGACTGCTTAACGCCGTCCCCTACAAGGACATGAAAATTCCCTTCTTTGTAGAGATGAGAATACTCTTTTACGGCAGAGAACTAGCAGCTGCGGATGGTCTCCATGGACCAGGATGAGACCCTGAAAAAGTGAATCATGGAGAGATAGCAGTTAGAAGGGAACGCCAGGTCACGCCGAGCTTATCCGACCGGAGCATAAATCCTACAGTAATCATAACAAACCAGCGGAAGGAAACCTTCCGGGAAAAACAGGATTCAAAATAACATAAAAATTTATCAATGAAATTTAGCATAATCGTATGCTAAACCACTGGAATGTATAGTACACTCATACATGAAATAACTCTTTCTAAGGTTTGTATCTTTCTTTAGTGTAGCAACTTTAAGATATCATAAATCTATACGAAAGAGTTATTTTTTTCGAAAACTTTTTACTCACAAATTTCATAGATGGGTGCTCATAATTAGTATAAAAAGCTAAGTGGGTATCTTTATGAATAAACTTCCCCGGTGCAAGCACTCAAATATCGACTGGACATTTGCCTCTTGCAATTCTTGCAGAAGCGGGGTATTAGCGTCAGTTTCGCCCTTCGTTACGCAGCAAGCTACGGGGTATTAGACCCGAAGAATCCAACCGTCCATTGCCTCCGCTTTCATGAAAGTCCTGGATGCGCTTTATCCAGAGTTCTATCTTCGTAAATTCATTTTCATCCATAAACAATACCTCCTTGATAATTTGAAGTTATTGTAACAGAAATACAAATAAATTGACAGATACGGATTATTTCCTTACAAAAAATATACATCATTAATTATAATAGTCAATAAGTGCCATAAAATGTTGCGAAACGAAATTGCTATCCGTATACTGCTTGTCACGAAAATGTTTATAAAATGTCTGCTCACCTTTTAAAAACCACTTATAATCAATGAGTGTTCTGTCTTCTCGTTGACAATATAAATCCCAAGTAACATCAAGATTATACCACCGACCACCGACTTTAACTATATTCCAAGCGTGACATTCTTTTAGTCCCTTTCCCGTAATAATCCGACATGGAACATTGACCATACAAAGCATTCTATATAATAAAGCTGCACATCCTCCACAGACTGCTTTTTTATCAAATAATGCATCAAATGCAGAATTGTTTTTATAAGTATAATCGTATTT
>VSNK01000454.1 GCA_009774255.1 Faecalicatena sp.
AAACAGTGAAAAGTTATACTGAACGCCAGATTTCATTGGCCGTGAGTATATTTTTTTCGGAGATAGTCCTCCGCCGTTTTCCGCGCGCGTGCCCTGGAAAAATTCCATTTCCTCAGGGAAGTGTTTTCCCGGTTCGCGATCCGCTCCATATAAGCCTCAAACTCCGGTTCCAGATATTCGCCGATGGTCTCAAATTCTTCCAGCGCTTCCGGCTCCGTATAATCAGCAAAAGGTTGTTCCCTGTAATAATAGTAGTCGTCGTTGGTGAGGATGTATTTTTCGATGTCCGTTTCCGCCAGCTCTTCCACGTAGGGCGCCGCGTCTTCCGACAGGCCGTACATCATATAGGAAACATCCTGCCAGTTGAGAGTTTCCGCATGCCGCAGATTGTAGGAGGCGATGATGCCGTCTATTCCCGCAAAGGAAAAGAGGAGGTAGCAGCATGTCACCACAGCGGCCGTATATTGGAATAAATGAAATCTTTCCCGGAAAATGCTGACCATCACGCCGCCCATGATCAGGGTGAGCACACCCAGAAACCAGAGTACCAGGATCCGCAGAAATGTGAGATGATACACTCCCACATAAAGCAGCATCCGGTAGGCGGCAGATACCGTCATGACGCAGGTACACAGAGAGATCACCAGCAGCAGTCCCTTCAAAACCGGGTGCTTTTCAAAGACCTGTATGCAGACAAGGACGGTTACGATATTGATCAGGCTGACGGCCAGCAATTGCCAGAAGCCTTCATGGGCATACTGAGAGTAGGTCATTCCGTCCGGAAGTCCTTGCTGCAGGAACAGGAACAGAATCTGGATTCCGGAATAGATCACATAGATGAATGCCAGAATCGCCGTAAATGTAATTCCTGTCAGCGCGTTTACCCCATGGCCCTCTCTTTCTCCGGCGTCTTTGAGGTTCTGCCGGAACAGAGCCGCAAAAGGCACATACAGTATCAGGGCTCCGGCCAAAAAGCGGAAAAACAATCCGATTCCGGTACTGAAATCCGGCGCGGAGAAGGTGATCCGGAAATATCTGGCGAATACCTGATCCGACCCGATCAGCAGCGGCATCACGCACAGCAGGAAGAGCGCTGCTGCGGCAATACCGGTGAGTACGGCAGGAGCCTGCTTTTTGATTCGGGAGCTTTCTTCTGTCCTGCGTCTGGAAAAATCATACAGCATATGTTCCAAAGGCTTGAACAGGGAGATCAGACAGGTCCCCGCGAAGCTCACCAGCTGCTTCATATATACCGGAAAGCTCCAGCGGCCGTCGTCGTACATCTGGTGCAGCATTGCCGCACAGAACAAAAGCAGGATGCCCGCGGCATTGAAAACATGGATTCCGGAATTGGACGTCATACAGGTGGAAATACTCAGAAGCAGCATCCCGCCAAAATAGAAGAACAGAGTTCGCCGGATACCCATCCCTGCCTTTTTGATCCACAGGACGAAAAACAGGATCAAAGCAGCTACGGCTGCCGGGTAAGTAATTCCGGCAGGATTATCGTACCTGCAGAAGGTGTAGATCAGCCCGAACAGGCAGGAGGTTCCTCCGAACCATGTAAAATGCTCCTTCATATACCGCAGGAGGGGGCCTTCGTTTCCCTTTGTCTTCTCCTTTGAGGAATCAGGTGCCTGCGCAGCGGTAACCTCGGTCGAAAGTGTTGTGTTTTCCATAAAAAAATCTCCTTTCTGAAATCCTAACTACTCGGCACAGCAGACCTCAAACCCGTCTGCTCTGCAGACGATCCGCTGCTGTGCTGAGTAATTACCTAACCTGGATAAACCAGAATTGCAAGATACGAAAGTTTTGCCATTTTGCGAAAGAAATTGTTCCTATCATATTCAACAGGTTGGAGGCTTTGCGGGGCGTCCGTCCAACCGTACGGCCGGAATCATTTCCTACCGCTCTGTCTCGTCATCCTCCACGTATTCCAGGATATCTCCCGGCTGGCAGTGGAGTGCCCGGCAGATGGCTTCCAGTGTTGTAAAGCGTACTGCCTTTGCCTTGTTGTTTTTCAAAATCGAGAGATTGGCCATGGTAATATCGATCTCCTTGGCCAGCTCCGAGACTCCAATCTTACGTTTTGCCATCATCACGTCCAGATTTACAATAATTCCCATAGATATCTTTGCCTCCCGTATCGTTCCTGCAGACAATAAGCCGCCCGCAGGCAAAGTTTCGCAAACGAAACTCTTTCATATTGTCAGATCATTTTCTTCCTTATAGCGGATGGCTTCCCGAAATACAAAGGAAAGCACCTCGCTGAACAGCCCGGCAATAAAAAAAGTGAGGACGATGATGAAGGTTGCCGGGGTGGGCAGGAAGAAGCATTTGATCAAGAAAAGTACGACAATGACCGCGCTGGTGATCCCCATGACTTTCAGGCTTTTTACATTCTCATATACAAAACAATTCTTTTGCACCACCGTACGCATCATTTTCCTCAGCTGCCCGACAATCACGATCCCGCAGATTCCGGACAGGGCAAAGATGAACAGCATCAGTACATAATACTCCTGAAATGCGCTGGAATAATAAATCCCCGCATATCTTAAGGTCAGCGGAAGTGTCACAATGACCACGATCCCGCCGAAAAACATGACATCTAATAATTGCTTTGTGATTCGAATCAGTTTCTCTCCATTCATATCGCTGCCTCCTTAAATCCTGTCATCTCTTTTGTTGTCTATGATACACGGATTCCTCTTGTATTATAGTATATCACTGCGATGAATGAAATT
>VSNK01000455.1 GCA_009774255.1 Faecalicatena sp.
GCTACAAAAGCCTCATATCCACACCTCTGTAAGTGACTTGACAATAACTCTGTCAGCATTTTTTCATCATCAACAATGAGTATTTTGTATGCCATAGTGACCTCCTCTCCCAGAATATGATACGATCAAAAAGTCAAAAAGTGGTCAATTTTCTGCTTTTCAGAGCGTTTTCAACCGTTATTTTCATGACACTGCTTCATCATTCCCCACTGTCTGCACTAAAACAATACAACATATGAAAACCATACTCCGCTTTTCCCATTAAAAGACCTCATCCTCTGGCTCAAAATATTCCAACAGGGAAAAGTACAATTCTTCTGGACGATCTGGCAGGTAATCCTCATAGCTGCAAATATCCTGTTCTGTATGGTTCGTGTATTCCACCCGTACCCGCCATGACGGACTGCCCTCCGGCTCCTTTTGGGGCTGTACTTCCAATCCTTCCTCCAAATCTTCCATGAAAAAGTCTTCTTCCCCGTCAAGAAACGGGTCATAATCCTCCGCATCAGGACGCAGGGAATAGTCCTGCTCCCACATAAAGATTTCCAATATATGCACGATATACCGCAGCAGCTTCGCCATCTGCCCGCCCTCCAGCGTAACAGACTGCTCAACATCCCCCGTCTGAAAATCCGTCATGGTAAGCACACGGCTTTTCCGGTCAATGGTAAAACGCCGATCTTCCAGCTCCATATCGCCGTATCCATCATAAACCTCTGTATGTACCTCAAAAGACAGCGTATTGATGATAAGCTGCTTTTTCATGGCATTGCGCTCCGCATGAGGAAAGCATACATTATAAATCTCCCTGGCCGTGTCCGCCACTTCCGGGCAGTCATCTTTCATTTTGGCTTTCAGCCATTTCTTCTCGCTCTCTGAAAGCCGCCGCATCGGGAAATTCATCAGCCTGTTTATATCCATTGCCGCCGCTTTCTCCGTTGCACTTAAACGGGAGCAGGCTTTGCAGATATGGGCTGCGTGGCCTTTCCCGGAAAATTTTTCATTTGCTTTATATTCGCCGCATATTTTACAGTAATGCCCATGTGGGCGGTTTTTCTTTTTTGACATCGCAGATTCCTCCGTTCCTGCACCTATTATACCGTGAAGCGCCAAAACTTCAAAGATAGCTGTGGGTTATTTTAGAAATTCTTTATGCCGGCTGCCCCGGTTGACGCATACAACAGAAAATACGTTTCTCGTACTTTCTATTGTCATGAATAAAAAACAGGCTCCCCCTGCCCGTATGGAAACCGGGTAAGGAAAACCTGTTTTTCTTTGTTTTATTCCGCTTCTGTCAACTCAAGCTGTTTAAATTCTTCATCTGTCATATCCCGTAGCTTCCCGATCACCCTGCCGGACAGCTCCAGCATATCCGTATCCTCCAGATACGGCAAAGCCCTCTCAATATCCTCTATGACCTCGCTCCTGCTCTCCAAAGTGAACGCCTTGCTTTCACTTGCAAATATGCAGATTAAATTGCTTTCTTCCACGGTAAACCTTACATCCATATCCTTACATCTCCCTCTGCTTATTTTTTATGTTTTCTTCCTGCTCCCTGCCCTGTCCTGCCACCTGCGCCTTTTTCTCCGCAAGGCGGGCTTTTAAGGACGGTTTTGCGGCGGACCTATCCTGTGCCTTTTTGTTTTCCTCTTTCTGCGCTTTCTCCCCTGCGCCGTTATTCAGCACGTTATCTACCATGTTATAATTCTGTTCTTCCATTTCCTCGATCTTGGCAAGGGGCTTGTACTCCGCCAGCTTTCCAAGCAGCTCCATAGCCCGCTTTCTTTCCTCCGGCTCCGTTCCGTCCGCAGCTATCTCAGCAAACCACAATGCCATATCACGGGTCTCTCTCTGTTTCAAGGCTTCCGCAATCTCTGATACATTCTCCGTCATGCTCTGGTTGTTGTCATGGTAGAGGGCTGTGTCATAACCGTAGATAAAACGGTCAATCTCCACTGCAAGTTGTTCCGCAGGTGTCAGGTCTGGCATACGCATTTCCCATACCCTTGCTTCCATTTCCTCACTCATGTTGCCGTCTATTTCCATTTCCGGCAGCTTCGCCACAAGCTCCGCAATCATTTCCATCGCCTCAAGGTCAATCCTTTTCCCGTATAAAATGTCAATCCCCACATCTTCAAGTGCGTCCGTTCCCGGCGTATGGATATGGATGCCGATTGCAGGGATTCCGTTCATGCGCTCCGGAGGTATCTGCTTCCAGATTGCCACAGCTTCCTCCACGGTAGGGATATTCTCATAAAACTCGCCCAGGTTGTGGAACTCCCCACATTCGGCAACCGTCAGCGTCACTTCTGTTTCCGCCTGCTCTTGGGATAAGGACACCGGCTCTTTTTCCCTGGCCTCACGCACTTCCTCCAGATAGTCCTCCACCTGCGGGAGATAGGTTTCAAGCGTTCCCGTCCGCTGTGCGGTGATCGGGTTTATATCCACTTTCACACCACCGATATGGAGCGCATCCCCGTTAAATGTATCAAACAGGACATCTTCACGCTCATTGGTGGAAAGCTCCACCACCACGTCAAGGTCAGAACCTTCCTGCTCCAATCCCCGGCAGCGGCTCCCCACTACTGCCACATTCACAATCTCCGCATCAATGCCGGATTCGTCTAACTGCGCCTGCACATGGCATTTTACAGTTTCCTCAATCTCTGCCGGGTTCATTTCACTGATCTCATGGAACAGCTCATTGGTCTTTGCCTTAAAGTTTTCCAC
>VSNK01000456.1 GCA_009774255.1 Faecalicatena sp.
ACCCCGACCAATCACCACGCTGATTGGTCGGGAGGAAGCACATAAAAGCTGGTATTCAGGCCGCCCATTGCCGTAGGCAATTCAAAATGCGGCCTGAGTTACAGGTCATGCCTGGTGAAGGTGTGACCTGTAACGGATGCCGGTTAGTGTTCACGGCCTAACCGTGCACTCGCTGCACGGTTAGCCGCCAGAAAAGTGATGGGGCGATGACATCTGCCCCATCGCCGAAGGCGATTTAAAATGGCAGATGTCGTTACTATGAGCGGCCAGTTAGGCCGTGAATAGTAACGGATGCCGGTTAGGCGGTGAACTGTAATGGCTGAAGCAAAAGAAAAATATGGATTTGCCGATAGCAAAAATACGCTTCAACATCTTGAAAAAAGTATTGCGAAAGCGTATGATGATGAAATATTCATGCTCCGGTCAAAAAGGATTAAAGATATATAGAGCGTATCCAACAAAGGGGAAAGGTTAATAGAGATGAAAAAACATACAGGCTTTCGTATTTCAGCAGTGGCATTATCAGCAGTATTATCAGTGGTATTATTAGCGTCAGTAACCGCTATGCTATTATCAGCCTGCGCGGGAGAAAAACGGCAGGAAGAGAAGGAGAAACAACCGGAAGAAACGGAACAAAAAGTGAACTCGATACAGGTGGAAGGAGTGCCGGATATCGAAGAGGGAAACCAGGCAGAAATCCTTCGGTTTGTTGATGCCTGGGGAGAGTGGCATGAGACGGAGGTCAATCCGGCGGTCAAGAAGCATGACTATGACTGGTCCTGTCTGGTGAACAACAAAACAGATATTCAATATATGGGTGATGAAAGATATGTACTGCGCAAGGGGATCGATGTGTCCCAACACCAGGGTTATATTGACTGGGGACGGGTGAAGGCGGCCGGATATGATTTCGCGATCCTTCGGATTGGTTACCGGGGATATGGGACGGAAGGGCTCTTGTGTGTAGATGAGACATTCCATACGAATATTGTAAACGCGCAGGATGCCGGGATTGATGTGGGAGTCTATTTTTTTTCACAGGCGGTCAGTGAGGAAGAGACATTAGAGGAGGCACAGCTTGTGCTGGATAACCTGGCAGGGTATGAATTGCAGCTTCCGGTTGTATTTGACCCGGAAAGAATACGGGACGACACGGCGCGTACGGACGGTGTGTCCGGTGAACAGTTTACAAGAAATACGATTTTGTTTTGCGAGAAAATAAAAGAAGCGGGGTATCAGCCCATGGTATACGGCAACATGGTCTGGGAGTCTTTTGAGTTTGATATGGAACAACTGGCGGGTTATCCGATCTGGTACGCGGACTATGAGGCAGTGCCGCAGACTCCCTATGATTTTACGTTCTGGCAATTTACGGAGAAAGGATATGTAGACGGCGTTGAGGGGCAGCTGGATCTGGATGTACAGTTTTGCAGGACAGAGCAGGGAATTTTGTGATCGATGGAAAGTATAATTGGAAAAGGATTCGAAGGATGAATGACGGAAAGTATTTAGGAAAGTATGTAGGAAAGTAGAAAAAACATGAGAATGTAAACCAAAATGATAAAATGGTTGACAATCAATGCATTTCCATTTATACTGAGAAAAGATTCCATCTGAAACCTGTATAAAAAGGAGAAGAGGGATTCCTGAAAAAATATGTGAAAACATCAGGGGGTATTTACGATGCAGAACTCAAAAATTTCCACTCAGGACATATGCAGCATTGCCATTATGACAGCCATTACAGCGGTCATGGCGCAGATTTCCATTCCCATGCCGATGGGGGTGCCGATGACTATGCAGACCTTTGCGGTAACATTGGCCGGGATCGTCCTTGGGGCGAAGCGGGGGGCAATCTCCATGCTCATCTACATACTGCTGGGTGCGGTCGGCGTTCCGGTGCTGGCAGGTTTCAGCGGTGGGTTCCAGCATTTTATCGGGCCTACCGGCGGCTTTCTGTTATCGTTCCCGATCATGGCCTACCTGATCGGCACAGGTACAAAGCTGAGAAAACAGAAAGGGATGTTCTTACTGTTCCTCATTTTAGGAACGACTGTCAATTATGCGGTCGGTGTGCTGATGTTCTGTATCCTGATGAAAGCATCCGTATGGACCGGAATCACGGCCTGTGTGCTGCCTTTTATTCCGACAGCAGTCATCAAAGCGGCTGCAGCGTCCTTTTTGGGATTGAAGCTGCAGGCTCGATTGGGGGCGGTGCTGCAATGGACCTAAGACCACATCACCTTCTCTGCACCCAGGGCTATTCCGGAAAAGGGTATGACGCTGCATTTGTAGAAAATATGAACCGGGTCACGCAGACATTAAGAGGCGGGGAACCGGTGAAGATCCATCTGACCTGCTCCACCGATGACCTGTGCGCCAGATGCCCCCATATGCTGGGGACGGACCTGTGCAGCACAAACGAAAAGGTGAAGCGGTATGACCGGAAGGTGATGGAATATTTTCATCTGGAAGAGAAGGATTACATTTACCAGGAGCTTGTGGAGAGGATCAGAGAAGAGATGACACCGGAGATGCTCGCAGATATCTGCGACGGGTGCAGTTGGTATCCGGTCAGCGCCTGCCGGGAGAAGATATTGGGAGAGAAGAGGAAAGCAGAGGGATGAACACCTCTGCTTTTTTGTTCTATAGGAAACTTCTCCGAATTTTCCTATAGAACAAAAACCCTCCGGGGGATGCGCACTGCGGCGTAC
>VSNK01000457.1 GCA_009774255.1 Faecalicatena sp.
ATAAAAGGTTTTCACATTCTATTTTTTTGTCTTTTTATTGTTTTATTTTTATTGCTCCTGCAACTTTTTCGCCCTTCCGTAAAATGTGGTCAGCGGCATATCGCAGAGCCTGGCCGCTTCCTTCCCTATAATCTCACCATTTTTCCACCTACAGCAGATTTGTTCAAAGTTATCCGGCACCTGTCTTTTGGGTCTGCCAAACCGCACCCCCCGCAGTCTTGCGGCTTCGATCCCCTCCTTCTGTCTCTGCCTGATATTCCTCCGCTCATTTTCCGCCACAAATGAAAGCACCTGCAGTACAATATCGCTCAAAAACGTTCCCATCAGATCCTTGCCCCGCCGGGTATCCAAAAGTTCCATGTCAAGCACGACAATATCCACTTTCTTCTCCTTTGTCAAAATCCTCCACTGCTCCAGGATTTCCTCATAGTTCCTTCCCAGACGGTCAATGCTTTTTACATAGATCAGATCATCCCTCCTTAAGATTTTCAGCATCCGATGGTACATAGGACGTTCGAAGTCTTTGCCTGATTGCTTATCAATAAAAATGTTCTTCTTCGGCACATCCCTTTCTCGCAATGCAATGACCTGCCTGTCTTCGTTCTGCTCCCTGGTGCTTACACGCACATACCCATATACTGCGCCCATTTCAGCCTCCTCTTTTGTATGCTATTGTCTATTCATCCTTTATTTTAAGCTGACGCAGTCTTTTTTCATTACTTTTTGCCGATTTATTTCAAAAATTTTGCCACCTGTACGGTTGCAATCCGAAATATCAGTTTTAAGCAATTTATTGCAATAAAACTGATATTTTGGATTAGCAACCTATGCATAAATGACCAAAATGCGGCTGCGTTAGTCAATATTTTTTCTTGTGTTCCCCCGCAGTCATGTGCTACAATTGAATATATGATTCGACCGTCAAAAGTCCATTTTCATTGCTGAGATAATTTTTCGAAGATTCGTGCTACAATATATGGAGGCAATGTGGTGCATTGTTGACATATATTGTGGCATGGAGATTCAGAAAATTAGCCAGCAAGGAAAATGAGAGCTTTTGACGAGTGAATCATATATCTATTGTTGACGAAAAAAAGAAAGAAAGGGCGCAAGCAATGAGTGAGAGAGAAAAATTGTTTCAGTTGGTGGATGCTATACCTGATTATAAGTTGACTTATGCCATTACTTATTTACAAGGTCTAACGGATGGAGGCAGGGCAGAACTAAACAAAGAAACATTAGAAGCCTTTGAAGAAGCCGAGAGGATAAGCAAAGATCCGAATGTTAAAAGCTATACAGATGTAAAAGAAATGTTTAGGGAGATTTTGGAGGATGAAGCTTGAAGTTAAATATTCCAGCAAATTTAAGAAGAACCATTCTCAAAACAAACTCAACTGCTCCACCCGGTAAGCCCTTTTATACTGGCTGATGATATCCTCCATCCGATACACAATTCCCCTCTTCTGGCACTCCCCTGTAAAATAATCCCACAGCTTTTTCGCCTTCGGGCTCCGACATTCATAATAGTTTCCGTACCGCTTCCGGTACTTTTCCGCCAGCCCCTGTCTCGGGAACAGCTCCTCCAGCTTATAAAAATACCAGTCCCGCTGATTCCCCCGCAGAGTCATTCCAAATGCAGGATAAATAAACCTCGCCCCGGCTGCCTCTGCCCGGCGGATGATCTCCCCCACATTTTCCTCACTGTCCTCCAGAAAAGGCAGAACCGGCATCAATAAGATGCCGGTATAAAGACCGCTTTCGCTTAATTTCTTGATCATCCCAAATCTCGCGCCTGGCCGCGCGACATAAGGCTCGATCTTCTCTGCCAGACCATCGTCCGCCGTTGTCACCGTAATCTTTAACAGCACCGGGGAATGTTCCGCAATGCTCTGCAGGATATCAATATCCCGTTCCAGCAGAGTACTCTTCGTCGCGATTGCCATGCCGAACTCAAATGCATCGCACAATTCCATGGCATGGCGCGTCAGCAGCAGTTCTTTTTCGAATGGATTGTAAGGATCACTCATGGCACCCGTCCCCACCACACCGCTTTTTGTCTTCCGGCGGAGGTCATCCCTGATGATCTGCAGCGCATTTTCTTTTGCCCGGACACGGTCAAAGTCATCAATCTGATAGCAGTCCGAGCGGCTGTCACAGTAGATGCAGCCATGACAGCAGCCCTTGTAAATATTCATATTATAATCAATTCCGAACCATTGGGACGGAGCTTTCGTTTTTGTGACGATTGTTTTTGCGGGAATGTATTCCATCTTCAGTACCTGCTTTCCGTCAAAGACAAAACTATACTTTTTCCAACCGCACAGCCGGAATGATACTCACGGCAGATTTCATCGCCCATGAGTATTAGGAGTTGTAGAAAACTAACGAATACAGATCCCTATTTCAAGTTCCCCTGTGCTTCATCAACCGCCGGATTGTCTGACAATTGATCCTCCTGACTGCCCGTCGCACTGTCTGCCGGCTCGCCTCCTGGGTTATCCACTGAGTTGTCTCCTGAATTGACCCCTGGATTTTGCCTTGTACTGCCCGCTCCGTTGTCCGCGCCTTCATTCGCCGTATTACCTGTCGATTCTCCGGATTTATCGCCCCCGCTTTTATCATTTCCGCTTTTATCATTTCCGCTTTTATCGGTTCTATTCTCTGTAACATCCGCCCCGGTATCGCCTGTAGTTTTATCATTTTTATTGCC
>VSNK01000458.1 GCA_009774255.1 Faecalicatena sp.
GGCGGGGTATTGGTTTTAATTTTGGTATTTGTCATCCAATGTTAACAACTTAGTATGTGCTTGGAATAAATGACATCGTAATGTGTGAAAGAATGAGTTGTTGGAACTTACAACCTAAAAAAATCGCAGACTTCCCTCTTGGTGCTTATTATTTCGAAAATAACTGTTTATTTTTTAGATATCATAACGTTGTCTGACACTTTATGCTCCGCGGTTATTTTAATGGGTCGTCTTACAGTTATAATGGTTTTTTACATTACGCGGTTTTTTACGCGGGTGTGATTCCCCGTTCCCCTTTTTATCACGGACTCTTGTGGATATGGCAAAGCAGAAAATATAGCGTATGACTTCTCTTTGTTCCGTACAGGTATCTGCTTCCATATATTCAGGGAAATATCTGCTGATACATCCGATCAGTTCATTCATATTTGTGTGGTATCTGTGCCTATTCTGTCCTGTATTGACCGTTTCATCAATGATGCCGTCGGTTTCTGTTTTGATCAGCATCGCAAGATTGGCAAGGAGTACAGAAATCCAAAATTCCTGCTGGATGGAGTTCTCTGAAAAGCCGTTGAAATTGGTCAGGCCCTGCATCGATCTCCAGGTTGAATTTTGAGCGGAGCCGAAAAAGATTACGCGCATGGATCTCATTTTCGATGTAAGATATTAATTTTTTTGAAGCATATCCCCTATCGAAGATGAACATGGTGCATAATAGAACTGTCCGGCTTTTGCATCTGATGTGATCTATATGGCGTGCCGCAAGGGTACGTTCATCAACGCTCATGGGTTCAAGCAGAGCGTCAAGAATACGGTGATTGAGCACATCATAAGCAATGCTGGCCATGGCAGTGGGAGAGCTTGCGCCTCTCCCAATACTGCCGTATTTGTGGAGAAGGGCTTTTCTGTTCGGCAAGGGAATCTTGGATCCATCAATGGCAATAGGCTGGATGCCCCATATTCCGCCAAGACGACGATGATAGTTTAGGGATTCCGTACTGCAGAGGAAATCCAGGACATTTTCAAAGCATTCCTGAAAAATGGTGTGGCTGATACCAGCCCTTGCTTTGCTGAAAGCCTGCTGTGAGCAGTGGATGGTCTGTGAGATTGGATTCCCCATTTTCTTGCGTAAGTCAGAAAAGAACTCATCAAGCAAGGAAGAAGTGGAGCGCTTGACGCTTTTGAGGAGCAGCTCCATCATAGTCCAAAAGGGAAGCTTACCACAGTTTCGTCGGCTCAAAAGAAAAATAGAGCGGCTTCTCCCATCCCTCCCGGAACGGGTAGGGGAAAACATATAATTTCTTCACTTCCGGCATATCTGTAAACAACTGGAAAATCTCATAGGGCAGGATTTCCCCACATATCAGGACAGAGCCTGTACCTGCATAATAAATCTGTCCCTGATACGTCGGCATACCCAAGGATGAAATCTGCTTCAATGCATTCATCCGTATCGGTTCTATCTGGGTATGCCGTCCCACACGCCATCTTGTCTGCGGGGCAAGCTCCCTGTAAATCCGTCTGGCTTCTTCGTCCTCTCGGATATTATCATCATAATCGTACCTGTAATTTTCTACCTGTATCTGTCTGTATGCGATCAGGCTTGTAAAAAGTGCAAGGGAATCCAGGTCAACATATACTGATTGATGCCCCCTTCCCTGATAGGAGCATAAAATATCCTCTAAAGCATCCATGATTTTCTTCATGGTTTTATATTTTTTGTCCGGTTCTTTTTCCATTTCTTCCCCCACTTTACACTCTCATATTTCTGCCGGGGCAGCACTCCTATGTCAATCAGCACATCTGCCGGGGCGGCGTATCCTCTCTGCTGGCACTGGTGGTAGACAGCGGAATGTACTTTCCCTGTCATTTCTGATTCTTTCACTTTATCCTCCATGTGAATAACCCCGGCTGTATCCATTTTCAGCCGGGGAT
This sequence comes from Faecalicatena sp., assembly GCA_009774255.1. Taxonomy (GTDB): domain Bacteria; phylum Bacillota; class Clostridia; order Lachnospirales; family Lachnospiraceae; genus Schaedlerella. The sequence continues at coordinate 1,936 of VSNK01000458.1, forward strand.
TCTATATACTTTATTGTATCTGCCTGCCATCAGATATTATATCGTTTGAAGCAGCCCTTTTTCAATTTCCCGAACATCCTCCACGGACAGATCAGTAAAACAGCTTGCAATTTCCTCCACCGACAACTTCCCTAACCTTAACATTTTTTCTGCTGATTCCCTTGCGGCTTCACGCTTTTCACTCGCAACATGGGTACGCATAATCTTCTCTTCATCAAATAAAGACATCATAATAGATATAACCTCCTTTTCCCTGCCTAACAAAAATTCACGAAGCACGTCCCTGTCTTTACAGATACGGATGGTTTCCATGGCAGCCTCTCGACTCCTGCCATACTGTTTCACCTGTTCATTATATACTTTTGTAAAATCTACATACTAGTACAGCATTGCGTATATAATGGTGAATAATGTGCCTGATATTTTTGTCAGGACAAGGCGGAGGAAAGAGGCGATGCGGTGGCATCGTTGATTGACGACAACGCAGTGCTGGCAGAAATAGCAGGTGCAGAATTCACCGTTAATTACGCAATGCTGTACTAGTATAATCCACACTAATTACCGGTACATTCTCGCACAGGATAAATTTTCAGCCTGCAAGGCGGAGGAATGAGGCGTAGCAGTGGCTACGTCGATTGACGACAACGCGGCAGATGGAAATTTAGACCAGCGAAATGTACGGTTAATTAGTGTGGATTATACTAGTACATCGAATAATTAATAACTGGCCTAATTAGCATTTGATTTTATGCCAACTTTAACAGCTTCATCCT
>VSNK01000459.1 GCA_009774255.1 Faecalicatena sp.
GGTCCGTCCTAAACAAGCGTCGCTGGCGCTTAGGACCGCCGAAGGCGACTTAAAATGGGCTGAATTCGTTACAGTTTGCTGGCTGGCCAGTGAACTGTAACGGATGGCAATGACATAAAAACATCAGCAAAACTCTATTTTTAATAAAGAAATTGTTTGCTCACCAACATATTTCAAGAATAATGCCTGTTTTCCTTTCAATCCGGTTATACCGACACTCTCTGAATCTGTCCAGTCCTCAGTTGCTTTTACTGCTATCTCTGCGACCGGCTCCCCATCCATCTGTACGGATACAAAGATCTTTCCCTGTCCGGTTCCACGGGTAGTTATCTTTAATTTTTCATTTCCGGCGAATTCAAAATATTTGAATCCGATATAGGTTCCTGTTTCTATCCCGCCAATAAATCTGTCTTTATCATCATGCGTAATATTCGCAATATCAGGATTTTCTTCCGTGGCAGATAAATGATGCGCTTTCCCGTTCGTCAGATTGCATGCGATCGCCGCAGGATATATGCCGCTTGCCGCCAGCGGGCCCCCATTCAAGCCGCAGCTTGTCATCTCCACCTGTCTGATCTTACCATCACTTTCTATCACAATGGGTTCCGCACATCCCTGTCTGGAAGACAGGCTGTTATGCGTGGAACGGTGATAAAAGATATAGTATTGCCCATCTATCTGCTCAATACTCCCATGATTTGTCCCGGTCACCGCAAGACGGTCTTCCGGCTTTCTCCCATGATACCCGATATCGCCATTAGAAATGATCACGCCCCGGTATGTAAAATCCCGGTCTGGAAATTTGCTTGTTGCATAACACAACTCATGCCCTTCTTTTGAGGAATAGATAAAATAATATGTATCCTTTACTTTCCTTATGGACGCAGCTTCATAAAAGGAATGGTCATAAATTTCCGTACCTTTGGGAGCCATCGTAGTTGCCGGCAGGATTCGTTTCGGCTCTGTCTTTACCGTCAGCATATCGTCCTGCAGTTCCACGGCGTTTGCCCCCAGGACAGATTCCTTTTCCGAACGGATCTCCTCAACTGGTTTATTGAAAATGCCGCTCATGACCTGATGAAACATGGGCTGCTGCGCAGGATCGCTGAAATCATACCCTAACCCCCATCCATAGTACAGCCAGATATGCCCGTCATCATTGATCACCGCCGGGTCAAACGGAATAAACCTTGTCATCGGCCTTCCGTCCTGGTATCTCACATCCCCATAATATTCATACTTCCCGGCCGGACTATCACAAACAGCTACTGAAATCGGCCCGTCAAAGCCATGCCCGTCTCTCCCGGACAGATCATAATACAGGTAGTACCTGCCGTCATTGCCCTGCACTACATCAGGCGCATAGATATCCTGCCGCTCTTCGCAATAATGCCTGCACTGCTCTGCCCTATAGATCGTGCCTTCACACCGCCAGTCTGTCAGGTCGCCAACTGGCGCTGACCAACATTCATAATCAAGCATACAATAATATTCGCCGCCCTCTGCGTCGTGGCTTCCATATACATAGACCCTGTCGCCGAACACATGCGGCTCTCCGTCCGGAATATAGGTATCCAGCGGTAAATATGGGTTAAATACCTGTCTTTTCATTCTTCATTCTCCTTTTTCCAGTAATTCTTGTGCTTCCGAAAGAAGTTCATCTGCTCTGTCCAACCGTATTTTAGCAAGGATTTGTGCATATTCCTTATCCATAGAGCACCTCTCCTTCCTTTTCAATATTTTGAAAGTAACCATACCATGCTTTTTTTTCTATAAATTCATCCTGCGGAAGACAGACAAAATTGACTACAGCAAAATATTTCATTGCCAGTTGAGTCGCAATCGCATCCAGGCCATCATCATATTTTTTTGCTTCCATGCGGTCACATTTTGTAAGCAGAGCAATATCTACGTCAGATTCCCTTGTATAATCTCCTCTGGCACAGGAACCATACAGAATCATTGAAGCCAGATTTCCACCCATAAGCCTGTGCACTAAATAAAATGTCTCTTTCTTTATCTTCAAAATAATTTCATTTGTCAATATGATCTCACCCATCATGTCATCTGCCTCCTTCCTTATTATAGGATACTACTTATTTCTTATTCTAACAATGAGCGGCCGCCATATTTTTATCCACAATTCGGGTTACTATTCACGGCCTAGCCGGCCGCTCATAGTAACGACATCTACCATTTAAAATGTCTACGCTCCGCTTAGTGCCCTTCGGCGATGGGGCAGATGTCATCGCCCCATCACTTTTCTGGCGGCTAACCGTGCAGCGAGTGCACGGTTAGGCCGTGAACAGTAACCGTTTTCGGTTACATGTCACACCCCGGCCAATCACCACGCTGATTGGTCGGGAGGATGCACATAAAAGCTGGTATTCAGGCCGCCCATTGCCGTAGGCAATTCAAAATGCGGCCTGAGTTGCAGGTCACGCCTGGTCAAGGTGTGACCTGTAACCGTTTTCGTCCACTTGTGGGGGAAAATGAAAAAGATTCTTGAATCATTCTGATAGATGTGCTATATTATAGACAGAGGGAAAGCCATGCAAGCGGCTCTACCCCTTCTGTGATTTTTTACCTATAATTTAATTTAGGCAAGCCGTCACTATTGTAGGTAGTGGCGGCTATTTCTTTTTTCTATCCTTAAAGATTGTGTAACACAACCCGATAAGGGCAACAACGAAGATACAA
>VSNK01000046.1:0-6962 GCA_009774255.1 Faecalicatena sp.
TTCATATTGCTCGTGAGTATAACAAAAATCCAGAGGGGGGGGCGAGGTGAAGAACAGGATCCAGGAGCTGAGGAAAGCGTGGAGGATTACCCAGAGTGAGCTTGCGGATGCGGTGGAGGTGACGCGGCAGACGATTATTTCTCTGGAAAATGGGAAGTATAAGGCGTCATTGGTTCTTGCGCACAAGATTGCGCAGTACTTTGGGAAGCAGATTGAGGACATTTTTATATTCGATTTGGAGGAGGAAAACGTATGTTGTTCAAATCAATGTGGGAACCTGCCGGTTCAGATGAGGAATACAGAGAAAAGCTGATAAGAAGAAAGCGCTTTATTCCGGTGCTGATCCTTGCGGGAGCGGCGGCCATCGCGGTTTCGTGTGTGCTGCTGCGGTCCGGGGAGGATCAGGCATTTTTGTCCGGATTGTACATGGGAGTGGGAGGCGGAGTACTGGTAGTCAGTATGGTATGGTTTCTGAAGATCAGAAGTGTGCTTCGGGATGAGAAGAAGCTGCGTATAAACAGGCTGAAAGAATCGGATGAGCGGAATATTCAGGTCACGCTGAAGGCACACTATACGGCAGGAGTACTGATGATTGTGGCGGGATATGTGACAATGCTGGTTTCCGGATTTTTCAGTATGGAAGTATTTTGGACGGTGTGGGCGTTGGTGATGCTGTATTTTGTACTGTTCCTGGCGGGCAGGCTGTTTTATAATAAAAAAATGTGAGGACAGTGACTGTTATTCAATTAACTGTCCGGCTGCGGCTGGCGCAATACTCACGGCAGGTTTCATCGGACGTGAGTATAGTTTAACATAGGCAGGAGGGTGATATTTGTGATCGAGATTCGTAACTTGACGAAGATCTATAAATTAAATAAGAAACAGATGAAGGAATCAAAAACGAAGAATCCTTTGAAAACGGCGGTGGATGATCTGAGCCTGCGGGCGGTGCCGGGGGAAATCTATGGGCTGCTGGGACCGAACGGAGCGGGAAAGACGACCACGCTTCGGTGCATTTCCACCATTATCCGCCCTACGAAGGGGGAGATCTATGTTGCCGGTCATGAGGTGCAGAAGGAACCGGAGCAGGTGCGGGAGAAGATTGGATTTTTGACGGGGGATATTAAGCTGGATCCGCAGTTTTCCGTAGATTATATGTTCAACTTTTTTGGAAAGCTCCATCATGTGCCGCAGGAGAAGCTACAGGCAAGAAAGGAAGAGCTGTTTGAATATTTTGGGATTCAGGATTTCGCGCATAAGAAAATCAAGGAACTGTCTACAGGGATGGAGCAGAAGGCGGCCATCGCGGTGTGCCTCGTTCATGATCCGGACATCGTGATCTTTGACGAGCCGACCAATGGACTGGATGTGGTGACGGCGCGGGGGGTGACGGATTATCTGAAAAAGCTTAAGAGTGAGGGGAAGCTGGTGATCATTTCTACCCATATTATGTCGGAGGCGGAGAAGATCTGTGATCGGATCGGCGTGATTATCGACGGGAAGAAGGTGTCGGAGGGGAGGCTGGAGGAGATTCTTCAGGAAACCGGAACCGAAGATCTGGAGGACGCGTTTTTTGAACTCTACAGGACGAGAAAGGGGGAGGCGTTATGATGAGCGGGATCAAACAGATATGCGGCAAGGAGTTGGACCGGGTATTCAAAGACGGGAAGATGCTGTTCTCCGTGTTTATCCTCCCGGTGATCATTATGGTTGCGGTGATGAGCCTGGTCAGCAATATGAGCAAGAAGGCGGAGTCAGATATAGAAAAGCATGTTCCGATCGTGTATGTGGAAAATATGCCGGATGAATTTGAGGGATTTTTGAGACAGGCGGAGGTATCCTGCGATATCCGCGGCGTGGACGACCGGGAAGCAGTGACGGAGAGGATCCGGGACGGAGAGGCGGACCTGTGGATCGAGTTCCCGGGGAATTTTTCGGAGGCCGTGAGGAATTATAAGTCAGGGGACGCGATCGTCCAGGTGAAGGTCTACTATAACCCATCCGAGGATTATTCACGGGCGGCGTATGACTCGATTTCCGCAGGGGCGCTGGAGCTGTACCGGCAGGCGCTTTTGGCGGAACGGGTGGAGGATATGCAGAGGCTGACCGTATTTACGGTGAACTCGGACAATCCGGATATGGTGATCCAGGATGACCAGAAGGCCGGGGGAAAGATTCTGGGAGCGATGCTGCCTTACTTTGTATCGATTCTGCTGTTCGCGGGGGCAATGGGAATCGGAACGGACATGGTGGCAGGAGAGAAGGAGCGGGGGACAATGGCGAGCCTGTTGGTATCTCCCATCAAGAGAAGCTCGATCGTGCTTGGAAAGGTATTTGCCCTGATGATCATTTCCGGGGTGTCGTCGGTGATCTATGTGGCTGCGATGGTGCTGTTTATGCCGCAGATGCTGGGGGGAGCCTCGGGAGAAGAGCTGGGAATCAATCTGACGCTCGACTGGCAGCAGATCGGGATGCTGGCGGTATTGCTGGTTGCGATCGCGTTTTTATATTCGGCGATTATTGTGCTCATCTCTGTGTTAGCGAAAACGGTGAAGGAGGCGAGCACCTATGTGACACCGATCTACATGCTGGTGCTGGTACTGGGGATTATAACCATGTTCACAACAGAGCCGCCGAAAAGCTGGTTCTATATGATCCCGATCTATAATACGTCTATCGCGCTGCAGGGGATCTTGACGCAGGAAGTGACCTTCGCGCAGTATGGGATGACTCTCGGGGTGACGCTGGTGCTTGGGGCGGTTCTGGTGGGAGTGATCGCGAAAGCATTTGAAAGTGAGAAGACGATGGCGATATAGGAAAAAGAGAAAATCACAGCTTGCGTACGGAACGCAAGCTGTAAGTATGAAAGTAATCTTTCAGGATTGTTTGTGTCGGGTGCCGACATGGGAGCAGTCCGGTTCCCATTGCCGCAGGGTGCTGAGCAGATATATGTGAGAAATAGAAATCCGAATACTCTACTGGTCGCGCCTGAGCAGAGCCGAGTGTGTCTTGTCGATCTTATTGCGGATCTGAAGCATCTGATCATCCAGGATATCAATGGAGTCGGCACAGACCTTGAGCTGGCGCTCGATCTCCTCCGTATTTTCCATATTCTTTTTATATCTCAGCTTGTGTTCCAGGCTGGCCCAGAAATCCATGGCGATGGTCCGAAACTGCATTTCCACTTTCATGTACTGCTTTCCGACGGATAAGAAGATCGGTACATCCAGGATCAGATGCAGGCTCCGGTAGCCGTTGGGCTTCGGGTTCTTGATGTAGTCTTTTTTCTGGACAAGGATAATGTCGTCGTGGCTGACGACCAGCTCTGCCAGGCGGTAAATGTCATCCGGGAAGGAGCAGATCACGCGGACGCCTGCCACGTCGGTCAGGTGCTCGCGGATGCTGTCCGTGTTGATGGGAAATCCCCTGCGTTCCAGCTTTTCATAAATGCTTTTCGGCGATTTCAGCCGGCTTTTGATGGATTCAAACGGATTGCGGTTGTACTCCTGGGCAAATTCTGCGTACAGTACGTTTAGCTTCGCTTCCACCTCCAGGATGGCTGCATGGTACTGCATCATCAGATCGTTGAAGATCTTGGTATCCTTCAGGCGGCGCGTCTGAAGCTGAATGATGAGTTCCTGTTCCTCCAATGTCTTTGCCTGGAGCGCAAGCTTTTCCTCCAGACCGTTCTTGCGTGTGTATAGTTCTACGATATTGTCCACGCGTTTGCGCACAATGGAGCTGTTGAAGGGCTTATGTATGAAATCGGAAACGCCTTTTTCGAAGCAATAATTCTCAATCTCTATGGATCGCTCGGCGCTTATGATCACAACGGGGATCGTATCGAGCCATCTCATATCCTCCATCCATGTGAGCACCGCATAGCCGTCCATATTCGGCATCTGCAGATCCAGAAGAAGGGCGGCGATGTCGCTTTGGTATTCTTTCAGTATCCGGATGGCCTGTGCCCCGTCCTCCGCTGTCTCTACGATATAACCGTCCATCAGTATATCACACAGTATTTCGCGGTTAATCTCCACGTCATCTGCTACTAAAATCCTTTGCATATTGTCCACCTCAATTTTATCATTCGCCATGAAAAGGCCTTCTTTATTTTATCATAGATTTTATTTTGTTTCAATAAATATAACCCCCTTGGGGGCTTGCGTTGACGCAGCAGTGTGTTATACTGAGCGTCAGATAATTCTGGCGCTCAGTATAACACACTGCGTACAGCCGCATAAAGAAACATGCCGCTTCACGGCTGCGGCTGGCGCAATGACAGAGTGAAACATTGGTTATAAAACAGGAGGGATATGGGATGCATATGGCAGATGCGCTGGTCGCTCCGGCGGTGGCAGGTACAATGTATGCCTGCTCGGCAGCGGCGGCAGTTTATTCGGTGAAAAAGGTACGGTTGGATGAGGATACGAAAAAGGTTCCTGTAATGGGGGTGATGGGAGCCTTTGTGTTTGCTGCGCAGATGATTAATTTTACGATTCCCGGGACTGGTTCGAGCGGGCATTTATGCGGCGGAATGCTTCTGTCGGCTCTCCTTGGACCGTATGCCGGCTTTCTGACCATGATCGGGGTGCTTCTGATTCAGGGGCTGCTCTTTGCGGACGGGGGCCTGCTGGCACTGGGGTGCAATGTGTGGAATATGGCTTTTTATGGGTGCTTTATAGGGACCTTGCTGATCTGGAAGCCGATGATGAGACATGGGATGTCCAAGGCCAGGATTGCGGCGTCGTCGATCCTGGGATGTGTGCTGACCCTGCAGCTGGGGGCTTTCAGTGTATGTCTGGAAACGCTGGCTTCCGGAATTACGGAACTGCCTTTCGGGGCATTTGTGGGGACGATGCAGCCGATTCATCTTGCGATTGGGCTTGTGGAAGGGCTGATTACGGCAGCGGTGCTCGTGTTCGTACATGAGGCAAGGCCGGAGCTGCTGTTCGGGAGTTCTCAGGAAGAGCAGGAGAAGGGAAGATTTTCGTTTCGGAAGACAATGGTGATTCTGGCAGCAGCGGCGGTGCTGATTGGCGGGGGACTTTCCCTGGCGGCTTCTTCCGATCCGGACGGGCTGGAGTGGTCGCTGGAACGGCTGACCGGTACGGCACAGCTGGAAGCGGAAGGTGGGATTTATGAGACAGCGGGCAATATACAGGAGGCTGCGGCAGTGCTTCCGGATTATGCGTTTAGAGGCTCGGAGTCAGCATTTGGAACCACATTTTCCGGAATCGCGGGGGGTGCGGCGGTCCTGGCGGTCTGCGTAGGAGCATGCTATTTGTTTAAATTTTTTGGAAAACATTGGGAGCGGCGGCAGAGAGAGCGGATATGAATAAGATCAATGGCGCGATTTATGAAATACATCATATGGATACGCTGGCATCAAGAGACCAGTGGGTGAATCGGATTCATCCGCTGGTCAAGTTCGTGGTGACAATCGTGTATATCGCGGCGGTGGTATCCTTTCATAAGTATGACGTGGCAGGGACGGCCGGTATGATGGTCTATCCGGCTGCGGTTTTTATATTGTCGGAGCTGTCTTTCAAAGACACACTGAAACGGCTTCGGCTGGTATTGCCGCTGGTCTGTCTTGTGGGGATCTGGAATCCGTTTCTGGATAAAAATACCATATGGATCGATGGAGTCCGGGTCAGCGCGGGGATTTTGTCTATGGCAACGCTGATCATGAAGGGGGGATTCAGTGTACTGGCTTCTTATCTGCTGATTGCCACTACTTCGGTGGAAAAGCTGTGCTATGCATTCCGTATGCTGCGTATCCCTAAGGCGGCTGTGACGCAGTTTATGCTGACATACCGTTATATTACGGTCCTGCTGGAGGAAGTGAACCGTATCACGCAGGCGTATATGCTTCGGGCGCCTCGCCAGAAGGGGATTCATTTTCGGGCCTGGGGGCCGCTGGCGGGGCAATTGCTCCTGCGGAGCATGGATCGGGCAAATGAGGTGTATGACAGTATGAGGTTGAGAGGATATCAGGGAGATTTTCTTTATATTCGGGAAAAGGCGGGAATCCGGCCGCAGGATATCGCGTATCTGGTATTCTGGCTGGCGGTGATCGCGGTCTTTCGGAAATGGCCGGTTGTCCGGCTGGCGGGGGAGCTGTTTTAAACGTACGGCAGATGCCGAAATGTGGCCGCTTCAGGCGCGAGTGTGGGTCAGGATATATATTTTATAGAAGACGCAGTAGGTATATGGAACGGGCCAAAGGCGCGAGTGTGGGTCAGGATATATATTTTATAGAAGATGGAGTAGGTATATGGAACGGGCCAAAGGCGCGAGTGTGGGTCAGGATATATACTTTATAGAAAACGGAGAGGTGAGGATATGAGCCATATACGGATTGATGTGGAAAATGTATCCTTTGGGTATGAAAAGGGGAAGGAGATTCTGCAGCAGATTTTTCTGCATGCGTCGGAGACGGATTCCATCGGCATTATCGGCGCGAACGGGGTGGGGAAGTCTACCTTTTTGAAGCTGCTGGTAGGACTGAACCTGGATTTTACCGGCTCCATAAGCGTGGGGGGGATTCCGGTGGAAAAGCGTACGCTGGCACAGATCCGCTCGAAGATCGGGTATGTGTTCCAGGATTCGGACAGCCAGTTGTTTATGAATACGGCTTATGAGGATATTGCGTTTGCGCCGAGGAATTATGGGCTGCCGGAGCAGGAAGTGGAGAGGCGGGTGGAGCAGGCGCTTCGGATGACGGGGACCTGGCATCTGCGGGAGAAGCAGATCTACAAGATGTCGGGAGGAGAGAAGAAGCTGATCTCGATCGCGACGATCCTGTCGATGATGCCGGATATTATTTTGATGGATGAGCCGTCGATCACGCTGGATCCAAGGAACAGGCGGAATCTGATCCGTATCTTGAATTCTTTCAGGCATCTCAAGATCATTGCGTCTCATGACCTGGATCTGATCTTGGATACCTGTGAGAG
>VSNK01000046.1:6972-23619 GCA_009774255.1 Faecalicatena sp.
ATGGCGGACGGGAAAATCGTGAAAGACGGGCGGACGGAAGAGATTCTTACGGATCGGGAACTGCTGGAGGAGAATGGACTGGAGCTGCCGTTTTGCATGCAAAAGTATACCTAAAGCCATCCGATCGAGGCCATTCGGCCGTTTCATAAGGTATCAAGAGATTTCATGATTTTCAATTGTTTTTAAGGATGCTATACCATATTTTCAAGGTTTATGGTAAGATGAGTGAATAGTTATGCCGCTTTGCGGTTACAGTTCGCGGCCGGCACGATATTTACGGAGAAGGAGGCTATTGGTAAAATGGGAGTCTATTTGAATGGAAAAAATGCTTACGGCCTTTTTCGGGAGGCTGTTTCGCTTACGTACTTTGTGGACAAAACAGATATCCTGGATGAACTCGTGCCGATCCTGGAATTGAAGAAGCATGCGGCGGAAAATGCGGCAGAAGCGGCAGAGTCCTTCCGGGGCGGAAGCCTCAAATATATCTGTATTACCAGACCGCGCCGGTTTGGAAAGACAACGGCGGCGAATATGATCGTGTCCTTTTTCGGAAAAGGAGCGGATAGCAGTTCAATGTTCGGAAGCCTCCGGGCCTCCGGGTATCCGTGGTATAAAAAGCATCTGAATCAACACAATGTGATTCATATTATGTTTCATGAGATGCCCAGAGAATGCGCTTCATACAAACAATATATCTCAAGGATAGAAGAAGGGCTGATTACGGATCTGCAGATGGCATATCCGGATATTCCTGTCAGAGAAACGGATGCAGTCTGGGACGCATTGAAAAAGATTTACGAATACGGAAATGGAGAGCAATTTATTTTTGTACTCGATGAATGGGATTATATTTATCATCAGGATTTTGTTTCGGAATCAGACAAGGAGAGATTTACAAAATTTCTCAGCAATCTGCTGAAGGATAAAGCGTATGTAGAAATGGCCTATATGACCGGCATCCTTCCGATCGCCAAGTATTCCAGCGGCTCTGAATTGAATATGTTCTGCGAGTATACGATGGTAAATGAAGAAAAATACGAAGAATATTTCGGATTCACAGAGGAAGAAGTGGATGAGCTTTACGCAAGGTATGAGGCACAGAATTTTCCGCGGCGCCATGTCACGAGGGAAGGTCTGCGGATCTGGTATGACGGGTATCATACAAAAGGCGGGAGGCGTGTCTATAATCCCAGGTCCGTGGTGCTTGCTCTGGCGAACAACAATTTAGGGAACTATTGGACCAGTTCCGGCCCATATGATGAGCTGTTTTACTATATCGGCGCAAATGTGGATGAGGTGAAGGAGGATGTGGGACTGATGATCGCGGATATTCCGGTTCCAGCTAAGGTACAGGAGTATGCGGCCGTATCCATGGAATTGAAGACAAAAGATGAAATCTTTTCTGCAATGGTGGTTTACGGTTTCCTGAATTATGAGGATGGCTGTGTGTCCATTCCGAATAAAGAGTTGATGGACCGTTTTGCGGACATGGTTCGGAGAGAGCCTTCATTGGGAAATGTTCACCGTCTGACTAAGGAGTCAGGCAGGATGCTTCAGGCTACATTAGCCGGTGATACAAAAACCATGACGGAGATCATGCAATTTGTCCATAACACAGAGAGTCCGCTGATGGTATACAGTAATGAGGCCGAACTGGCGTCTGTCATCAAGTGGGCGTATCTGCAGGCGGTTGATCATTACCGAATCGAGCGGGAAGATAAAGCGGGTGTGGGATATGTGGATTATATCTTTTATCCTTTTCGGAAAACGGATGACGCGATCATCATTGAACTGAAAGTAGATCATACGGCAGAAGAGGCGATCCAACAGATTAAAGACCGTCAGTATGCGCTCCGATTTGAGGGGAAGATCGGTCAGAAGCCGGAGTATACGGGGCGGATTCTGGCAGTTGGGATTGCGTATTATAAAGAGGATAAATCGAAGCGCCATGAGTGCAGGGTGGAGGTACTGAGGGAAAATCCTAAAGATTTTCTTAAGGTGCTTGACAGTACGGGGGAAGAGTGATATATTTTTATCAAGCAATTGAAAGGGAGTAGCTGAACACCTGATTACTGAGAACGGGTGGATTTGAAACCGTCAACCGATACCGAGAGGTATCCGTATCAAATGAGATGGCAAGACTTTTATTGTGGCTGATGTCATGGTAGAGGTCTTTTTTTTATATCATAAGGAAATTTCTCTTTATACCTTGTTATACGGAAAGCCACATGAACTTGCTGAGATTCAAAAGCTGTGCTGCCATATCTATTAGGACACCGGGCAGACAGGCGATACTTAAGAAAGTGAGGAAATGGAAATGTCAGAGGAAACAAGGAAACAGGAGAACAAAGAGACAATGGAAATGCCGGAGGGAACAAGGAAACAGGCGAGCAAAGAGACAATGGAAATGCCGGAGGGAACAAGGAAACAGGAAATCAGAGAGGCAATGGGAGCGGGCGCATGTGCGCTTGCGAGTCTGAGGGCGGCACAGAAAAAGCTGGAAAGTGCAAGACAATGGGGGATCGTTGATTTGTTCGGCGGAGGGCTGATTTCGGATCTGTTCAAGCATTCGAGGATGAATGAGGCAGCCGGCTGCATGGAAGCGGCGACACGAGCGCTGCCCAGATGCCGGAAGGAACTGGGAGATGTGGAAATTCCGATGAATCTGCGGATAGAGGTCAGCAGCTTTTTATCCTTTGCGGATGTGTTTTTTGACAACCCGATCTCGGATTATATGGTACAGACCCGGATCGCGGAGGCAAGGGAGCAGGTCAGGGAAGCAATCAGCTATGTGGAAGCGCTGATGGTGGAACTCAAGCAGATGGGGAGCATAAACTGAATTGAGAGCATAAACGGAGTTAAGAACATAGACCGGGCCGGGAGCAGAAGGAAGGGATAAGGGGATGAATTTTTTCAAGTAGATATTTTTATGAAAGGAAGGTAGAATATATGGGATGTTTGGGAAATGTATTATGGTTTGTATTTGGCGGTGCGTTTACCGGGCTGAGCTGGTGTCTGGCGGGCTGTCTGTGGTGTATCACGATCGTGGGGATTCCTGTGGGCATGCAGTGTTTTAAATTTGCGCAGCTGAGTTTCTTCCCGTTTGGGAAGGATGTTCAGTATGGAGGCGGGGCAGGATCGTTTCTGCTGAATGTCCTGTGGCTGTTGATCTCGGGGCTGCCGCTGGCGCTGGAGCACCTGGTGATCGGCGGTGCGCTGTGTATCACGATCATTGGGATTCCGTTTGGGATGCAGCACTTTAAATTGGCGAAGCTGGCGCTGATGCCATTCGGGGCCGTGGTGTATTAAAGAACTTAACAACGAAAGCTTGCGCAATATGGCAATGTTTTGGTTCCGGCTTGTCCGGGTTAGGCACTTAGAAACAATTTCTTGCGCAATATGGCAAAATTTCCGTATTGTGCTTTTCCGGTTTATCCGGGTTAGGGAGTAGTAAAACGGGCTGTCATACAAGGAATAAAAATTCCGGGTATGGCAGCCATTTTCGTTCTTCTACAGGAAACTTCTCCGAATTTTCCTATAAAACAAAAACCCTCCGGGAGGAAGTGCATTTTGTCATGTGGTTTCGGCTCATCGCTCCAGAAGGCGGCGGAGTATGAAATCCCGGAAGTTCTTTACTGCGGGAGTCAGGTATACCTGTTTATTGGAGACCATGTAAATATTGCCTTCCCAGCCGGGATGAAGGATGGGGATAATTTTTACATTCAGCTTTAAGAGCAGTTCACGGTAGGGAGTGACGGCAATTCCAAAGCCGTAGGATACCAGCCCGAAAATGACCTGTTCCTCGTCTGTTTCGTAAGCGATCCTGGGGCGCCGGCCGATTTTTTCGAAGAGTTCGTCGATGACGGGGCGTAGCCCGGTACTGTTGTCGAAAAAGATATAGGGATAATCCAGTGTATTTTCCAGGGATATGGAGTCATTTTCAGCAAGGGGATGGTCCTTGTGGACGATCAGGACAAGTTCCTGGCGTTCAATGGGGACGCAGGAGAAATCCTCGGATTCTATGGGGCGGGCGCAGAAGATGAGATCAAATTTCCTAAGCCGCAGGCCTTCCAGCAGTTCGGGGGTACGATCCGCGTGGAAGGTGAAATCTGTCCGGCAGCCGGGGCTTTGGGCCAGGAAGCCGGATGCCAGTTCCGGAATGAAATGAACACCCAGCTGTGTGAGAAAGCCCAGGTGGATCAGGTCTTCGCCTCTTGCGTAGCGCTGCATTTCTTCGATGCCGTTGTCCAGAATGGAGAGCGAACGTGTGACACATTGCAGGAATTCATGTCCATATTCTGTCAGACGGGTTCCTCTGCCGGCTTTTTCGAACAACTGTACTCCAAGCTCTTCTTCCAGCTGTGAAATGGCGTGGCTCAGGCTGGGCTGTGAGATGCTCAGGTGCTGGGCGGCATTGGTATAGTGCTGCTCCCGGGCAAGTTCTTCGAAATATCTTAACTGATACAGGTTCATATAGAATACCTCCGGTTTGTCTTTGACAATAGCGTGATGATTCAGGTATGAAACGCATGACCTTTTGATGCTGTATCATATCTTACAACAAATCATAGATAATGTCTATGGGTAAATAGAAATTATTCATTTGTTTTATATTTGCATATGTGGTAACTTAGTATGTGCAGACGAGATAGAGTAGTGACTGGTCTGGGTGTGACATGTAATGTGGAAAATCAATGAGGATCCGCCGGAGAGGTGGATGAGAATCGAGAAAAAAAGAACGGCATGCGTGAATGCATGAAAAATGGAGGGATATAAAAATGGAAACAAAGAAAACACTGGTCAGAGGAGAAATGGTTCTTCCGCTTATCATTGTGATGAATAGCTTTGGCGTGGTTCTGATGCTGTATTCGGGAACGGGCATCTCGGCAGTGTCCAGTATGACATACGCTTTGAGCGAGGTACTTCCTGTATTTTCACTGGGAACCTGGACTTATATTTTCCAGAGTATGCTGGTGATCAGCCTAATGGTGCTCAGAAAAAGATTTATGCCGCAGTATCTTCTGAGCTTTGGCGTTGGATTCGCGTTTGGGCTTATGATGGATGTACATAAGGAATGGATCCGGGTGCTGCCTGCGGCGGTTCCGTTCCGGCTCTTTTATTTTGCGGCGAGCTACCTGATCATCTGCTTTGGAGTCGCGCTGTCCAACCGCTGTAAAATGCCGATTATCCCGACGGACCTTTTCCCGAAGGAACTCTCGGATATTACCGGGATGACATTTGCAAGGATCAAGGTTTCTTTTGACTTGATCTGCGTGGTGACAACGGCGGTATTGACATCGGTATGTCTTGGCGGAATCAGCGGACTGGGAATCGGGACGCTGCTCAGCGCGCTGACAATGGGAAAAGTGATCGGACGGATGGACGGATGGATGGACCGCCATGTGGAATTTGTGACACATCAGATGAAGGGGCGTGGAAGACGGAGGCTGCGTCTGGCATAACAAATTGGTAAAAATATAGCAAAGAGCTGCCGGAAAATTAAAATTCCCTGGCAGCTCTTTGCTATTTATGACAATAGAAGCCTCGCGAAGCGTGGCTTCTATATGTGGGCGGAAGTATTCATGGAAGATCACGGTTCCAATTCCGACACGTCCAGCCCGAAAGTTGATAGCTTCACCCTCGCTACTCTGATCTGATAATCTAACTCTTTGTTTTCTCCTGTCTCGGATGCTTTTATTCTCATGAGATTCACGTAATAATCTATGGCGATCTGCTTTTGTTCTTCTAATGTCATTTTTTCACCTGCTTTCTTAATTAGAATATTTCAGGATATTCCTTTTGAGGATGGGACTGTGGCCTTCTGTTCCGAATAGTTATACTCAAGGCCGATTTATCTGGCGTTCAGTATACATTCATGATTTATGTATATTATATAAGATTCTGTAAGAAAATGAAACCATAATTTATGGAATATGCGGAAAAGTACATTGTGAAAATCCGGCGGGTATGATAAAGTAGAGATACGGTATCTGTGAGGGTACGCAGCAGATATGATTATTTATTACAAGGGGTATGAAAGATGGAAAGAAAAGTAGGTACGGTTTCAAGAGGAATCAGATGTCCGATCATCCGAAAAGGGGATGACCTGGCGGATATTATTGTGAATAGTGTGCTGGAAGCGGCAAAGAGCGAGGGATTTGCCCTGAGGGACAGGGACGTGATCGCGGCGACAGAGTCCATCGTCGCGAGGGCGCAGGGAAACTATGCGTCAATTGACGCGATCGCGAAAGATGTGAGAGAAAAGCTGGGTGGAGGGACCATTGGGGTGATCTTCCCGATCCTGTCCCGCAACCGGTTTGCCGTGTGTCTGAAGGGAATCGCGAGAGGCGCGAAGAAGATCGTATTGATGCTGAGCTATCCAAGCGACGAGGTTGGCAATGAGCTTGTAACGCTGGATCAGGTGGACGAGGCGGGTGTCAATCCCTACAGTGACGTACTGGATGTGAAGAGGTACAGAGAGCTGTTCGGGGAGAACAAGCATCGTTTTACGGGTGTGGACTATGTGGCTTATTATAGTGAACTGATCCGGGAGCAGGGCGCGGAAGCGGAAGTGATCTTTGCCAATAATCCGCGGGAAATCCTAAAATATACGAAGCGTGTCCTGGCCTGTGATATACATACCCGGGCGAGGACGAAGCGGATTCTGAAGGCGGCAGGTGCAGAGATCGTGTTGGGGCTGGATGATATCCTGACCGGTTCGGTGGACGGCAGCGGCTGCAATGAGCGTTTCGGGCTGCTTGGCTCTAATAAATCTACGGAGGAAATGGTAAAGCTGTTTCCGAGAGACTGCATGGGACTGGTGGAGGACGTGCAGAGGCAGATTTTGGAAAAAACGGGAAAGCATGTGGAAGTCATGGTATATGGGGACGGTGCGTTCAAGGATCCTGTGGGAAAGATCTGGGAGCTGGCAGACCCTTGTGTGTCGGTGGCGAATACGAAGGGGCTGGAAGGTACGCCCAATGAATTGAAGCTGAAGTATCTGGCGGACAATGATTTTAAGGATCTGTCCGGGAAGGAACTGCAGGACGCGATCTCGAAGCGGATTGAGGAGAAGAAGGATAATCTGGTGGGAGATATGGTATCCCAGGGGACGACTCCCCGGAGGATCACGGATCTGATCGGATCCCTGTGCGATCTGACCAGTGGGTCAGGGGATAAGGGAACGCCGGTGATCCTGGTGCAGGGATATTTTGACAATTATATATCCGGAAATTAATTTGCAGGGAGGAATTCAATTCCCTATCTAAAGACAGAGCCGCAGCAGCTTCATCCTGCGGCTTTTTCTTTTGTTCTGATCTTCTGTTCTTTCCGATTGTCAGACGGCCCGTGCTTTGTTCCGCTGCCGCCATACGAATTGCCTCTCTTGCGGAGCGGAATTTAACTTTTTGCTTCGTCCAGAGGCATGAAATAAGACTGAAAAGTGAAAATGTCTTGAAAATGCCGTGTAATCTGCTATAATGAATTCTGAATAAACAGAAGAAGGAGTTAATTGCAGATTATGGGCTTGTTAGAGAAAATATTTGGTACGCACAGTGAAAACGAACTGAAGCGTATTTACCCCATCGTGGACCGGATTGAAGAGTTAGAGCCTGAGATGCAGGCTCTTAGTGATGAAGAGCTAAAGGGAAAGACCAGAGAATTCCGGCAGCGCCTGGAGGACGGGGAGACTCTGGATGATATTCTGCCTGAGGCTTTTGCGGTCGTCCGGGAAGCTGCGGTGAGAAGCCTGGGGATGCGGCATTACAGGGTACAGCTGATCGGCGGTGTGATCCTGCATCAGGGCAGAATCGCTGAGATGAGGACCGGAGAAGGTAAGACACTTGTTTCTACTTTGCCGGCATATCTGAACGCGCTGCCGGGAAAGGGCATCTACATTGTCACGGTCAATGACTATCTGGCAAAACGTGATGCGGAGTGGATGGGAAAGGTTCATGAATTTTTGGGACTGACGGTCGGTGTCGTGCTGAACAGTATGGACAATGATGAGCGCCGCCAGGCATATAACTGTGATATCACATATGTGACCAACAATGAGCTGGGCTTTGATTACCTGAGGGATAACATGGTGATCTATAAAGAGCAGCTTGTACAGCGCGGCCTGAATTACGCGATCATTGATGAGGTGGACTCGGTCCTGATTGACGAGGCAAGAACACCGCTGATCATTTCCGGGCAGAGCGGCAAGTCCACAAAGCTTTATGAGGCCTGCGACATACTGGCAAGACAGTTGGAACGCGGAGAAGCGAGCGGTGAGTTCTCCAAGATGAACGCCATCATGGGAGAGGACATTGAGGAGACCGGTGATTATATTGTCAACGAGAAGGAAAAATCCGTCAATCTGACGGAGGACGGTGTGAAGAAGGTGGAGAAGTTCTTCCATCTGGAGAATCTGGCGGATCCGGAGAATCTGGAGATCCAGCACAATATTATCCTTGCGCTGCGGGCGCACAATCTGATGTTCCGTGACCAGGATTATGTGGTGACTCCTGAGGGAGAGGTCGTGATCGTAGATGAATTTACCGGACGTATCATGCCGGGAAGACGGTATTCGGACGGACTTCATCAGGCGATCGAGGCGAAAGAGCATGTCAAGGTAAAGAGGGAAAGCAAGACACTGGCAACCATTACGTTCCAGAATCTGTTTAATAAGTTTGAGAAGAAGAGCGGTATGACCGGTACTGCTTTGACAGAAGAAAAGGAATTCCGGGATATCTACGGGATGGACGTTGTGGAGATTCCGACCAATCTTCCGGTACAGAGAAAGGATCTGGACGACGCGGTCTATAAGACAAAGGAAGGGAAGTACCGGGCGGTCGTAAAAGCAGTCAAGGAGGCGCATGCGACCGGGCAGCCGGTTCTGGTGGGCACCATTACGATCGAGGTGTCGGAACTGCTGAGCAAGATGTTGAAAAGGGAAGGAATCCAGCATAATGTCCTGAACGCGAAGTTTCATGAGATGGAAGCGGAGATTGTCGCGGACGCGGGAGTGCACGGCGCGGTTACTATCGCAACCAACATGGCGGGCCGAGGTACGGATATCAAGCTGGACGAGGAGGCCAGGAAGGCCGGCGGTCTGAAGATCATCGGTACGGAGCGGCATGAGTCCAGGCGAATCGACAACCAGCTCCGCGGACGTTCCGGACGTCAGGGAGATCCGGGAGAATCCCGCTTTTATATATCACTGGAGGATGATCTGCTGCGTCTGTTCGGTTCCGAGAAGCTGATGAGCGTGTTCAACACGCTGGGCGTAGAAGAAGATGAGCAGATCGAACATAAGATGCTTTCCAATGCCATTGAGAAGGCACAGAAGAAGATCGAGAGCAACAACTTTGGAATCCGTAAGAACCTGCTGGAATATGACCAGGTCATGAACGAGCAGAGGGAGATCATTTACGGAGAACGCCGCCGTGTACTGGACGGAGAGAGCATGCGGGATACGGTCTACAATATGATCACGGAGTATGTGGAGAATACCACGGATCGGTATGTGTCTCCTGAGGTGGATTCCGAAGAATGGGATCTGTCCGGTCTGGATGTTGCCCTTCATGGGGTGATTCCGCAGCTGGTACTGCCTTCCGTGAAGGAAATTCAGGATATGCAGCAGAAAGAGCTGAAGCATCTGCTGAAGGAAAAGGCAGTGAAGGCATATGAGGCGAAAGAGGCGGAATTTCCGGAGCCGGAGCATATCCGTGAGTTGGAGCGGGTTGTTCTTCTCAAGGCCATTGACGGAAGATGGATGGATCATATTGATGATATGGATCAGCTCCGTCAGGGAATCGGCCTGCAGGCGTATGGACAGCGCGATCCTCTTGTAGAATATAAGATGATGGGCTATGATATGTTCGGCGCTATGACGAACGCGATCGCGGAGATGACCATCCGGACACTGTTCCATGTACGTGTGGAGCAGAAGGTGGAGAGGGAGCAGGTCGCGAAGGTGACCGGAACCAACAAGGACGACAGCGCGGTGCGTGCGCCGAAGAAGCGTGATACCAAGAAGGTCTATCCGAACGATCCATGCCCGTGCGGAAGCGGCAAAAAGTACAAACAGTGCTGCGGAAGAAAGTAGCCTGACAGCCGGCATTGGATCATGGTTAAATAAAAATATAGTATAGAGCATTCTCGGAAACTCAGCCGCAAAGATGGGTGCAAGGGAGTTTCCGAGAGTGCTCAGAATAAAGAAAGAGGTGAATAAGGTGGTTTTATTAGATGAATTAAAAGCAACTCTGCTTGCATATGAAGAACCGCTGAAGGATTTGAGGGATTCACTTTGACTTAGCGTCAAAGAAGGAAAGAATCGAGGAACTGGAAAGAAATATTGAGGAACCCGGGTTCTGGGACCGGCCGGAGGAATCTCAGCATACCATGAAGGAACTGAAAAGCCTTCAGGATTCGGTAAAGAAGATTGAGGGAATGCTCGCGGATCATGAGGATCTGGGGCTTCTGATCGAGATGAGCGAAGAAGATCCGGATGAGGAGACCATTGGGGAGATCGAAGAGGAGCTGGAGCGGTTCAAGGCAGAATTTGAAGAGCTTCGGATCCAGACGCTTCTGACCGGGGAATATGATAAGAGCAATGCGATCGTGACGCTTCACGCGGGGGCCGGAGGGACCGAGTCCTGCGACTGGACCGGGATGCTCTACCGGATGTACAGCCGATGGGCGGAGAAGAAGGGATTTTCGCTGGAGGTTCTGGATTATCTAGAAGGAGACGTGGCCGGAATCAAGGGTGTCACCTTCGAGGTGTCCGGGGAGAATGCCTATGGATTTCTGCGCTCGGAGAAAGGGGTCCACCGTCTGGTGCGGATCTCTCCGTTCAACGCGGCGGGCAAACGGCAGACGTCATTTTCGTCCTGTGATGTGATTCCCGATATTGAGGATGATATTGAGATTGATATCAATGAAGATGACCTGCGGGTTGACACCTACCGTTCCAGCGGTGCCGGAGGCCAGCATATCAATAAGACTTCATCTGCGGTCCGGATCACGCATCTGCCTACGGGGATCGTGGTGCAGTGCCAGAATGAGCGTTCTCAGCACATGAATAAGGATAAAGCGATGCAGATGCTGAAATCCAAGCTGTATCTGCTCAAGCAGCAGGAACAGGCGGAAAAAATGTCGGATATCCGCGGGGATGTGAAGGAGATCGGGTTCGGAAATCAGATCAGGTCTTATGTCATGCAGCCTTATACGATGGTGAAGGATCATCGGACGAATGCGGAGATCAGTAATGTGAACAGTGTGATGGACGGGAATATTGATCCCTTCATTAATGCTTATCTGGGAGCCGTGACAACGAGGTAAAGCAGGCGGCTTGCGCGATATTCACGGCAGAATTTCCAACGGTATGCAGACGCAAGAGTGCGTCAGCACGGTTTTTGCGAATGGATAAGTGGGGTTACTGTTCACGGTGCTGGATGCGTTACAGTTTGCGGCCGGTTAGGCCGTGAACTGTAACTAAGTGAGTTGGATGCTCCCTGGAGCATCCAATCGCACGGCTGGAAGTATTTGCCGTGAGTACAATATAAAGAGAAGAGGAAAATAGAGATGGTAAATATAGCTGTAATGGGATATGGTACGGTGGGCTCCGGTGTGGTGGAGGTTATCAATACGAACGGAGCGCGTATCAACCAGAGGATCGGGGATGAGCTTTCTGTCAAATATGTGCTGGATCTGCGCGATTTTCCCGAGGATCCGATTCAGAAAAAAATTATCCATGATTTTGATATCATCGTGAATGATCCGGAGATTCAGATTGTGGTGGAGGTTATGGGAGGAATTGAGCCGGCCTACACCTTTGTGAAAAAATGTCTTCTTGCGGGGAAAAGCGTGGCGACTTCCAACAAAGCGCTTGTTGCGAAGCATGGAGCGGAGCTGCTGTCGATCGCGCGGGAGAGGGATATCAATTTTCTGTTCGAGGCGAGCGTGGGGGGCGGAATTCCCATCATTCGTCCGCTGAATTCCTCCATGACAGCAGATGAGATCGAAGAGATCACGGGAATCCTGAACGGAACGACCAACTACATGATGACAAAAATGTTCTACGAAGGTTCGGATTATGACGATGTGCTGAAGGAAGCCCAGGAGAAGGGGTATGCGGAGCGCAATCCGGAAGCAGATGTGGAAGGCTATGACGCCTGCCGTAAAATTGCCATTCTGTCTTCCTTGATCTCCGGGCAGCAGGTAGACTTTGAAGATATTTACACAGAAGGAATCACAAAGATCACGAAAGAAGATATGATGTACGCGAAGGCGATGGAGATGACCATCAAGCTGCTGGCTACCAGCAAGCGTCAGGGCGACCTTCTCCAGGCCGCGGTGGCACCGTATCTATTGAAAAAAGAGCATCCGCTCTACAATGTCAATGATGTGTTCAATGCAATTTTTGTGCATGGAAATGTTCTGGGCGATGCCATGTTCTACGGCAGCGGCGCGGGCAAGCTTCCGACGGCAAGTGCCGTAGTCGCGGATGTGGTGGATGAGGCAAAGCATCTTCACAGAAATATCATGACCATGTGGAAAAGTGATAAGCTGGAACTGCTCCCGTTCGCGGATACAAGCAAACAGTTCTTCGTCCGGATTTCCGGGGAGCCGGAGGCTTTGAGCGCACATGTGGAAAGTAAATTCGGTCCGGTCGAGATTATCAGGGCACAGGGACTGGAAGGGGAATTCGGATTTTTGACCGGTATGCTTACGGAGCGGGAATATGAGGAAAACGCGAAGGAGTTCCCGGGCATTCTCCACCGAATCCGTGTGGAAGGATAGTGAGACAGAGATGAAAAAATATTTGATTGTGTTATGTGACGGGATGGCGGACGAACCTTTGGAGGAGCTGGACGGACGAACACCGCTGGAAGCGGCGCGGACACCGAATATGGACCGGCTGGCGCAAAGATCCGAGATTGGAAGGGTGCGGACCGTGCCGGAGGGAATGTCTCCGGGCAGCGATACGGCAAATCTGTCCGTCATTGGTTATGATCCCGCGAAGTATTATACGGGGCGTTCTCCGCTGGAGGCGCTGAGCATCGGGGTGGATATGAAAGAGGACGATGTGTCCTACCGCTGTAATATTGTGACTCTGTCTGAGGAGGAGGAGAAGTATGAGGACCGCCATATTCTGGACCATAGCTCCGGCGAGATCAGCACTGCCGAGGCGGCGGTTCTGATCGAGGCGCTGAAAGAGGGGCTGAAGCGGGAAGGCTATGAGTTCTATGTGGGAACCAGCTATCGTCATCTTCTGATCTGGAAGCATGGCAAGGTTGTGGAACTGACGGCGCCCCATGATATTTTGACGCAGAGAATCGGAGAGTATCTGCCGCAGGATCCGGTGCTGCGGGAGATGATGGTGAAGAGCTGGGATATCCTGTCCAACCATCCCATCAATCTCAGGCGGAAGGAGCAGGGGCTGAATCCTGCCAACTCTGCCTGGTTCTGGGGCGGCGGTACGAGACCTGCACTGTCTTCGTTTGAGGAGGAGCATCACCTGAAGGGCGCGATGATCTCTGCGGTAGATCTGCTGAAGGGAATCGCGGCAGGCGCGGGAATGCGCATTATTTCCGTGGAGGGTGCCAACGGCGGCCTGAATACCAATTACAGAGGAAAAGGGCAGGCGGCAGTGGAAGCGCTTCTGGGAGAGGACGATTTTGCCTATATACATATCGAGGCTCCGGACGAAATGGGACACCAGGGGAGCTATGCGGATAAGATCACGGCGATCGAGCGGATCGATGAACAGATCATCGGGCCGGTGGCGGAAAGGCTGCATGCGGAAAATGTTGACTTCCGTATGCTGGTACTGCCGGATCATCCGACTCCGGTGAGAGTACGTACCCATGTGGCGGACCCGGTTCCCTATCTGCTCTATGACAGTACCAAAGATCTCGGGGCGCGGAATGCGCATGGTGAAGATGTGGCATGTGGCGGGCGGAACGGAAAAGCGGTCAGATATGACGAGAAGGCAGGACTGGAAAGCGGCATCATGGTAGAAAAAGGACATACATTGATCCGGCATCTGTTTGAGCAGGAAGTATAGTCTGCGCATCCCGTATTTCTGTACGGTTCGCGTGAAAATATAAAAAGGGCTGCCGGGAAATGGATTTTTGAAAATGCCATTTCCCGGCAGTACTTTTTGTGCATTTATCAATTGTCGTCCAGTTTTAGCTTGGCGAAGGCTTCGGCAAATGCCTGATTGATGGGTTCTTTTGCTTCTTTGGCCTGCTTCTTCATATAGTTGTTGATATCGCGTTTGTTGACGCCTTTTCCTTCTTTTTTTCTGCGTTCCTCAAAAGCACTCAGCTTTTCACGGTATCCGCAGGCGCATACAAAGCGCTGTCCGTCGTCTTTGCCGACGAGCTCCATTTTCTTATGGCAGACAGGGCAGCGGGCATTGGTATGCCTGGAAAGTGTTTCGCGGTATCCGCATTCCCGATCCTGGCAGACCAGCAGCTTTCCGTGCTTGCCGTTGACTTCCAGCATGAACTTTCCGCACTGAGGGCATTTCTTCCGGGTCATGTTATCGTGGCGGAAGGTGCCGTTTCCGGTCTTGATCTCCTGGATCAGAGATATGGTGTAGTCCTGTATTTCAGACATGAATTTTTTGTCTGATTCCCGGCCTGCGGCAATCGCCTGCAGGCGCTGCTCCCAGGAAGCGGTCAGCTCCGGGCTTTTCAGATCCTGGGGAACCAGCTCCAAAAGCTGTTTTCCTTTTGAAGTGAGATGGATTTCATTCCCGCGTTTTTCCATGAGAAAGCTGTTGAACAGCTTTTCGATGATATCTGCGCGGGTGGCCACAGTGCCAAGTCCGCCGGTTTCTCCCAGAGTACGGATGATCGTTTTGTCCTTGTGCCGCAGGTATTTCACCGGATTTTCCATGGCAGCGATCAAGGTGCCTTCCGTAAAATATGCCGGCGGCTTTGTCTTGCCCTCGGTCACGGACAATCCGGAGACCGGGAGGGACGCGCCCTGACGCAGTGACCTGGCGGCTTCTTCCTGGAGCAGGTTATCGGAGGAGCCGGAGCGGAGCGAAAAAGCCGGGCTGCCGTCCGGGCCGTATTCCTCCGGATCGTCTTCTTCTAATTCTTCATAGTCCTGATCGTAGGCTTCCCGCCAGCCGGGAGCCTTCAGGATGGTTCCCCGTGCCTGAAATACTTCGCATCCGATTGCCGCCTTGACGGAGGTTTCTTCGTATTCACAGGCAGGGCAGAGGACGGCGAGAAAACGCCGCACTACCAGGTCATAGATTTTTCGTTCTTCATGACTCATATGACTGAGATCCACGAACTGCTCCGTGGGAATGATGGCATGGTGGTCGCTGACCTTGCTGTTATTCACAAAGGCGGCCTTCCCCCGCAGCTTCTGGCGGGAAAGCTTCAGAGCCAGCTTTTTGTAAGGACCGACGGCACAGGCCTTTAAGCGTTCCTCGATGGTATCGAGCATATCTGAGGTCAGATACCGGGAATCCGTCCGCGGGTAGGTCAGAACCTTATGATTTTCGTACAGACGCTGCATGATATTGAGGGTTTCCTTCGCGGAAAAGCCGTATTTCTGGTTCGCTTCTCTTTGCAGGGTCGTAAGGTCATAGAGGGCGGGAGCGCCGGAATGCTTTGTCTTTCGCCGTATTTCCGTGATCTTGAGCATTTCGGAGGACGACTGCGCGCGGAGCTTTTCGATTCTTTCCTTGTCAAAGGTACGGCCGGAACCGGTTTTGCTGTCCGTCCAGGTGTAGGTAATGCCGCCGGAAACTGCTTTCAATCCATAGTAGGCTTTTGGCTGAAAATGCCGGATCTCTTCTTCGCGCGCGGCGATCATGGCGAGGGTGGGAGTCTGGACGCGGCCGCAGGAAAGCTGGGCGTTATACTTGCAGGTCAGGGCGCGGGTCGCGTTGATTCCGACCACCCAGTCGGACTGTGCCCTCGCAACGGCCGCGTGATACAGGTTTTCATAGTCTTTTCCGGGTTTTAGATTGGAGAAACCTTCCCGGATGGCCTTGTCTGTGACAGAGGAAATCCAGAGGCGCCGGACAGGCTTTTTGCTGCCGGCCTTGTCGAGAATCCAGCGGGCAACCAGTTCGCCTTCTCTCCCGGCGTCGGTCGCGATGATGACCTGTGATACGTCCTTGCGGTGCAGGAGCTCCTTGACAGCGGCATACTGGCGGGAGGTCTGTTTGATCACCACCAGCTTCCATTCTTTTGGAAGCATGGGAAGCGTGTCCATATTCCAGGACTGATACTGCCTGCCGTATTCTTCCGGATCCGCAAGGGTGACCAGATGTCCCAGCGCCCAGGTGACGATGTACTGGTTCCCCTCAAGATAAGTATTAGATTTTTTGCTGCAATGCATGACACGGGCGATATCCCGCGCTACGGATGGCTTTTCCGCGATGACTAAAGTTTTTTCTGACATGGTGATGTATTACTGCTTCTGATATCCGAAGGAAGTATCAGAATTCTCCTTTCTGTAATGTGACCGCAGGTTCGGTCCTGCCCGGAGCAGAAGTTATACTCACGGCCGATGAAATCTGCCGTGAGTATCGCGCCAGCCGCAGCCGCGAAGCGGCATAATTCCGCATGCGTTACAGTTCACGGCCTAACCGGCCGCGAACTGTAACGCATCCAGCCCATTGAAAAG
>VSNK01000460.1 GCA_009774255.1 Faecalicatena sp.
ATGGACATGATCGAGGACGTGGACAAGTATCAGAAGGAAAGAAGGGAACGTATGGAGAAAAGTTACATAACCGCAAAGGAGATTGCGGAAACCCTGGGGATATCCACAGGGAAAGCGTACAGTATCATTCGTGATCTGAACGCAGAATTGCAGGCAAAAGGGTTCTTGACGATCAGCGGGAAGGTCGCCCGGGCATATTTCAATGAAAAATGGTACCAGGGCGAGGCGGTGAGCTGATGGAAGGGAGCATGAAAGACTTCGCCCTTAGATACGCAAAAATGGGTTTCGCCGTGCTGCCTTTAAAGCCCAGGAGTAAAATTCCAATTACGAAAAATGGTTTTAAGGACGCAACTACCGACCTACAGACCATTTCCTCCTGGTGGGATAGGACACCGGACGCCAACATTGCGATCGCAACAGGCAGCAGATCGGGTGGACTGGTTGTCATAGACCTGGATCGGGATAAGGAAAAGGGAATTGACGGGTATGAAACGCTGAGAAGCTGGCAGAAAGAACACGGCTCGTTTCCAGAGACCTGGACAAGCATTACCGGCCGTGGCGGGTATCATCTCTTCTATAAAGATTCAGCAACAAACAAAAGTCGGATACATTTATATGAAGGGATTGACATCCGCGCTGAAGATGGGTATGTGGTAGTCCCGCCAAGCATACATGAAAATGGGAACTGTTATGAATGGGAATATGGTCCAGGTGACAATGTAGAGATTGCGGAGGTGAACAGCACAATAGTAGATTTCCTGATGGGGCCAGTTCAGGAAGGAAAACAGGCATTCCAGATACAGGAAACTATTCCAGAAGGCGAACGCCATAAGGCCTTGATTGCCCTGATCGGATCAGAAAAGGCCCGGGGAATAGGTGATGATTCAATCCGCAGTCTGATACGGTCAGAAAACCAGTCAAAGTGTATGCCGCCGCTGACGGATAAAGAGTTGGAAAAGGAGATTTTTCCGGCTCTTTCCAGAGGGTGGCTGTCGAGGTCACCGTACTATAAAAGGGCTGTGGTAGATAATGGAAAGGTACGGACATTTAAAGAAGCTAATTTTCATTTAGCGAAAGCGGCAGACGTAGAAATAAAAGAACCCGAATGGCTGATACCTGGATACATACCAAAGTATGGAATCACTACGATAGCGGGCGAAGGTGGAGTTGGAAAGACTTCTATCTGGTGCGCTATAGTAGCCGGGATCACGTCAGGCAATCAATCTTTTATGAATGGCAATCGAATACCGTTTAAAAATAAGCCGGGCAAGGTTGTGGTATTTTCGGCGGAGGATTCATGGAACTATGTCCTTAAGCAGCGCTTAATAAATAACGGCGCAAATATGGATCTTATTTACTATATTGGCCCTGAAGACGACCGCTTTACGGATCTGAATTTTAACGGCGACCTTTTAAAAGGAATTGTTGAATATAACAAGCCGGAATTGATGATATATGATCCGGTACAGGCATTTGTTCCGGAGAATCTCCGAATGGGTGACAGGAACGCCATGAGGAAATGCTTTTCCCCTCTGATCGGGTTCGGGGAAACATATAAAATGACATCTATCATTATTGCGCATGCAAATAAACAAAGCAACGTCTGGGGGCGCAAACGGATTGCTGACAGTTCCGACATATGGGACGCTTCCAGGTCTGTATTAATGACAGGTATCGCTTCAGATAACAGCGGGATTCATTACTTATCCCATGAGAAATCAAATTGGGGAAAATTGCAAGATACAGTGTTGTTTGAACTTAATGCGGGAGTGCCGGCTTTTAAAAATTATTCTAAGAAGAAAGATAGAGAGTTTATCCTGGAGGATTCCCGCAAAAGAAATGCTGCTCCAGCAGCGGAAGGGGCGAAAGAGTTTATCCTGGAAACCCTGAACGAGCACAAACAAATGGAAGTAGCGGAGCTTGATGATCTGGCCATGGTTGAAGGGATTAGTAAAAATGCCCTTAAGGATGCAAAAGCCGCCATGAGGAAAGAGGGACTCACTCACACATGGCAAATAGGTAGCGGGAAAAGCAAGAAGTTCCTTATCTCTCTTAAAGACAGTGAAAAAATCAACGAGTGAAGAGAAAAGCCTTATTTTACAAGTTTTTTCTCACTGGGGGATAATCAACGAGTGACAAGTGAGCTATTTCTCACTGGGGGATAATCAACGAGTGAGAAAAGCCGGTATTTACAAGGGTTTGCGCTTCACTGGACGGTTTTCCGACTGTATATAGGGAACCCAGCGAGTAAGAAAGGAGAATGAATGTCAAAAATAATTCAGGTTATACCAGCGGTGACTGATCTATACGCCGTACATAAAGAATATAGCTGCGCCAGCTATGGAGTCTATAGGGCGTATTATCTGGCAATGGATATAAATGGACAAGTTTACCCACTTGTAATTGATGATAGTGGTTATTTAAGAACATATTATTTTGAACACATGGTCTTTGACTGGGACGGATACCTATGGTGGAAGAAGCATAGAGCAGATATGCCAGTACATGAATATTTCAACAGATTTGAGAAAAAGCAGAGGGAAAAGGATATTGAGTTTTCAAAAAATATTGAATGGAGAACTCGGAAGGGAGAACATATGAACGAACAATTATTAACCCGCCTGGTAGAATCCTTGGAAGGAATCAACCGCAGCATGGCAGACAT